>NZ_CAJMYY010000004.1:0-430366 GCF_905220185.1 Paraburkholderia sp. J11-2 | reverse complement strand
CGACCCCCTTCGCCGCGCGCGCCTTCGCTGGCGCGCGCGGCGCGGCCTGCTCGAAAATGATCTGATTTTTGAGCGGTTTTTCGAGCGCTATGAGCATGAACTCAGCGACGCCGACGTGGGCGCTCTCACGCGCCTGCTCGAGCTGAGCGATAACGACCTGATGGACTTGCTGCTCGCGCGCAAGGAACCAGAAGGCGACCTTGCCGACCCGGACGTGAAGCGGGTGCTGGAGCTGCTTCGGAACGTCTGAGCGCGGTGGCGTCCGCAGTTGTCTTGCAGGCGCCGCGCCGGACGTACAAAACTATCGAATCCCGTGTTTATCTTCGATTGAGGATGTGCTATGACCCCGTCTGATGTAAAAGCCACGCTATCGTTCAGCGACAATTCGCCGAGCGTCGAACTGCCGATCTACAAGGGCACGATGGGCCCGGATGTGATCGACATCCGCAAACTGTACGGTCAGACCGGCAAGTTCACGTATGACCCGGGCTTCATGTCGACGGCGTCGTGCAACTCGGCGATCACGTACATCGACGGGGACAAGGGCGAACTGCTGTACCGCGGCTACCCGATCGACAACCTCGCGCAAAACGCCGACTTCCTCGAAACCTGCTACCTGCTGTACCGCGGCGAACTGCCGAACGCAGCGCAGAAGGAAGAGTTCGTCAAGACCGTCACGCAGCACACGATGGTTCACGAGCAAATGCAGTTCTTCTTCCGCGGCTTCCGCCGCGACGCGCACCCGATGGCGATTCTCGTCGCCGCAGTCGGCGCGCTGTCGGCGTTCTATCACGACTCGCTCGACATCAACAATCCGAAGCATCGTGAAGTGTCGGCGATCCGCATGATCGCGAAGCTGCCGACGCTCGTCGCCATGGCGTACAAGTACTCGATCGGCCAGCCGTTCGTGTACCCGCAGAACAATCTGTCGTACAGCGCGAACTTCATGCGCATGATGTTCTCGAACCCGTGCGAAGAGTACAAGGTCAACGACGTGCTCGTGCGCGCGCTCGACCGTATCCTCATTCTGCACGCCGACCACGAGCAGAACGCTTCGACCTCGACGGTGCGTCTGGCTGGCTCGTCGGGCGCGAACCCGTTCGCGTGTATCGCGGCCGGTATCGCCTGTCTGTGGGGCCCGGCGCACGGTGGTGCGAACGAAGCCGCACTGAACATGCTGGAAGAAATCGGCTCGCCGGACAAGATTCCTGAGTTCATCAAGCAAGTGAAGGACAAGAACTCGGGCGTGAAGCTGATGGGCTTCGGTCACCGCGTGTACAAGAACTACGACCCGCGTGCGAAGCTCATGCGCGAGACGTGCTACGAAGTGCTGAACGAACTCGGTCTGCACGACGATCCGCTCTTCAAGCTCGCCATGCAGCTCGAAAAGATCGCGCTGGAAGACGAATACTTCGTGTCGCGCAAGCTGTACCCGAACGTCGACTTCTACTCGGGTATCGTGCAGCGCGCACTCGGCATCCCGACCTCGATGTTCACGTGTATCTTCGCGATGGCGCGTACGGTGGGCTGGATTGCGCAGTGGAACGAAATGATCGCCGACCCCGAACAGAAGATCGGCCGTCCGCGTCAGCTGTTCATCGGCGAAACGCCGCGCGAAGCCAAGCCGATCGCGCAACGCTAAGCCATTTCGATTTGCGCGCGCTGCGCGCAAGCCGTCATGCAAACGCCCCGACGGGCTATCACTCGTCGGGGCGTTTTTCTTTTGCGCGCGAGGTACGCCGTCGTGCTCACACCCGCGCTCAAACCCAGCCGTCGATCTTCAGCCCGCTGGCCTGCTCCGCTTCTTCGCGCGTGACCTCGCGCACGGTTTCGCCGAAGCTCCAGACATGGCCTTCGGGGTCGCAAGCCGCGTAGACGCGATCGCCGTAAAACTGGTCGGCCGGTTCGCGAATGATCTTCGCACCCGCGGCGCGGGCGCGTTCGCAATGCGCGTCGAGACCGCTTTTCAACTGCACATGCACCGACTGCGTGTTCTTGCCTTCCAGTTCGGCGGGGCTCGTGTAGGGCATGCCCGGCCAGCCGCCACAAATCATCACGTAGCCGTCCCCGAAGCGCATTTCCGAGTGACCGAGCTTTCCGTCCGGCGACGTGACGACGAACTGACGCTTGAAACCGAACGCCTTTTCCAGCCAGTCGAGCGCGGCGAATGGGTTGCGATAGTAGATGGCGGAGCCGAAGGCCGGTCGCGGCGAAGTGTTGCTCATGAGCGTCTCCTGGGCAGTACGTGCGACGAATCTAGCACCGGCGTGATGCGATTGCGCGTAGCGCGCGCAAGCGTCCTTGCCACGGGCGCACGGCCATTACCTCCGACGTAATCGTCGGCGCGCACGGCATCGGCGACCATGGTCCTCATCGGCCCACCCCAACCGCAAGGAGCGACGACCATGGCACGCGACACCCTCAATGCCCGCCAACCCGGCTTGATCCGCATCGACGACGAGACCGCACTGCACTATCGCGACTGGGGCGATGGGGTGCCGCTCGTGTTTCTCTCCGGCTGGACGCTCAATGCCGACATGTGGAACTACCAATGCGCGCCGCTCGCAGCCGCGGGATTTCGCTGCGTGGCGTATGACCGCCGCGGGCACGGACGTTCGAGCGACCCGGGCCGTGGCTACGACTACGACACGCTCGCCGACGATCTCGAAGCGGTACTCGACGCACGAGGTTTGGCGCGCGTGACGCTGGTCGGTCATTCGTTCGCGAGCGGTGAGATCGTGCGTTATTTGAGCCGTCACGGCTCGCGCCGCGTAGCCGGCATCGTGCTGGTTTCGCCGGCTTCTACGCCTTGTTTGCTCAAGACTGCCGACAATCCCGGCGGGCTCGACGCGAGCCTCTTCGAAGCGTCGATCGCGGAAATGCTCACGTCGTTTCCCGACTGGATCGACCGGCGCGCCGACGCCTACTTCAGCCCCGGCACGTCGCGCACGGTCATTCAGTGGACGGCGGACATGATGCTGGGCACGTCTTTGTGCGCAGCCGCGCAGTTGAGCCGCGTGCAGATGGTCACCGACTTCCGCCGCGAACTGGCCGCGATCGACGTATCCGCGCTCGTGCTGCACGGCGACTGCGATGCTTCGGCGCCACTGGAGATCACAGGGCGTCCGACGGCGGCCGCGCTTGAACGCGCGACGCTGAAGGTTTATGAGGGCGGCACACATGGCATGTACTTCAACCATGCGGCGCGCGTGAACGCGGACATTCGCGCGTTCGCTACGCGGTGGCAGGCCTGACGCAGTTCGGCGGCGCCGAAACAAGCGGTAATCAGGGCAAGGGCCATTCTCGCCCCGAGCGCGCACCAGAAAAGGAATAGTGCTGCCACGCCCCTCGTTTTGCAGATGACACGCTGGCGCGCCGACACATTCGCGCGCCGCGTGCGAGGCGTACCGATGGAGTCTTCACGGCGCCGGCGCGCAACCCGCGCGCCACGAGGCCGGACCATCGCGAGGGGCGACATCATGCGCAAACTTCTCGCCTTCAATGTGCTGGCCTGCCTGCTGAGCGCCTGTACGACGCCGGTCGCGTCGCAGCAGGCCGCGTATGGGTCTTACCCGTCAGAGGCGCCATGCCGCCCCGTTACCGGCACCGCCGAGATCGACGGCGCGCCGCAGCAGATCAGCGGCGTCGCATGCCTGCAACCCGACGGCACATGGCAGATCATGCAGAGCGACGACACGCTCGTCTATCCGGTCGCCTGGCCCGACGCGACGGCTTACTACGCCGGGCCGTGGTATGGCTGGTGGCCGCCGGTATTCGTGGGCGGCTCGTTCGTGTTCGTTGACCATTTCCATCACTTTCATCACATGGATCATGTCTTCCCGGGCGGCCCGCATATGCATCCGGTGTCAGGCATGCATGGCGGCTTTCATGGCGGGCATGGCGGACACGGCGGCGTCTGGAGCGGCATGGGGCATGGGGGCGGAGGCGGCATGGGCGGCGGGCATCGTTGAACCCCACCAGGCAGCCGAACGCACGCCGCGAATCCTTTATGATGGAGCGCGCCTCCCAACCCGAGACGCTCCATGTTCTTCGCCGCGCATTCCCTGCATCGCCGCCTGAGCATTGCGATCGGCACGCTCGCGATTCTCGTCGGCGTGCTGGGCGCGCTCGGCACCTTCCTCGTGGTGCGCAGTCTCGCCGCCGAGTTCAACACGACTTTGCGCGACGCGGCCGCGCACGTGCAGACGGGCGTGCCCCATCGCGCAACGGAGCGCGGCGAGCGCTCGCCCGCCGACGATTTCGTCGTGCAGATCTGGTCCGAGGGCGACGGCGAAGCACCGAGCCGCACGAGCAACGCGAACGTCGCGCTGCCGCGCGCGCGAAGCGGCTTCTCGTCGATCGACTATGACGGCGAGGCCTGGGACGTGTTCGCGCTCGCCGCCGGCGACGAATACATTCAGGTGGCCGAATCGCGCAGCATGCGCAACCGCAACGCCTTGCGCGTGGCGTTCTGGAGCCTGCTGCCCATGCTCGCGCTGCTGCCGCTGCTCGCGCTCACGATCGCCGTGACCGTGCGCGTTTCGCTGCGGCCGCTCGAGCGCATCGGGCACCGCGCCGCGAACGTCGATCTGCACGACCTCAAACCGCTCGAAGCCGGGCAGGCGCCCGTCGAATTGCGGCCTTTCGTCGAATCGATCAATCGCATGATCGAGCGCCTTTCGGTGCTCGTGAACGCCGAGCGCATGTTCATCGCCGATGCCGCGCACGAACTGCGTTCGCCGATCTCCGCCATGCAGTTGCAGATCGACAACCTGCGCAATGCGCCGCCCGAACAGTACCCCGAGCGTTTCGAGGAGTTGCGGCGCGGCATCGTGCGCACGGGCGCGCTCGTCTCGCAGCTGCTCGGTCTTGCGCGTGCCGAAATCGGCAGTGCGCAACGCGTGCTGGCGGAGGTGCCGCTGCCGCAGGTCGTCACCGACGTGCTGGCTGACCTGCTCCCGCTCGCCGACTCGCGCGGTGTCGATCTGGGCGTGACGTGTCTCGACGACGTGACGGTGCGCGCCACCGAAACCGACATGCGCGTGCTCGTGCGCAATCTCGTGGACAACGCGATCCGCTACAGTCAGGAAGGCGCGAATGTGGACGTAGCGGTGCGCCGCGAAGGCACAGGCGTTGTCATCGAGGTGACCGACAACGGGCCCGGCATTGCCGAGGCCGACTTGCCGCGTGTATTCGACCGGTTTTTCCGCGCAGGCGGTCATGATGCGCACGGCAGCGGCCTTGGCCTCGCCATCGCGCAGGCGGTGGCGCAGAGCTACCGAGGTTGCGTGACGCTCGCGAACCGGCGCGATGGGCAACGCGGCATCGTCGCGCGAATCGAGTTGCCGCGCCAATCCGGTGCAAGCCGGTAAGGCAAAATTCCGGGAAGCATGCGAAACAAAGGACGGACACGATGCGCATTCTGCTGATCGAAGACGATCTGCTGATCGGGCCCGCGCTGCTGCGCGCGTTGAAGGACGCGTCATACAGCGTCGACTGGGTGCGCACGGGCGAGAGCGGCCGCACCGCGATTCGCGACGGCTCGTACACGGCGATCCTGCTCGACCTCGGTCTTTCCGACATGAGCGGGCTCGACGTGTTGCGCGGCCTGCGCGAGTCGCAAGACGCCACGCCCGTGCTCATCATCACCGCTCGCGACGACGTGGACACGCGCGTGGAAGGCCTCGATCTCGGCGCCGACGACTATCTCGTGAAGCCGTTCGAGAGCAAGGAACTGCTCGCGCGCATCCGCGCCGTGGTGCGGCGCAAATCGGGCTTCGCCTCGCCGACCATGGGCAGCGGCCGCGTGACGCTCGACATGAACGCGCGCCGTCTCACGTTCGACGGCCAGTCCGACGACCTTTCCGCGCGCGAGTACGCGCTCATGCTCGCGCTGCTCGAGCGGCCGGGCGCGATCCTGTCGCGTCAGCAACTCGAGGAGCGGCTTTATGGCTGGGGCGAGGAAGTGGAAAGCAACGCGGTGGATGCCGTGATTTACAGCGTGCGCCGCAAGTTCGGACAGGCGGTGATCCGCAACGTGCGCGGGCTGGGTTGGGCCGTTTGCACGTGAGCGGCGGAACGTTCGAATAAAAAAAGCGCGCAAGGAACTGCGCGCTGTAAAAAACCGCGGCGAGCGCGGGGCTCGCCGCATAGCGCAATGCATGGGGGAAGGCACGCATTGCGCGCGAACTTATGCCAGCAGGCGCTGCCAGGGTTCCTTCTGCCAGGCGCGGCTAAGCGAAGCGAGCAGCGCGACTTCGTTCTCGGCAACGTGCCGGTCCGAATACACCGCGACATGGCACAGATTCAGCACTTCGGCGCGCAGCGCGGGGTCGTCGAGTTCGCGCATGATTTGCTGCATCACGTCGGAGTCGAGTTTGCATGCGTCGCTCCAGTTCAGGTGCGAGGTGGTCTGCAAGTCCTCGCACAGGCCCTTGAGGATTTCGCCGAATTCGCCCGGCGCGAGGCCGAGCCGGTCGGCAAGGCGCGCGCGATGGACGGCTGCCAGCTCCTCGCTGCTCAGGTGGCCGTCGGCGAGCATCGCGACGGCGACGATGCGGCCAGCGGCTTGCGGACTGTTGCAGGTATAGGTACGCATGTTCAGGAATCCTCTTAAAACGTGATGGCGATGGAACGGTTGGCGCAGCCGTGGCTCAGTCGAAGATGTCCTGCAGCCACGACTTGCGGCGATGACCGTTGCCGCCGTAGCTGTCGTGCGCGCGGCGCGGGGCGTAGTCGCCATGTTGCGAGCCGTGCTTCGAACCATGCTGGCGCGATGCGTGTGCATCGTCTTCGTTGCGATACTGCCGGGTGCCGCTGCGTTCGATCAGCCTGTCGAGTTCGCCGCGATCGAGCCAGACGCCGCGACACTGCGGGCAGTAGTCGAGTTCGACGCCCTGACGCTCTGTGAGCGAGAGGGTGACGTCAGGGCAGTTGGGGCATTTCATGATGCGCTCCGTGATGAGTGACAGGTCATCGAGGCCCGTCCCGTCTTGCTTGAAGGGCAGCGCGGCCTCGATGGAAACCATCCTCGCAGAGCAAAATGAGCGAAGAATGAGGAACGCGCAGCTTGCCTTCATGAAGCGCCGAGCGTGCCTTCCGGCTTGTGTGTCTTGACGAGCGACACCACCACGCCGCCCGCGAGCAGCGCTGCCGTCACGCCAAGGCTGAACAGGGCGGGAATCTTGCCGATGATGCCCACCAGAAAGATCTTCGCGCCGATGAACACGAGCACGAGCGCGAGCGCATGCTTGAGGTAATAGAAGCGGTGCGCCATCGCCGCGAGCGCGAAGTAGAGCGCGCGCAGACCCAGCACGGCGAAGATGTTGCTCGTATAGACGATGAAGGGGTCGGTCGTGATCGAAAATATCGCGGGGATCGAATCGACAGCAAAGATCAGGTCGGCGAACTCGATCATCACGAGTGCGAGCAGTAGCGGCGTGGCGAGCAGCGTGAGCTTGCCGGTGCGCGGATGCGCTTGCCGCACGAGAAACGCGCGCCCCTTGAGCTGCGGCGTGACGGGCAGCTTGCGGCGCAGCCAGCGCAGCAGGGCGCTGTCGTCCACGCTGGCCTCTTCCTTCGGGCCCAGCAGCATCTTCACGCCCGTCACGGCAAGAAACACGCCGAACACGTACAGCATCCACTCGAACTGCGTGACGAGCGCCGCGCCGAGTCCGACCATCAATGCGCGTAGCACCAGCACGCCGACAATGCCCCAGAACAGCACGCGATGCTGAAGCTGCCGCGGCACCGCGAGCGCACCGAAGATCGACGCGATGACGAACACGTTGTCGAGCGAGAGCGATTTTTCGATGAGATAGCCGGTGATGTATTCGGTAGCCGGTTGCGCGCCGAGCTGCCACCAGACGAAGCCGCCGAACAGCACGCCCACGACGATATAGCCGAGCGAGAGCCACAGACTTTCGCGGATGCCGATTTCGTGGTCGTCACGGTGCAGCACGCCGAGATCGAGCGCGAGCAGCACGATCACCACTGCCAGGAAGGCGACCCAGAGCCACGCGGGCTGACCGAGGAAGGAGGCCGTGACGATCGGCGCAAGCATGGTTGTTCCTTTGAACGTAGAGAGGAATGTGACCTTCGTGCGCGGTTTTTGCGGGCACAGCCGGCCTCATGGGCCTTTGGCCCATTGGGTCAGCATAGTGGCGAAGAATGAGCAGGGAATGAGCGCCGTGGCTTGACACAGGTCACGTGTGAGTTGGTGCGACGCGGATACGATTCCGCCTTTTTTCCGGACCGACGAACATGACCGCCCGCATTCTCTTCGTACTACTTTGTCTTTTCACGCTGGCGAGCCGCGCTTCAGCACAGACGGTCGAGCAACCCGCCGCACCGGACTCGACGTCGCGGCAATATCTGAGCCCTCTACAGAAGAACTTCGGCGTGGCAACCGCGCCTTCCAGGAGCGATCGGGCGAACGATCTGACGAGGCGTTGCAAGGAGGTTGCGGCGGAGTATGACCACGCATTCAGACCGGCAGGGACCGATCAGGCGAACGCCGTCGTGCCGAATTACGGGCACTACGGGGAACAGGAAAACACGATGCAGCGCTACAACCAGCGCCGCGACGCGGAGAAGGAGTTCGACGATCTTGGCTGCCGGTAGCGCGCGGCAGCGCTAGAACTGGTAATTGATCGAAACGTCGCAAACGCCCCCCGTCTTCGTCTGGATGATCGGACTATGCGCGGCGCTGCCGAGCAGGCGCTTGATCGCGCCGTCGGCGCTCACGAACCAATGTTTGTTGACGAAGTAGACCATCGTGATGCCGAAGCCGGCCGACTTGAGGCCCGCGCTCGCGTCGTACTGGCGGTAACCGGATGCCGCCGCCTGCTGCGGCGTCACGCCAAACCAGCTCTGCATGTAGTTGGAGTCGGCGAACGTGACCGAAGGGCCGGCGAACCAGTAGAAGTTCTCGTTGCTGCCCGGCAGCGGCATATAGGCGCCGAGGTCTGCAGTCCAGCCATTCGAGCCGCCGAAGCTGCGCGTGAAGGCGGTGCGCAGCACGAGCGGGAAGTCCTTCGAGATTACATACTCGCCAGCGATCTTCAATTCCGGCGCCGGGTTGATGTTGCCCATCCCGTACAGCCGCGTCGGGTCGTCCTGGCCGCGCCGTCCGAGGTCGTAGGCCGCGGCGACGCTCACGCGCCAGTTTGGGCCCTGCAGCACGTTGGCGCCGAAGCCCTCCCCCGTCGAGCCGAACAGGATGTCCTTGTAGCGCAGGTCGATGCTCGGGCCGACCAGGGTGTGATAGCGGTCCGAGCCGTCGTAGCGCGGTTCGAAAGTCGCGCCCACGCCAAGCCGCGCTTCGAAGTCGGGACGGTTTGGCTCAAACATCTTTTCGAGCGGAATGCCGGCGGAATACTGCCATTCGCCAAGCGGCGAGGGGGTTTGCGCCTCGGCGCGCGGGGCCAGCGCGACGAGGGCGCATGCCATGGCGGCAAGTGACATACGCTGCGTGGCCCGCGAGCGGCGCGGCGCCGTTGGTTTTATTCTGCTTGTTCTGTGCTGCGCAATGCAGATTGCGAGTGGCATGAAGCCTCCGAGTTTGGCTGGCCGGCCGCGGCGTTGTTTATTGAGTACGATGAAATCACAAGGTGGAATTCCATGCGGCCGCGTTCGTCTCGCAAACCTCGTGCCTGATCGGGCAGTGTCCGTTCCGGCGACTCGTGCGCTCTCCGGTGGAAACGGCCGCCAGATGTGGGTGAAGCATCATGAAAATCAGGATGACTAATTAAATTGCCATGGCGCTTGCGCACCGTTTTGGAGCGCGGCGTTGGCCCCGATTAAACCCTGGCGCCAAATTGCCGTTAGACAGGTATGGACGTCGGTGACGCGGCTCCCCCTGTGTCGCGAATTCCGAAGCCCATGTTTCACCGTTCTCACAGCGGTAACCAACTTGCGCCGGTCGTGGTCGGGCCGGCGCATCTCTTTTTGCATCCCGAATCCCTGCAGCGAGCCCCCGACGTGCGCACGCTTTGGCGCGACACGGTTGCGCCACGACACCCGCGCTCGCCGGGTAACGCTGATACAGGTATCGCGACTACCACCCAACTCACTGTTTTTTATCGCTTTTTTTCAGGAAAGGCCCTGTAGTGGGCGGGTTTCGCGTGGCATAATCGATTCACACAACCGTATTGCCCCGCAGTCAAACAATTCCCCCGCACATCATGGCAAAGACGCTCTACGACAAATTGTGGGACACCCATGTGGTCCACACGGAAGACGATGGCACGACGATTCTCTACATCGACCGTCATCTGTTGCACGAAGTCACCAGCCCGCAGGCTTTCGAAGGCCTGAAGATGCACGAGCGCCCCGTGTGGCGCATCAGCGCGAACCTGGCGGTGTCCGACCATAACGTGCCCACCACCGACCGCAGCCACGGCATTGCCGATCCGGTCTCGAAGCTGCAGGTGGACACGCTCGATTCGAACTGCGACGCCTTCGGCATCACGCAGTTCAAGATGGCCGACCAGCGCCAGGGCATCGTGCACATCGTGGGTCCGGAGCAGGGCGCGACGCTGCCCGGCATGACGATCGTCTGCGGCGACTCGCACACGTCCACGCACGGCGCGTTCGGCGCGCTTGCGCACGGCATCGGCACCTCGGAAGTCGAGCACGTGCTGGCCACGCAAACGCTGCTGCAAAAGAAGAGCAAGAACATGCTCGTGAAGGTCGAGGGCCAACTGCCGCGCGGCTGCACCGCGAAGGACATCGTGCTCGCCATCATCGGCAAGATCGGCACGGCGGGCGGCACGGGCTACGCCATGGAGTTCGGCGGCTCGATGATCCGCGGCCTCACGATGGAAGGCCGCATGACCGTGTGCAACATGGCGATCGAAGGCGGTGCGCGCGCAGGCATGGTCGCCGTGGACGACACCACGATCGAATACCTGAAGGGCCGTCCGTTCTCGCCGCAAGGCGCGGAGTGGGATCAGGCCGTCGAATACTGGAAGAACTTCCGCACCGACGAAGGCGCGCACTTCGACCGCGTGGTCGAACTGACTGCAGCCGACATCGTCCCGCAGGTCACGTGGGGCACGTCGCCGGAAATGGTGACGTCGGTCGACAGCCGCGTGCCGGACCCCGAGCGCGAGAAGGACCCGGTCAAGCGCGACGCGATGGAACGCGCGCTGCAATACATGGCGCTCGAACCGAATACGCCGATCGAGTCGATCAAGCCGGACAAGATCTTCATCGGTTCGTGCACGAACGCGCGTATCGAAGACCTGCGCTCGGCCGCTTATGTCGTGAAGAAACTCGGCCGCCGCGTGGCGCCGAATATCCGCCTCGCGATGGTCGTGCCGGGCTCGGGTCTCGTGAAGGCGCAAGCCGAGCGCGAAGGCCTCGACAAGGTGTTCACGGAAGCGGGCTTCGAATGGCGTGAGCCGGGTTGCTCGATGTGCCTCGCGATGAACGCCGACCGGCTGGAGCCGGGCGAGCGTTGCGCATCGACTTCGAACCGCAACTTCGAAGGCCGCCAGGGCGCGGGCGGTCGCACGCACCTCGTGAGCCCGGCCATGGCAGCCGCCGCGGCAATCGAAGGCCATTTCGTCGACATTCGCAAGCTCGGGTAAGGCAACACGATCATGGAAAAATTCATCGTACACACCGGCGTCGTGGCGCCGCTCGATCGCGAGAACGTCGATACCGACGCGATCATTCCGAAGCAGTTCCTCAAGTCGATCAAGCGCACCGGCTTCGGCCCGAATGCCTTCGACGAGTGGCGTTATCTCGATCACGGCGAGCCGGGCCAGGACAACTCGAAGCGCCCGCTGAACCCGGACTTCGTGCTGAACCAGCCGCGTTATCAAGGCGCTTCGGTGCTGCTCACGCGCAAGAACTTCGGCTGCGGCAGCTCACGCGAGCACGCGCCGTGGGCGCTCGACCAGTACGGTTTCCGCGCGATCATCGCGCCGAGCTTCGCGGACATCTTCTATAACAACTGCTTCAAGAACGGCCTGCTGCCGATCGTGCTGTCCGAATCGGACGTGGATCACCTGTTCAACGAAACGTACGCGTTCAACGGCTTCCAGCTCACGGTCGATCTGGACAAGCAGGTCGTGCGCACGACCGACGGCTCGAAGGAATATCCGTTCGAAGTGGCCGCGTTCCGCCGCTACTGCCTCTTGAACGGCTTCGACGACATCGGCCTCACGCTGCGTCACGCCGACAAGATCCGCCAGTACGAAGCCGAGCGCCTCGCGCGCCAGCCGTGGCTGAACAACCGCGTGCTTTGATACGCGGCGAACAAACGCAGATAAGCGCACACCGAACAACTGAGCGAGGAATCACAGGATGAAGATTGCAGTGCTGCCGGGCGACGGCATCGGTCCCGAGATCGTCAAGGAAGCCGTGAAGGTGCTCAACGCACTCGGCGAAAAGTTCGAGCTGGAAGAGGCGCCCGTTGGCGGCGCGGGCTACGAGGCAAGCGGCCACCCGCTGCCCGACGCAACGCTCGCGCTGGCAAAGTCCGCCGACGCGATCCTGTTCGGCGCCGTGGGCGACTGGAAGTACGACAAGCTCGAGCGCGCGCTGCGTCCGGAGCAGGCCATTCTCGGCCTGCGCAAGCATCTGGAACTGTTCGCGAACTTCCGCCCGGCGATCTGCTATCCGCAGCTCACGGGGGCGTCGTCGCTGAAGCCGGAAATCGTTTCGGGCCTCGACATCCTGATCGTCCGTGAACTGAACGGCGACATCTACTTCGGCCAGCCGCGCGGTACGCGCGAAGCGCCGGACGGCAACTTCAAGGGTGCACGCGAAGGCTTCGACACGATGCGCTATGCGGAACCCGAAGTGCGTCGCATCGCTCACGTGGCGTTCCAGGCTGCGCAGAAGCGCCAGAAGAAGCTGACCTCGGTCGACAAGGCCAACGTGCTCGAAACGTCGCAGTTCTGGAAGGACATCATGATCGATGTCTCGAAGGAGTATCCGGACGTCGAGCTGTCGCACATGTACGTCGACAACGCGGCCATGCAGCTCGTGAAGGCGCCCAAGGCCTTCGACGTGGTCGTGACCGGCAACATGTTCGGCGACATTCTTTCGGACGAAGCCGCAATGCTCACGGGCTCGATCGGCATGCTGCCCTCGGCCTCGCTCGACAAGAACAACAAGGGTCTGTACGAGCCGTCGCACGGTTCGGCGCCGGATATCGCGGGCAAGGGCATTGCCAACCCGCTCGCCACGATCCTTTCGGCGGCCATGATGCTGCGCTACTCGCTCGGCCGCCCGGAGCAGGCGGACCGTATCGAGAGCGCGGTGAAGAAGGTGCTCGAGCAAGGCTATCGCACCGCCGACATCGTCACGCCGGACTGCAAGCAGGTCGGCACGGTGGCAATGGGCGACGCGGTGATCGCAGCGCTGTAACGCCACACGAAGGGCACGCCGTTTCAGGCGTGCCCTTTGTTATTTCGCGCGCCTGAAGAATGGCGTTGCAAATAGCGGAAAGTATGGTTTTTTCCGCGCAAATTAACTGTTTCGTGTATATTGCTTCGATGGCGAAGATCTCCCCGATCACGACTGTTACGAACATCCGCGGCACGGCCCGCGCGATTTCGCTCGCCATTACCACGAAAACGATTACGAAAACGATCACCATTCGTTGATCGCTCGTCGTGCCCGCTCATCTTCCCCGCGCGGCCACGCCGGGCGAGCGAAGCGGGGAAGTGTCCATCTCAAGGGTTAGTCATGAACGTAGGTCTCGTAGGTTGGCGCGGCATGGTCGGCAGCGTGCTGATGCAGCGCATGCAGGAAGAACGTGATTTCGACCTGATCGAACCGGTGTTTTTCAGCACCAGCAATGCAGGCGGCGCGGCTCCGTCGTTCGCCAAAAACGAGACGAAGCTCAAGGACGCGAACAGCGTCGACGAGCTCAAGAAGTGCGACATCATCATCACCTGCCAGGGCGGCGACTACACCAACGAGGTGTATCCGAAGCTGCGCGCCGCGGGCTGGACCGGTTACTGGATCGACGCGGCCTCGGCGCTGCGCATGAAGGACGATGCGGTCATCATCCTCGACCCGGTCAACCTCGACGTCATCAAGGACGCGCTGGTCAAGGGTCAGAAGGACTTCATCGGCGGCAACTGCACGGTCAGCCTCATGCTGATGGCGCTGGGCGGCCTGTTCCGCGAAAACCTCGTCGACTGGATCACGGCCATGACGTACCAGGCCGCTTCGGGCGCGGGCGCGCAGAACATGCGCGAGCTGCTCTCGCAGATGGGCGCGCTCAACGCAGCGGTTGCGAGCGACCTCGCTAACCCGTCGTCGGCCATTCTCGACATCGACCGCAAGGTGCTCGCCACGATGAACAGCGACGCCATGCCGACCGAGCACTTCGGCGTGCCGCTCGCGGGCTCGCTGATCCCCTGGATCGACAAGGACCTCGGCAACGGCATGTCGAAGGAAGAGTGGAAGGGCGGCGCGGAAACCAACAAGATTCTCGGCAAGCCGGCCATGGGCCAGCCGGGCTCGATTCCGGTGGACGGCCTGTGCGTGCGTATCGGCGCGATGCGCTGCCACTCGCAGGCGCTCACGATCAAGCTGAAGAAGGACGTGCCGCTCGACGAGATCGACGGCATCCTCGCCTCGGCCAACGACTGGGTCAAGGTCGTGCCGAACCAGCGCGAGGCTTCGATGCGCGATCTGTCGCCGGCGAAGGTCACGGGCACGCTGTCGGTGCCGGTGGGCCGCTTGCGCAAGCTGGCCATGGGCGGCGAGTATCTGTCGGCCTTCACGGTGGGCGATCAGCTGCTGTGGGGTGCGGCGGAACCGCTGCGTCGCATGTTGCGCATTCTGCTCGACAAGTGAATGAATTAAACTACGCGGCTAATGACGCGTAGACAGGGTGAAAAGCGCCGCGCCAGTCGCGGCGCTTTTTTTATTGCATGCTTTTTACCGCATGCATCGATGCAATCGCCCCGAAGCACACTCCTATTTGATCGACAGCCGCAAGAGCGGTATGCCAGGGCAACTGATGATCGTTCGATTTGATTCTGTTTCCGCCGCGCCTCGCGCGAAGCGCGCCCAAGGGCGGCGTGCGATCCGCGCCACTGTGGCGGCGGCGAGTTTCCTGTTCTGCGGCCTGGCCGCCGCGCAGGGCGGCGCAAGTGCGGCGCCAGGCGCTGCGAGCGCCGCCGCTGCCGCCGCTGCGGTGAGCGTCGCGGGGCAATACACCGTTCGTCCCGGCCAGTCGCTGCATGACGTAGCTGTTGACCTCACGCAGTCGCACGACAAGGCCACGCTCGCGCGCATGAGCCAGGCGCTGTTCGATGCGAACCCCAATGCGTTCATCAAGCAGGATCCCAGCCGCATGCGCGTGGGCGCGACGCTGAACGTGCCGGCTACACCGGACGTTTCCAGCGCGGCTGCGGGCATGACGGCGGCACCGGGTGGGGCGGCTGCGGCTTCGGCTGCCGCCAGCGCGCCTGCTGCGGCGGCGAGCGCGCCTGCTGCGCCTGCAGCGTCCGCCAGCACGCCTGCCGCGGCTTCGAGTGCCGCCGCCGAGGCGGTAGCGGCTGCATCGTCGTCGGCGGCTGCCGCTACGGCTGGCGCAAGTGCGGCCAGCGCAGCCGCGGCAACGTCGGCACCTGCTTCGGCGGCAGTTGCGACGAGCGGCCCCGAAGCGGCCGCGCAAGGCGCCTCCGGAGCGGCGACGAGCGCGAGTGCCGCTGCGCCGGTGTCAGAGGCCAGCGACGCGCACGTGTGGAGCGGCTCGGTCCAGCCGGCCCCGGCCAGCAGCGCGGCAGGCGCGCCGGCGCAAGGCGCGAAGGTCTCCAGCCTCCAGCAACTCCTCGCATTGAAGAACCGTGTGCTGATGGCGTTGCAGCAGCACGGCATCGGCAAGCCGGCGCAAACCGCGGGCGGCGCGTCCGCGGGTGTGCCTGCCGCGCAAGGCGGCGCACCGGTGCCGAACGGCGCAGCGAATGCCGGCGCGGCTGGCGCTCAACCGGAAGTCTCGCCGATCGCCATGGGTGGCGTGGCGGCGGTCGTCGTCGCGCTGCTGGCGTTGTTTGTGCGGCTGCTCATGCGCAAGCGCAAGCAACCCGTCGATCAGGCGTCCGACGTCTCGCCCGAAGCGCACGAGCCGACGCCGTCGACGTCCTCCGCAGCCGCTGTAGCCGCCGCGCCTGTGGTCGAAGCGCCGCCAGTGTTGCGCGAGCCGATTGCGCACGCAGCGGAGGAGCCGGATGCGGGCGCGAATGCGCCTGCGCCCAAGGCGGACGAAGTCGCGATCACGCCGGTGCCTACGCCCACCGTCTCGGCCGTGCCGCTGGAGCACGACGAAGCGCTGCCGCCTACGCTGACCGAGAAGCTGCATCCTGCTACGCCGCACGAGCCGACTATCGAGCAAGAAGCTCACGCAGCACATGAGCAGCCGCACGGCGCCGAAGCGGGCGAATCGCAGACGCTGGCCGACGCGACCGAAGCCGCAAGCCTTGCCGCCGCGGCGGACCTGGGCGCGGATGCGCTGCCGCCCGAAAGCATCGGTGCGCCGCGCACAGCCGAAGACGCCGAGGCGCTGGCGCGCACGCTGGAAGAGCCGGCGCGCGCCCAGAAGCCCGCAACACCCGATATCGCGCTGGATTTCGGCGATGGCGCTCCGCAAGCCGCGCAAACGTTGCACGCGCCAGAGGCCGAGCCGCCCGTCGTGCAAACGCCGCCTGTTGCCGAAGGCTTCGAGCGCCCGCCGGCGCCGCATGCCGCACCTGAAATTCCGTCAGTACCCGCAGTCACCGCAGAAGACATGAGCTACGCCGAAGTTCCGATCGCTTTCCCGCACGATGCAATCGAAGCGCTGGGGGGCCTCGACCTGCCCCTGCCGCCGCGTATCGGAGAGCCGGTCATCCCCACGGCGCCGCTCTCGACCGAGCCGGCCGCCACGCCCGAGGCATCGGCGCGGCTCTCGTCGCCGTTCTTCGAGCCGCCGACGCGGATGGCGGGCGAGGCCATCGAGGCGGGGACGGCGGGCGCGGGCGCGCTCGCAGGCCTCGGCGCGCCGCGTTTTGGCGCGCTCACGCTCGACTTCGACCTAAACCTGCCGCCCGATTCGGCGGAGCCGCTGCCGGTCTTCACGCCCGAGCAGCTCGCGCGCATCGCGCGCAACAAGCTCGATCTCGCTCACGAATACATCGCGCTTGGCGACGTGTCCGGCGCCCGCTCGCTCATCAACGAAGTGATCGAGTCGAACGACCCCGCCACGCGCAGCGACGCGCAGGCGCTGCTGTCGACGCTCGCTCCGCTTTCGTGACGCTGCCGCAAGCCGTATGCGTATCGCGCTAGGAATCCAGTACGACGGCGCCGCGTTCTGCGGCTGGCAGTCGCAGCCGCACGGCAAGACGGTGCAGGACGCGCTCGAGCGCGCGCTGCGCGAGTTCGCCACCGTGCCGCTGTCCACCATCGTCGCGGGCCGCACCGACACGGGCGTGCACGGGCTCGGCCAGGTCGTGCACTTCGACACCGATCTCGACCGCACGCCGTTCTCGTGGGTGCGCGGCACCAACGCGTTCCTGCCCTCGACGGTGGCCGTGCAGTGGGCCAAGCCGATGCCCGACGCGTTCCACGCGCGCTTTGCGGCGTTCGAGCGCACGTACTACTACGTGCTCTACGTGAACCCCGTGCGCTCGCCGATGCTGGCGGCCCGGGCGGGCTGGATCCACACGCCGCTCGACGTCGATGCCATGCGCGAGGCGGCAGCGCATCTCATCGGCGAGCACGATTTTTCGTCGTTTCGCTCGTCCGAGTGCCAGGCGAAGACGCCGGTGAAGCATCTGTACCAGATCGATATCCGGCCGCAGGGCGACTTCATCCACTTCCGCTTTCGCGCCAACGCGTTCCTGCACCACATGGTCCGCAACCTGATGGGTTGCCTCGTGGCCGTGGGGCGAGGGCGCTATCCGGCCGCGTGGATGGCTGAAGTGCTGGCGGGCCGCGACCGCACCGTGGCGGCGCCGACCTTCATGCCCGACGGCCTCTATCTCGCGCAGGTAGGCTATCCTGACGAGTTCGCGGTACCCGCGCCGCATACGGCCAGCGTGCCGTGGAGCGCGATCTGGAGCGACGCGCCCGAAGGCCGCGCCTGAAGCGCCGCCTGCTTGAATCATCGAGACCGACACCGCACTTACGATCATGACGTCAGCCGAGCCATCCGCCCCCGCGCACCGCACCCGCATCAAGTTGTGCGGACTTTCGACGCCCGAGGCGCTTGCGCACGCCATCGACCTCGGCGCGGACGCCGTCGGCCTCGTGTTCTACCCGCCCAGCCCGCGCTCGGTGAGCGTGGCGCAGGCGGTCGAGCTCACGCACGACCTGCCGCCATTCGTCTCGGTCGTGGGTCTCTTCGTGAACGCCACGCCGCAGTGGATGAGCGAAGTGGCGAGCAACGTCTCGCTCACGATGCTCCAGTTCCACGGCGACGAAACGCCCGAGCAGTGCGAGTCGCTGGCTTCCGTTGCCGGTTTGCCCTGGTTGCGCGCGCTGCGAGTGGCGGCCGATACTCAGCAAGCCGATTTGATAGAATCGGCTAATCGTTATTCATCAGCCAGCGGCCTCTTGTTCGACACCCATGTCGAAGGTTACGGCGGCGGCGGAAAGGTCTTCGATTGGTCACTTATTCCCGCAGGGCTCGCGCGTCGGGCCGTTTTGAGTGGTGGCTTGAACGCGCAAAACGTCGGTGATGCGATTCGCCAGGTGCGTCCGTTCGCTGTCGATGTCTCCAGTGGCATCGAGGTTCCGGGCGCAAAGGGCGTGAAGGATCACGCCCGCATGGCGGCGTTCGTGCGCGCAGTGCGCGAAGCGGACGCGGGATGAATCCGGGGCGGATGCCCCTTTGGCCGGCACGGTCCACGCAACGTGGGCCCTCCCAAGTCCGGCCGAGCGAGTGACTTATGTACAATTTGCCAGATGAACGTGGCCATTTCGGCCCCTATGGCGGCGTTTTCGCTGCCGAAACCCTCATGCAGGCGATCGACGAGCTGCGCGACGCCTACGCGAAATTCAAGGACGATCCCGACTTCCGCGCCGAATATGAGCGCGAGTTGAAGCATTTTGTCGGCCGTCCGTCGCCGATTTATCACGCGCAGCGTTGGAGCGAGCTGCTGGGCGGCGCGCAGATCTATCTCAAGCGCGAAGACCTGAATCACACCGGCGCGCACAAGGTGAACAACGTGATCGGCCAGGCGCTGCTCGCCAAGCGCATGGGCAAGCCGCGCGTGATCGCCGAAACCGGCGCGGGTCAGCACGGCGTGGCCACCGCGACCATCGCGGCGCGCTTCGGCATGGAATGCGTGGTCTACATGGGCGCCGAAGATGTGCGCCGCCAGGCCGCCAATGTCTACCGCATGAAGCTGCTGGGCGCGACCGTGGTTCCGGTCGAGTCGGGCTCGCGCACGCTCAAGGACGCGCTCAACGAAGCCATGCGCGACTGGGTCACCAACGTCGAAAACACGTTCTACATTATCGGCACGGTGGCGGGCCCGCACCCGTACCCGATGATGGTGCGCGACTTCCAGCGCGTGATCGGCGACGAATGCCGCGTGCAGATGCCCGAAATGACGGGCCGCCAGCCCGACTCCGTGATCGCCTGCGTGGGCGGCGGTTCGAACGCGATGGGTATCTTTTACCCGTATATCGAGGACACTTCGGTGCAGTTGATCGGCGTCGAGCCCGCCGGCGACGGCATGGAAACGGGCCGTCACGCCGCCTCGCTCGCGGCAGGCACCGTGGGCGTGCTGCACGGCAATCGCACCTATCTGCTGCAGGACGAGAACGGCCAGATCATCGAGACGCATTCGGTTTCGGCGGGCCTCGACTATCCGGGCGTGGGTCCCGAGCACGCGTGGCTCAAGGACAGCGGCCGCGCGCAATACGTCACGATCGACGACGAAGAAGCGCTCAAGGGCTTCCACGACTGCTGTCGCATCGAAGGCATCATTCCCGCGCTCGAATCGAGCCATGCGCTCGCGTACGCGGCGAAGCTCGCCCCGACATTGCCGAAGGACAAAATCCTGCTGGTGAACCTGTCGGGCCGCGGCGACAAGGACATGCACACGGTCGCCGAGCGATCGGGCATCCAGTTCTGAGCGCCCGGAGCGACGTAAGCGATGCGTGACGAGTTCGACGAGCCGGAAGTGCCGGCGCCCGTGGGCGAGGTGAATGCCGAGGTGAACGCAGAAGCGGCTGCTCTGGAAGCCGCCGAAGCGGTCGCCAACGCAGCCGTGCTGCCCACGGTGCCGGTCGTGCCGGAAACCATCCGGCTCCTGAACCGCGATTTTCTGACCGATGCAGCCAACCTGCCCGACGCCTCGATCGATCTGATCGTCGCCGACCCGCCCTACGGGCTCGGCAAGGACTACGGCAACGACTCCGACATGCGTTCGGGCGAGAACTTCCTCGCCTGGACGTATGAGTGGCTCGACCTGGCGATTCCGAAGCTCAAGCCCACGGGCTCGCTCTACGTGTTCTGCACGTGGCAGTACGCGCCCGAGATCTTCGTCTATCTCAAGTCGAAACTCACGATGATCAACGAGATCGTCTGGGATCGTCGCGTACCCAGCATGGGCGGCACGACGCGCCGTTTCACCTCGGTGCACGACAACATCGGTTTCTTCGCGGTTTCGAAGGATTATTACTTCGATCTCGATCCCGTCCGCATCCCGTACGATGCCGTCACGAAGAAGGCGCGTTCGCGCAAGTTGTTCGAAGGCAGCAAGTGGCTGGAGCTCGGCTACAACCCCAAGGACGTCTGGTCCGTCTCGCGTCTGCATCGCCAGCACGCGGAGCGCGTGGATCATCCCACCCAGAAGCCTTTGGAGATCGTCGAGCGCATGGTGCTCGCGAGCTGCCCGCCGGGCGGCCGCGTGCTGGACCCGTTCATGGGCAGCGGCACCACGGCAGTGGCTTGCGCGCGTCAACAGCGCGAATTCGTCGGCTATGAAATTAACGAAAGTTACTGCGCAATCGCGCGCGAACGCGTCAGCGCGGCCGCCGCAAGTGCCGTCGCGGCCGGCGCCTGATGCGCCTCCGCCGGACTCACGCGCAGTAACGCCTAAAAGCTGAGGACCCTGAAATGTCCCGTATCAAGACCACGTTCGAGGCGCTCGCCGCCCAGGGCCGCAAAGGCCTGATCCCGTTCATGACGGCGGGCGACCCCGATCCCGCGCGCACGGTCGAGTTCATGCACGCGCTGGCCGCCGGCGGCGCCGATGTCATCGAACTCGGCGTGCCGTTCTCGGACCCGATGGCCGACGGCCCCGTGATCCAGCAGTCGTCCGAGCGCGCGCTCGAGAAGGGCGTGACGCTCAAGAGCGTGCTCGCCGACGTGAAGCGCTTCCGCGAAACCGACAACAAGACGCCCGTCGTGTTGATGGGCTACGCGAACCCCATCGAGCGCATGGGCGCCGACGCGTTCGCGCAGGCCGCAAAGGACGCGGGCGTGGACGGCGTGCTCGTGGTGGACTACCCGCCCGAGGAGTCGGTCGAGTTCGCGGCGAAGATGAAGGCCGCCGACATCGATCCGATCTTCCTGCTCGCGCCGACTTCGACCGATGAGCGCATCGCCGAAGTGGGCGCCGCGGCGAGCGGCTATGTTTACTACGTCTCGCTCAAGGGCGTGACGGGGGCAGCCAATCTCGACGTTTCGAGCATCGCGGGTAAAATTCCGGCGATCAAGAAGCATGTCTCGCTGCCCGTGGGTGTGGGCTTCGGCATTCGCGATGCGCAAACGGCCGCTGCCGTCGCGCAGGTGTCGGACGCCGTGGTGATCGGCAGCCGCATTGTTCAGTTGCTCGAGCAGGCCGCGCCGGAAACAGCCGCCGACGCGCTCACGCAATTCATCACGGGCATTCGAACGGCGTTGGATGAAGTCTCTGTCGGCTAGTTCCGAGACTGCTGTAAAATCCACTTTTCGCCATGCGCGGTCGGGGTCGGAACCCGGTCGGTTTTACCGATCGGTTGACGGGACCGATCCGCCGCGCCCGCGCATCACGAAGGTCAAGGAAGGAACATCAATGAGCTGGCTCGACAAACTGCTGCCGCCCAAGATCAAGCAAACCGATCCGAAAAGCCGCAAGAGCATTCCGGAAGGGTTGTGGATCAAGTGCCCGTCGTGCGAAGCGGTCCTGTACCGCAACGACGTCGAGGCGAATCTCCACGTTTGCCCGAAGTGCGATCACCATATGCGCATTGGCGCGCGCGAGCGTCTGGACGGCCTGCTCGATCCGGAAGGCCGCTATGAAATCGGCCAGGAAATCGTTCCGGTCGACGCGCTCAAGTTCAAGGACAGCCGCAAGTACCCGGACCGCCTGAAAGAGGCGATGGACGATACCGGCGAAACCGACGCCATGGTGGTGATGGGCGGCGCGATCCGCACGCTGCCCGTGGTGGTGGCCTGCTTCGAGTTCTCGTTCATGGGCGGCTCGATGGGCTCGGTGGTCGGCGAGCGCTTCGCGCGCGGCGCGCAAAACGCGCTCGAGCAGCAAGTGCCGTTCATCTGCTTCACGGCTTCGGGCGGCGCGCGCATGCAGGAAAGCCTGCTTTCGCTCATGCAGATGGCCAAGACCACGGCCATGCTGACCAAACTGGCCGAAGCCAAGCTGCCGTTCATTTCCGTGCTGACCGACCCGACGATGGGCGGCGTTTCGGCGAGCTTCGCGTTCCTGGGCGACGTGGTGATCGCCGAGCCGAAGGCGCTCATCGGCTTTGCCGGCCCGCGCGTGATCGAGCAGACCGTGCGCGAAAAGCTGCCGGAAGGCTTCCAGCGCGCCGAATTCCTGCTGCAGAAGGGCGCGATCGACATGATCCTGGACCGCCGCAAGCTGCGCGACGAAATCGCGCAAATGCTGGCGCTGCTGCAGCGTCAGCCCGCCGACGCGGTGGCCTGAGCCTCGCATTGAGCGATCTGCGGTGCCGCAAGAGCCGCAGCCGCAACGCTTTACCCAACGCGCCGCGAGCGAAAGCAAGCGGCGCGTTGTCATTTCCGCGATAATGCCGTTCTTTCGAAGCGGATCATTCGTGTGAACCCGCCGCCTTAGGCGGCGTCTCACGCGCAGCACCAGGTAATTTCTAGCCCGATGAGTACCTTTCCCACCCTCGACGCGTGGCTCACGCACCTTGAAACCGCGCATCCGGTCGGCATCGACATGGGGCTCGACCGCATCCGTCAGGTGAAGGACGCGCTGGACCTCAAGTTCGCATGCCCGATCTTCACGGTGGGCGGCACGAACGGGAAGGGTTCGACCTGCGCGATTCTCGAAACGATCCTGCTGAAGGCGGGCTACCACGTGGGTTGCCACACCTCGCCGCATCTGCTCGAGTTCAACGAGCGCGCGCGCGTGGACGGCCAGCAGGCCAGCGACGCCGATCTGCTGCCGCACTTCGAAGCCGTCGAAGCGGCGCGCAATTCGCTCGCCAAGCCCGTGACGCTCACGTACTTCGAATTCACGACGCTCGCGATCATGCATCTGTTCGCCTCGCGCGGCCTCGACGCCGTGATCTTCGAGGTGGGTCTGGGCGGGCGTCTGGACGCCGTCAACGTGCTCGACACCGACTGCGCGATCATCACGAGCATCGACCTCGACCATACGGAATACCTCGGCGACACGCGCGAGAAGATCGCGTTCGAGAAGGCCGGCATCTTCCGTGCGGGCAAGCCCGCAATCTGCGCGGACCCGATGGCCCCGCAGTCGCTCATCGACCATGCTGAGGCGATCGGCGCCGAACTGTGGCTCTTCGGCCGCGATTTCCGCTACGAAGGGCAGCCGGGCAGCGAGCGCCAGCAATGGAGCTACGTGGGCCCGACGATGCGACGCTCGGCGCTCGCCTATCCTGCGCTGCGTGGCGCGAATCAGTTGATCAACACGTCGGCTGCGCTCGCAGGCCTCGAGGCGCTGCGCGACCGGCTGCCGGTTTCCGCGCAGGACATTCGCCTCGGCCTCGCCAATGTCGAACTGCCGGGCCGCTTCCAGGTGCTGCCGGGCAAGCCTTCGATCATTCTCGACGTCGGCCACAACCCGCACGCGGCGGCGGTGCTGGGGCAGAACCTCGGCAGCATGGGCTATTTCCCGTACACCTACGCCGTGTTCGGCGCGATGCGCGACAAGGACATTGCGGGCGTGATCGAGCACCTGAAGGGCGAGATCGACCATTGGTGCGTGACCGATCTGCCGCTGCCGCGCGCGGCTACAGCCGAACAGCTCGAAGAAGTGCTGCGCGAAGCGGGCGTGACGGACGGCCCCGACAGCAGCGTGACGCGCTATGAAAGCCCCGCTGCTGCGTTTCAAGATGCGCTAAAACGCGCTACCGAAAATGATAGAATTCTTGTTTTCGGAAGTTTCCTGACGGTTGCCGGGGTGATGGCCTGGCGAAAGTCACAGCAACACTGACCGCCCGGCACCCGCACGCCGCCCACGTAAGACAGGCCAGGTAGGCCAACAGCAAGCCATACATGGGAATTTTCTCGTTCGGCAAGAAAGATGACGCTGACGCGCCCCGCCGGCGCGGCACCGAGTCCGGCTCCAGCCGGCGCAGCAATCAGAGCGCGCGCGTGGAGCGGCGCAGCCGCCGGCCGGACCGGTCTGGCGACGCCGAGGCAATGCTGCTCGACCCCACGCTCCCTGAAAAGCAACGCGCGCGCCGCCGTCTCGTCGGCGCGATCGCGCTGGTGCTCGCGGCCATCGTGATCCTGCCGATGGTGCTCGATTCGCACCCGAAGCCCGTCACCGACGACATCGCCATCGACATTCCGAGCCGCCCGGCCGACAAGGCCGCCGCGCGCCAACACGACGCCGAAGACACGCAAGCCGGCGTCGCCCCCGACAATCCCGCAGCCGCCGAAGCGACGCTTGGCGCATCGGGTCTCGCGGCCGCTTCGGGCGCCGCGGCCACGCAAAACGCCCAGAACACGGATCAAACGCCGGCAACGCCAGCGAAAAAGCCCGCCCAGGCGGCAACCGCTCCGGCTCAATCGACACAAACTGCGCAGGCGCAAAAGCCCGCTGCCAAGCCGGCGGCTTCGGCCAGCACGGCCGTCGCCGCGACCAGCAAACCGACGACGACCGCCGCCAACGACAGCGACGACACCAGCGAAGGCAACGGCGCGAAAGCCGGAACCAGCACGCCGGCGGCGCCCCCGGGCGCGCGTTTCGCCGTGCAACTCGGGGCATTCTCGAACAGCACGACGGCGAACAATTGGGTCACGAAGTTGAAAGCGGCGGGCGTACCCGCATATACCGAGCAACGTAAGGAAGCGGACGGCACGACGCGCACGCTGCTGCGCGCGGGTCCGTTCCCGGACCGCGCCTCGGCTACGGCGGCGATCGCCAAGGTGCGCGGCGCCGGCCTGATGGCGGGCTCGAACGCCAACGCGGAATAAGCCGTCGATGTTCACCGCATTCGACTACGCTGTAATGGCGGTGATCGGCCTGTCGGCGCTGCGCGGTGCGTGGCGCGGCTTGATCGGCGAGATTTTTGGATTGATTGGCTGGATCGCGGCGTTGCTCGTGGCCTGCCGCTACGTGGACCACGTGGTGCCCTGGATTCCGGCGAACTGGCCGGGCGGGGCGCTCACTCAATGGCTGATCGCCTTTGCGCTGATCGTCATTGCCGTGGTGCTCGTGGCCGGCGTGGGCAACGCACTGATCGGCCGTCTGGTGCAGGTGAGCGGATTGTCCGGCGTGGACCGTTCGCTCGGGATGATGTTCGGCCTCGTGCGAGGCGTCGTGCTGGTGCTGATCCTCGTCGTCCTTGGCGGGCTGACCGAGCTGCCCCAGCAGGACTTCTGGCGCCACGCGCTGCTGCGGCCTTATGCCGTGCAGGGCGTGCTCGAACTGAAACCGTTGTTGCCCGAGGCGCTCGCGGCCTACGTTCACGTCTGATCAGAAGCTGATCGGACGCGATGCGAGGCGAAGCTTCCCGGCAACACTGCCCATTTGCGGCGCCCGACCGGTGATGCAAGCCGGGGCGGCCCGCTACCGATTTCGCTTTTTTGAAGGACCTGCCATGTGCGGCATCGTAGGCGTAGTTTCCCGCTCTCCCGTCAACCAGCTCCTCTATGACGCGCTGCTGCTCCTGCAGCACCGCGGTCAGGACGCGGCCGGCATTGCCACCGCGAACGGCAGCACGTTCCATATGCACAAGGCCAACGGCATGGTGCGCGACGTGTTCCGCACGCGCAACATGCGTAGCCTCCCCGGCACCAGCGGCATCGGCCAGGTGCGCTACCCGACGGCCGGCTCGGCGTCGAGCGAAGAAGAAGCCCAGCCGTTCTACGTGAACGCGCCGTTCGGCATCGTCCTCGCCCACAACGGCAATCTCACGAACTGGCAACAGTTGAAGGAAGAGATGTTCCGTGTGGACCGCCGCCACATCAACACCCATTCCGACACCGAAGTGCTGCTCAACGTGCTCGCGCACGAAGTGCAACTCGCGAGCTCGGGCCTCGAACTCGATCCGGCGGCGCTCTTCAAGGCGGTTTCGGGCGTGCACCGCCGCCTGCGCGGCTCCTACGCGATCGTCTCGCTGATCGCCGGCTACGGCCTGCTCGCGTTCCGCGACCCGTTCGGCATTCGCCCGCTGTGCATCGGCAAGATGGAAACGCCGGAAGGCACCGAGTGGATGCTCGCATCGGAATCGGTGGCGCTCGAAGGCATCGGCTTCGAATTCGTGCGCGACGTTCGCCCGGGCGAAGCGGTGTTCATCGACTTCGACGGCAACTTCCACTCGCAGCAATGCGCCACGGCACCGACGCTGAACCCCTGCATCTTCGAACTCGTGTACCTCGCGCGTCCGGACTCGGTGCTCGACGGCGTGCCCGTGTACAACGCGCGCCTGCGCATGGGCGACTATCTCGCCGAGAAGATCAAGCGCGAGTTGCCCGACGTGAAGATCGACGTGGTCATGCCGATTCCCGATTCGTCGCGCCCGGCTGCCATGCAGGTTGCGAACAAGCTCGGCGTGGAATACCGCGAAGGCTTCTTCAAGAACCGCTACGTGGGCCGCACCTTCATCATGCCGGGCCAGGCCATGCGCAAGAAGTCGGTGCGCCAGAAGCTCAATGCCATGGGCATCGAGTTCAAGGGCAAGAACGTGCTGATCATCGACGACTCGATCGTGCGCGGCACCACCTCGCAGGAAATCGTGCAGATGGCGCGCGACGCCGGCGCGACCAAGGTGATCTTCGCTTCGGCGGCGCCGCCCGTGAAGTACCCGAACGTCTACGGCATCGACATGCCCACGCGCGGCGAACTCGTGGCGCATGGCCGCACCGATGACGAAGTGGCGCGCATCATCGGCGCGGACTACCTCGTGTATCAGGACGTGGATTCGCTCAAGCAGGCCGTGCGCGATATCAATCCGGAGTTGAAGGAGTTCGAGGCTTCGTGCTTCGACGGCGACTACATCACCGGCGACATCACGAGCACTTACCTCGACAACATCGAGACGGCGCGCCTCGCACCGCAGGCGCAGTCGGACCGCGACGCCGCAAGCGACGCGATGGACGGCGGCTCCCGCTCGCAACTGCACCTGCAACTCTCGGTGGAGTGATCCCCGGCAAACGCGAGCGTGAGGCTCGCGTTCTCGCCGAATCCGAAAGCCCGCTTTCTGCCGATGCAAAAGCGGGCTTTTTTGCGCGTGTGCGTGCAGGATTGAAGCAGGATGGTTCAGGACAAGGAGAACTCGAACATGGACGACACCTTCAACTTCGACACACTGGCCGTTCGCTCGGGCACGCTGCGCAGCGAGTTCAACGAGCATTCGGAAGCGCTTTATCTCACGTCGAGCTTCTGTTTCGGCAGCGCCGCAGAGGCCGCCGAGCGCTTCAAAAACTCCGAAACCGCCTATACGTACGCGCGTTTTTCGAATCCGACCGTCACCATGTTCCAGGAGCGCCTCGCCACGCTCGAAGGCGGGGAAGCGTGCATGGCCACGGCTTCGGGCATGGCCGCGATCATGTCGGTGGTCATGGCTGCGCTGCAGGCGGGCGACCATATCGTCAGTTCGCAGAGCATTTTCGGCTCGACGCTCGCCATGTTCTCGCAGATCTTCAGCCGGTTCGGCATCGCGACCACCTTCGTCGACCCGACCGATCTCGACGCGTGGAAGCACGCCGTGCGCCCGGAAACGAAGATGTTCTTCCTCGAAACGCCGTCGAATCCGCTTACCGAAGTGGCCGACATCGAGGCGGTCAGCAAGATCGCCAAGGCGGCGGGCGCGCTCTTCGTGGTCGACAACTGCTTCTGCAGCCCCGCGCTGCAACAGCCGCTCAAGTTCGGCGCGGACGTGGTGATGCATTCGGCCACCAAGTTCCTCGACGGTCAGGGCCGCGTGCTGGGCGGCGCGCTGGTGGGCTCGAAGGCGTTCATCATGGAGAAGGTGTTTCCGTTCGTGCGCACCGCGGGTCCGACGCTTTCCGCGTTCAACGCGTGGGTGCTGCTCAAGGGCATGGAAACGTTGTCGCTGCGCGTGGAGAAGCAGTCGGACAACGCGCTTCAGATCGCGCGCTGGCTCGAGACGCATCCGGCCATCAAGCGCGTCTTTTATCCCGGTCTCGAATCACATCCGCAACATGCGCTCGCCATGCGGCAGCAGAAGCTGGGCGGGGCGATCGTCTCGTTCGAAGTGAAGGGCGACACGCCGGAGCAGCAGCGCGCGAACGCGTGGCGCGTGATCGACGGCACGAAGATCTGTTCGATCACCGGCAATCTCGGCGATACGCGCACGACCATCACGCACCCGGCCACGACGACGCACGGCCGCATTACGCCTGAAGCGCGCGCGGCGGCAGGCATTACCGAAGGGCTGATTCGCCTCGCCGTTGGCCTTGAAAACGCCCAGGACGTGCGTAACGATCTGGCGCGCGGGCTTGATGTGGTGGAGTAAGCAGTAAGCTCTTTTAAACAACGGTTGTATGATCGTGCGCTGAACGCCGTTCGGCCCATTTCCTTATTGTTTTCCCGCGAGTTCGCCATGCCCACAGTTCGTGCGTTGTTCGTCTACCCCGTGAAGTCGTGCGGCGCGATCGCGCTCGACAATGCGCAGCTCGGCCTGAAGGGCATCGAGTGGGACCGTCACTGGATGGTCGCCGACGCAAATGGCCGGCTCGTCACGCAGCGCCAGTACGCGGCGATGGCGTGCATCGTGCCCACGTTCGTCGAAGACGGCGTGCGCCTCACCATGGAAGGCATGAGCGAAGCGCTCCATCTGCCGTTCGCGCCGCGCGGCGGCGAGGCGCGCGTGCCGGCCTCGGTCTGGGACGACGACTTCGAAGCGCTCGACGAGGGCGATCACGCGGCGCAATGGTTCACGCAGGCGATCGGCGCGCCGGTGCGCCTGCTGCGCTTTGCGCATGACGTGACGCGTCTTGCGAGCCGGAAGTGGACGAACGGCGAAGACGCGCCCACGCAATTCGCCGACGGCTTTCCGATTCTCGTGACGAGCGAGGCGTCGCTCGCGGACCTCAACGCGCGCCTCGCGGCGAAGGGCGCACCGCCCGTGCCGATGGCGCGCTTTCGTCCGAACATCGTGGTCGGCGATATCGGCGACGCATTCGAGGAAGATTTCATCGACACGCTCGCCATCGAATCCGCATCGGGCGGCGAGGAAATCGTGCTGCGCTTCGTGAAGCCGTGCGCGCGCTGCCCGATCACGACGATCGATCAGGAGACGGGCGAGCGCGACGCGCAATGGCCCACGGAACCGCTCGACACGCTGCAGGTATTTCGCGCCGATCCGCGCGTGGACGGCGGCCTGACGTTCGGCCAGAACGCGATGGTGGTGACGGGCGCGGGCAAGCACGTGGCGGTGGGCGCACGCGCACAGTGGGAATACCGCTTCGACGAATGAGCGGCGCCTGCGCGCTCAGTGCGACGGCAGCGCGCGCCACTGGCCGGGCGCGAGCCCGAAGCGGCGCGTGAACGCGTGCGTGAAGGCGCTCTGGTCGCCGAAACCCACTTCGAGCGCGATGTCGGTGAGCGAGGCGCGCGGGTCGGCGAGCAGGGTGAGCGCGGTGTCGAGCCGCAGCCGCTGCAAGTAGCGATGCGGCGTTTCGCCGAACGCTTCGATAAAAAGCTGATGAAAGCGCCGCATGCCGAAGCCGCAGTGCGCGGCGAGATCGGCAATGCGCAACGGCTGGGCGAGATGCGCGCGCAGCCACCGGTCGATACGGGCAAAGTCCAACCCGGCCGCCGCGCTGAACTGCGCGCCAGCGGCCACGCCGGTTTGCGCGATGAATGCCGCGCACAGGCGCGCCGAGGCGTCCCAGTGAAAACGCCGCGCGCGCAGGTCGGCGCTGTCGCGAGGCGGCGCGGCCATCGCGGCGCACTGCGCGATCTGGCTTACGAGCTGCGTGAGCGCGGGGTCGAGGCGCACGGCGCGCGCCTTGTCGAACAGCCGTTCGGGCACCGCGAGCGTGGCCGCGGGCAGGTCGAGCACGAGCTGGCGGTTATCGCCAATGCCCACGTAATCGTGTCGCGCGCCCGCCGGAATGAGCCAGGCGGAACAACTGTCGATGCGCTCGCCCTGGCCGTTCACGGTCATCTCCATCTCGCCGTCGAGGCCGAGCACGATCTGGTGAAAATCGTGCAGATCGGTTTCCTCGATCGCGCCGTAGCGGCGCAATTCGACGCCGGGCGCGGTGACGGGAGCGTGGTAATGCGGATTCATGATGACCGGTTGCGGTTGCAAAAAAGGCGAGCGCTGTAAAGCATCAAGCGGGCATCAAACTTCGAGCAGCTCGACTTCGAACACGAGCGTGGCGTTCGGCGGAATCACGCCGCCCGCGCCGCGCACGCCGTAGCCCAGATGCGGCGGAATCGTCAGCTTGCGCACGCCGCCCACCTTCATGCCCTGCACGCCTTCGTCCCAGCCCTTGATGACCATGCCGCCGCCCAGCACGAAGGCGAACGGGTCGTTGCGGTCCTTGCTCGAATCGAACTTCTGGCCGTCCGTCAGCCAGCCGGTGTAGTGCACGCTGACAGTCTGGCCGGCCTTGGCTTCGGCGCCGGTGCCTTCGGTCAGGTCTTCGTACTTGAGGCCGGATTCGGTGGTCACGGTAGACATGGAAAAACTCCTGATTCGAATAGTTGAACCCGTTATTGTAGGCGCTTTGCAGGCCGGGGCGGGCGGCAGCCTGCCGGGCACGCCGGTTGCTCGCTAACCGCTGCCTATAATGGGGGACCGCTCGCCCGGCTTGAGGCGCAATAAGAGGAATCAGATGGAGCCGACTTCGCAAAACCGTACCGAGCGCACGGCGCGCCTGTGCGCCGAAACCGCGCTTTTCATGCGCGACCACGTGCTCTCGCGCGTCTCGCATGATCTGCGCAGCCCGCTCAATGCCATCCATAGCTGGGCTTACGTGCTCGAGCGCAAGATCGACAGCGCCGACGCCGCCGCGCAGCGCGCGCTGGGCGGTATTCGCACGGGCGTGGAGCAGCAGGTTCGGCTGCTGGAAACGCTCGTTGACACCACGCGCGCCGAAACGCGCAAGCTGCGCATCGAGCGCGCGCCGTTTGCCGTCGCGGCGCTGATCGGCGAAGCCGTGGAAGATGCCCGCGCCGCGCTTGGCGACGCGCGCGGCGTGACGTTCGCGGTGCAGGACACGACCGGCGCGGCGACGCTTGACGGCGACCGCCAACGCATTGCACAGGCGCTGTGGCTGATGCTGGTGTTCGCGGCGGAAACGAGCGCGCAAGGCACGGGCGTGACGCTCGCGGCCAGCGCGAGCGCAACCGGCGCCCACCTGGAAGTGAAATGGCGCGCCACCCGCCAGGCGCTCACCGACGATGCGCTTGCGCACGTGCTGGAACCGTTCGCGCGCGCCCAGGCGAGCGAGCAGCAGGAAGCGGGGCGCTGCGCCTGGGTGCTGGCGCTGTGCCAGCGCGTGGCCGAAGCGCACGGCGGACGCTTCGCGGCGCCGGCTCTCGTGGGCGAGGGCGAGGAGACGGCGCTGGTGTTGGATGTGCCGCCGCTGAACGGGGCGTGAGCCGCAGGCCGTAGTGCGCGCGTCATCGCCTTTCATCCACCTTGCACATTTATACTGAGCGCTTCGTCCTTCGGAGCCATTTGTCTTGATCCAGCTTCTCGCCCTCATTGGGGCGTTCCTGCTCGTTGCCCTCAACGGTTTCTTCGTCGCGGCCGAATTCGGCCTCGTCAAGCTGCGCGCCACGCGCGTGCAGAGCCTCGCGCAGCAGCATGGCTTGCGCGGCCGGCTGCTCGCCAAGGTGCATGGCCAGCTCGATGCCTATCTTTCCGCGTGCCAGCTCGGCATCACGCTCGCGTCGCTCGGCCTCGGCTGGATCGGCGAGCCGGCGTTCGCGCAATTGCTGGCGCCGGTGTTCGAACTGCTAGGCGTGCAATCGGCGCAACTCGTCCATGCCATTTCGCTGGTGTTCGCGTTCACGGTGATCTCGTTCCTGCACATCGTGGTGGGGGAGCTTGCACCGAAGTCGCTCGCCATCCGCCAGGCCGAGAAGATTTCACTATGGACGGCCATGCCGCTCTACGGCTTCTACTGGACCATGTATCCCGCGATCTGGCTGCTCAATTCGAGCGCGAACGCGGTGCTGCGTCTCGCGGGCCTTGCCTCGGAGCACGGCCACGACACGCACTATTCGACTGACGAACTCAAGCTGATCCTGCGCAGCCGCCGCGCCGCCGCACAGGCCGAGGCGAACGAGTCAATGCACGAGCAGCGGGGTACAAACGGCAAAAACGGCGCACTGCCGCTGCTTCCCGCGCCAGCCGCGAACGCCTATAACGCCGACGAATGGAACACGCTCGCCCATTCGCTCGACTTTTCGCGCCTCACCATTTCCGACCTCATGCGGCCCACGCACGAAATGGTGGGCTTGCGCCGCGACCTGCCGCTGCGCGAGAACATGCAAATCGTGGCGCGCCATCGCTTCAGCCGCTACCCGCTGTTCGAAGACGCGACGGGCGAACGCGTGGCGGGTCTCATCCACCTGAAGGACCTGTTGCTTGCGCGCGAGTCGGGCAACGCTCTCAGCGATCTCGGCAAGTTCGTGCGCCCTGTGCAGTACGTGCGGCCCGATACGCCGGCGCTGGCGCTCTTTCGCCGCTTTCGCAAAGGTGCGCCGCATTTCGCGCTGGTGGGGCACAAGGGCGCGCGCCCGCTCGGCTTTCTCACGCTCGACAATCTGCTTGGCGCGCTCGTAGGCCAGATTCACGACGAGTTTCACCAGGCCGACACCGACTGGACCCGCATGGACGACGGCACGCTGATGGGTCGTGGCAGTCTGCCCGTGGTGTCGCTGGAACAGGCGCTCGGCATCGATATCGACGAAGGGCGTGCGGAGTCGGTGGGCGGTCTGGTGATTCATGCGCTCAACGATCTGCCCACCGAAGGGCAGCGCGTTGAGTTCGACCGCTTCGACATTGTCGTGAAGAAGATGAAGGGGCCGCGTATCGTGCTCGTGCGCGTGTATCCGAAAGATCTCGACGACGAAGGCGGTTGAGCGTGCCTCGAGCGCGCATCTTAGCTGCGCGTGAGCGTCGACAGCACGGCCACCGGCATGGCGCTCAGGATGTCGCGCACTGCAAGCGTGCCGCCTTCGGGCACCGTGTGCGTTGCGTCGCTGAGCCAGTCGTGCAACGTGGCTTGCGTGCAGCCCTTGGGCAGTTCAACGGTCGTATCGTCCCAGCGTGCGGGTGCGACGAGCGGCGTGTCGCCATCCAGCAGCCCCGCGGCGTGGCGCGTGCCGATCACGATGGCCCAAGCGTTGCCGTGATGGCGCGCGAACGCAATCACGTGTGAAGCCTGTGCGCCGTTCACCGTGAGCGGCAGATATTCGCCTTCGCGCAAGAGTTCCGGCATTTTCGCTCGCAGCGCGAGCAGGCGATGCACGGTGGCCAGCTTCACGTGTGCGTTGCGCCAGTCTTTCAGCTTTGCGGCAGGCGCTTGATTGTCGAGCGCGGCTGCGCGGGCCGCGTAGTCGACAGGGCGCCGGTTATCGGGATCGACGAGGCTGAAATCCCATAGTTCGGTCCCCTGATAAAGGTCAGGTACGCCCGGCGAGGTGAGCCGAAGCACCGTTTGCACGAGCGTATTGAGCGCGCCCGCGGGCGCCACGTGCGCGACGAACCCGGCAAGTGCCTGCAAGAAGCCGTCGCGCCGTTGCGGTGCGAGGATATCGAAGAGAAATGCCTGGCACTCCGATTCATAGGTTTCATCGGGCGAGAGCCAGTTCGTGCGCAGCTTCGCTTCGCGCAACGCTTTGAGCTGCCACTTCGACACACGCTCCGCCAGCGCATGCACGCCCGCTTTGTCGCCGGGGTCCAGTTCGGGCGGCCAGCAGCCCACGAGCGTTTGATAAAGCATCGCCTCAGCGGCGGGCCCAGGCGACCATGCCGCGCCGGCCGTCGCGTCGGTACGGCGATGTGTCTGGTTCAGCGCCGACCAGGCACGCAACGTGTTGCTCCAGTCGAGCGCGATCTCGCTTAGCACGGCGAGCCGCGCGCGCACGTCCTCGCCGCGCTTGTGGTCGTGCGTGGCCGTAGCGAGCAGCCCATAAGGGCGGCGCTGGCGCAGGCGGTTCGCCGCATGAAAGTCATGTGGCGTGCGCGCGAAATCGTCGGGGTCCGCGCCCACTTCGTTGCGCGAGAGCAGGCGTCCGTAGCGATAGAGCGCGGTGTCTTCCGTGGCCTTTGCCGCAAGCGGCGCGGTGAGCTGCGAGAACAGCGCAAGCGCCGTGCGTTGCGCAATAAGCGCATGGCTGAGCGGCGTATTTGCCTGGCTGTTGCCCGCATTCGTGTTTGCGCCGGCCGGCGCGGCGCGTGGCGGCTTGGCACTGCCGCCGCCGCCGCCGCTGTTGCCGCTACCGCTGCCGGTGTTGTTCGCTGCCGGCTCGGGGGCGCGGCCGCCTAGCCAGCCATCGACGAGATCGAGCGCCGCCAGGCTCGCGCGCGGCAGCGCGCGTCGCGCGGCTTCGAGCGCAACATCGAAATAACGGTTGTCGAGCGCGCCGCGCAAGCCGTTCACCGGATAGATCCGGTAGATCGGGAAGTACATGGCCAGATGCGCGGCCACGCGGTGCACCGACGCATAGGTGGTGTCGCGCGTGCCCGGCAGTTCGCGCGCGATACGGTGCAGCGCGCGAGTGGCATGGTCGAGTTCCGCGGGGAGATAGGCGGCCAGCATTTCGCGGCGCGCATCGAGCGCGTAGGCCGCGAACGGCCGGCCGTCGCCGGAGATGGCGGTCCACGCTTCGGCAAGCGGCGCGGCGCCCGCGGGATCGTGCAGAAACGCGCCCACGTCGTTCATGAAGTCGTAGCCTGTCGTGCCTTGCACGGGCCAGTCGTCGCGCAGCGTTTCGCCTTGCGCGAGAATTTTCTCGACCACGATGTACGGCGGCGTGGCACGCAGCGTGGCGAGCCGTTGCCGCAGGCGTTCGCAGTACTCGCGCGGGTCCGCGAGCCCGTCGATATGATCGATGCGCAAGCCGTCGATCACGCCGTCGGCGTAGAGGCGAAACATGAGCTTGTGCACGGCCTCGAACACGTCGTGGCGTTCCACACGCACGCCTGCGAGCGCGGTAACGTCGAAGAAGCGACGCCAGTTGATCTCGTCGGTGGCGGTGCGCCACCAGGCGAGCCGGAAGTGCTGGCGCTCCAGCAAGCGGTGCAGCCGGTCGCGCGGCACCGGGTCGCTACTTGAATAGGATTCCAGAACAAATTCGATGGGGTCCGTGCCGGCCCGTTCGACGAACGCGCGCAGCGCATCGCGCCCGGCGGCGGCGCGCTCCTGATCGTCGGGCTGGGTCGTGAGGCCCTGGAACGGCCCGGCGAGGGTGTTGAGATCGGCGCGGTTGGCGGACTGCAGGAGCGCTGCATAGTCGGTCGGGCAGATCGGGCACACGTGCGGCCCGTATTGCACGTAGAAGCGCGCGGCGACCGGGTCGAACTTCAGCTCGATACGGCCTGCCGCGAGTTCTTCGCCGTACTGTGCGCCGAGAAACGGCATCAGCACCTTGCCGCGCAGGGCGGGGTCGGGCGAGTGCCAGTCCACGTCGAAATGGCGCGCATACGCGCTGTGGCGCCCCCATTCGAGAATGTCGAGCCACCAGGCGTTGTGAGCGCCGCCCACGCCCATATGATTCGGCACGAAGTCGGCGACGATGCCCATGCCACGCTCGTGCACTTTCGCGGCGAAGCGGCGCAACGCGCCTTCGCCGCCCAGCTCCGCGCTCACCGTGCCGTAATCGACGGTGTCGTAGCCGTGCATCGATCCGGGCTGCGCGGTCGTGACCGGAGAAAGGTAGAGATGGCTCACGCCGAGCGCGGCGAAGTAGTCGAGCTGCGCGAGCGCGTCGTCGAACGTGAAGCCGTGATGGAGCTGCAGGCGCAGCGTCGCGCGAGGGTAGGTCATGGCGTCGGCTTCTTTTCGGGCGCGTATGGCGCGCCGCTGGCGGTTGGGTGGGCGTCATGCGCGCCTGCACCGGCGCTCGGGTCGACCTGCGTACGCGCGACGGCCTCGCGTGCGTGTACGACGGCTTGAACGCGCGCGGCAACGGCCGGATCGGTGAACAGCGACTCGACGGGCAGCGGCAGGCGGCGGCGCCAGTTCGGATGCTCGTCGATCGAGCCGGGCAGATTCGGCTGATCGGCCAACGCGAGCAGGTCTTCGAGCGGACAGGTGACGAGCGGGCTCCTCGTTGCCGCGACATAGGCGAGTGCGGCATTCACGGGCGGGTCGTCGGCTGGCGGCGGATTGGCGTCGTGCGGTGCGAGCCCGCTTTGCTGCAACGCGTGCCAGAGCGCGACGCGATCTTCCGCGCGCTGCGCGTGGTCGAGCGCGACGGGGTCGAGCCCATCGGCGCGCGGGAGCGTCTGGCCGATACGGTTGCGCCAGTCGATATCCGCGCCGCTCCACCAGCCCGCGACGGTCGCCAGATCGTGCGTGGTGGTCGTTGCAACGCCGTGGGGGTCCCAGCGCTCGGGCGCGAGAAAGCCCTTGCCGTCGCGCTCGAACCACAGCACGCGGATGCCATACAGGCCGTGCGCCGCGAGCCGCTCGCGCAGCCCCGGTGGCACGGTTCCGAGGTCTTCGCCGATCACGATCGCGCGATGACGCCACGACTCGAGCGCGATGAGCCGCACGAGGTCGTCGAACGGATAGCGCAGATACGCGCCGTGGCGCGCACTTTCGCCTTCGGGCACGAGCCAGAGCCGCCGCAGCCCGAGGATATGATCGATGCGCACGCCGCCCGCATGGGCGAACGCCGCGCGCAGCATGTCGATGAACGCCCGAAAGCCATTGTTGTGCATCGCGCGCGGCGAGAACGTGGTGAGGCCCCAGCTTTGCCCGGCCTGGTTGAAGATGTCGGGCGGCGCGCCGACCGACACGCGTTGCAGCATGTCCTGCGGCAGTGACCACGCGTGCGAGCCGCCGCCATCGCAGCCCACGGCGAGATCGGCGACGAGGCCGATCGCCATGCCGGCCTCTCGCGCGCTGCGTTGTGCGCCCGAAAGCCCTTCTGCCGCGAGCCATTGCAGGAAGCAATGAAAGTCGACTTCGCGCCGATGTTCCTGCGCGAACGTCGCCACGTCGGCGCTGCGCGGGTCGCGCAGCGGTTCGGGCCAGTCGCGCCAATGGCGCTCGCCGCCGGGGCCGTGCAGCATGGCCTCTTGCAGCGCCTCGAAACGCGCGTGGTCTTCGAGTGCTTCGCCGCCCTGCGCGCAGAATGCGGCGAACACAGCGGCGCGCGGCGAGCCGCTTGCACGTTCGTCCGTGTCGAAGCGTTCGTACAGCGCGCGCAGCACCTTGAGCTTGAGCGGCAACGCACGCTGCCAGTCCACGAGCGGTGCGTCTTCGAGTTCGCGCCAGGCGTCGCCCGCATTCGCGGCCACGCTCGCGTCGTGCGCGCCCTTGGCGCCAAAGACCGCTGCCGGGTCGATATGCGCGACATTGACCCACAGGCGCGACGAAGGCGAATAGGGGCTGAAGTGGCCCGGCTCGGCGCTGAACATCGCATGGGTCGGGCTCACTGCCAGCGCTTGCGCGCCGCGCCGCGCGCTTTGCGTTGCGAGCGTGGCGAGCGCGGTGTAGTCGCCGATACCGCCATCGCCTTTGCGTCGGAGTCCATATAATTGCGCGGCGAGCCCCCATAACGGCGGCACCGTGCCGCTGTCGCCATGACGCGCGCGCCAGGCGTCGGCAACCGTATGGCAGTGCGGCGGCGCGACCGCTATCGTCAGGCGATGGTCGTTGACCGTGAGCGTGTGGTAGCCCGGCTCCGCAAGCGGCGCGAGCAGCGCGCTCTCGCCGCGCGGCGAGGTGAAGCGGCCTTCGATATGCTCGCCGCTTTCAAGGTCGACACGATAGTGGCTGCCCGCGCGCACGACCGAAGGCGGCAGTTCGATGGCGCTGTCGTATTCGGCGGTGATGAGCGGCGGCAGGCGCCGCGCCGACTGCTCGGCGTTCAGCGCGGAAGCACTCTGGCGGATCTGCGTGGCATTGGCGCATGGCAGGCCCGCGCATTCGAGCAGCGCGGCGAGCGTGCTGTCCGGCACGCGCTGCACGGCGCCGTGCGCGTCAGTCCATTCGACCTCGAAGCCCGCGCGGGCGGCGAGAGTCGCGAGCGTTTCGCTGCGGCGCGCCGTGCTCATGCGTAGGGCTCCTCGCGATGAACGACGCGCGCATCGTGCTCGCTCGAATATCCGGGTACGTCTCCGGTGAGCCATGCGATGCACGCGCTCTCGGGCAGCACGCCATTGTCGGCATAGTCGCGCGCACGTGGCGGCGTTTCGAAGATCACCATGCCCTCGGGCCGCGGACTGAGCGGCACGCCGTCGCGGCCCAGGTTCAGCGCGATCGTGAGCGTTTCGCCGTCGTCGAGCCGCCAGCGCGCGACGAGCGCGGCGAGCCCGTTCGCGGCGTCGTCGGCCAGCACGGTGGCGCCGAGTGCTCGCGCGTGGCGCAGGCGCGGCATGAGCAAATGCGCCCGCACGCACAGCGCCGATTTGTAGAAGTGCATCCATTCGAGCCGTTCGCCATCGAGCGGCGCATCGGCGGGCGGCGACGAATTGACGAAGGTCTGCAGATCGTTCGGATCGGGGATGCGCGCGCGGCTCGCCTCGTCGTTGAACGCGCTGAATGCCTTGAATTCACGGCGGCGCCCTTCGCGCACGGCTTCGGCGAGCTGGCCGGTGAAGGCGGTGAAGAACTGGAACGGCTGCGTCGAGCCGTATTCCTCTTCCATGAAGAGCAGCGGAATTTGCGGCGAGAGCAGCAGCATGGCCGTGGCCGCGCGCAAGGCGTCGTCGTCGGCCAGCGCGCGCAGGCGGTCGCCGAGCGCGCGGTTGCCGATCTGGTCGTGGTTCTGCAAAAACATCACGAACGCGGTAGGGGGCAGGTGCGCGCTCGGTTCGCCGCGCGGCTCGCCCGCATGCACGGGCGACGGCTCGCCCTGGTACACGAAACCTTCGCCGAGCACGCGCGCGAGCTTGCCGATGGGGGAATCCGTGAACGCGCGATAGTAGCCTTCCGATTCGCCGGTCAGCAGCACGTGAAAGCAGTGGTGCGCATCATCGTTCCATTGCGCGCTGAAGTGCGATTCGAGCAGATTCGCTTCGTTGTGCTCGTTTTCGAGTACGAGGTGCACATGCCGGTCTGGCTCCACGCGCGCCTTCACATGATCGGCCAGCTCGCGCAGCCAGTTGGTGTTGCCGATCGCATGCGCGGCGTCGATGCGCAGTCCGTCGAAGCGATATTCTGTGAGCCAGTAGAGCGCGTTGTCGCAGTAGAAGTCGCGAACTTCGAAACGGTCGAAGTCGAGTGCTTCGCCCCATGGCGTCTTCACGCCTTCGCGGAAAAACGGCTTGGCATAGTGGCCGAGCCAGTTTCCGTCCGGGCCGAAGTGGTTGTACACGACGTCGATGAACATCTGCAGCCCCAGCCCGTGCGCGGTGTCCACGAGCGCTTTCAGTTCATCAGGACTGCCATAGGCCGCGTGCGGCGCGTAGGGCAGCACGACGTCGTAGCCCCAGCCGCGCTCGCCCGGGTAATCGTTGAGCGGCATGAGTTCGACCGCCGTCACGCCAAGCGCGGCCAATGCGGGCAAACGTTTCATCACACCTTGATAGCCGCCCAGCGCGCCCACGTGCAGCTCGTAGATCACCGTCTCTTCCCACGGGCGTCCTTGCCAGTGCGCATGCTGCCAGGCGTAGGCGCGCGGGTCGAGCACTTCGCTCGGGCCGTGCACACCCTGCGGCTGGAAGCGCGATGCGGGGTCGGGTACGCGTTGCTGGCCGTCGATGCAGTAGCGGTACAGCGTGCCCGGCCCGCACGGCGCCTGCGCTTCGAACCAGCCATTGCCGCTCGGCGTCATGTCGAGCGGGGGCGCGTCCTCCACGTTTTCAAAAACGATCTGCACCGATCGACACGAAGGCGCCCAGAAGCGAAAGCGCGTATGCGGCTGCGTGTGCGCCGCCCCGATCAGCTGTGCGCCGAACGGCAGGCAATGCATGTACTGGCGGGCGTGCGGATCGTGCGAAAGCGGGGACATGGTCGATTCCTGGTTTGCTTCCTCGTTGCTTGCCTGACTCATCCAGTTTTCATCCGGCCGCGGCTTCGTCCGGGCCCGCGGGGGAGCCCGGCGCAGACGCGCCCGGCGTACGGCGCGGGTCCGGCGTCGGCGTGTCGTCGCGCGCGCCGTGCGGCCGGTGCGCTTCGGCACGCGCCGGACGGGCGCGCAGCACGGCGAGCGCTCGCGCGGCCAGCTCGTACGTCGTGTCGGGCAGCGCGTAGGGCGCCGCATCGGGACGGGCGGTATCGAGCAGCACCTCCCATGCCATGCGCGGCGCGGGCGCGGAGAACGTCACCGCACCCTGCGAAGCGTTCAGCATCATCAACAATACTTCCATTTGGCCGTGGAGTCCCGCTCCTGCGCGCCGCATCGTGAATGCGCTCGCTTCCGGGTCGTGCCAGGCCTCGGGCGAGAGCGGCTCGCCGCGTTCGTCGAACCAGTCGATGTCGTGCACGCCGGGCATCAGTTCGCGCTCGCCAAACAAGAAACGCGTCTCGCGCAGCAGCGGGTGTTCGCGGCGCAGCGCGATCACGCGCGCGGCGAAACGCGTCATGGCCTTGCCCTGGGGCGTGTCGGCGAGCGCCCAGTCGAACCACGAAATATCGTTGTCCTGGCAGTACGCATTGTTGTTGCCGCGCTGCGTGCGGCAGGCCTCGTCGCCCGCGAGCAGCATGGGCGTGCCGAGCGCGATAAGGAGCGTGGCCATCATCGAGCGGGCCACGCGTGCGCGCGTGGCGAGGATGGCCGGGTCGTCGGTGGGGCCTTCCACGCCCCAGTTCGCGCTCCAGTTTTCATTGTGGCCGTCGCGGTTCTCCTCGCCGTTGGCCTCGTTGTGCTTGCGCTCGTATGAAACGAGGTCGGCGAGCGTGAAGCCGTCGTGCGAGGTGACGAAATTGATCGATGCCCACGGCCGGCGTTTGCGTTTGTCGAACAGGTCCGCGCTGCCGGTCAGGCGTGCCGCGAGGTCCGCGCGCTGGCCCGGCGCGCCGCGCCAGTAGCGCCGCACGCTGTCGCGAAAACGGTCGTTCCATTCGGAAAAGCCGGGCGGATGGTTGCCTAGCTGGTAGCCGCCAGGGCCCACGTCCCACGGCTCGGAGATCAGCTTGCATTGCGACAGTACGGGGTCCTGGCGCAGCACGTCGAAGAACCCGCCGTTCGGGTCGAAGCCCCCGTGTTCGCGCCCGAGCGTCACGCCAAGGTCGAAGCGAAAGCCGTCGATGCCGTATGACGTGGCCCAGTGGCGCAGCGAGTCGGCGACCATCTGCAGCACGCGCGGATGCGAAAGGTCGAGCGTGTTGCCGCAGCCCGTGTCGTTGATGAAGTGGCGCTCGTCGCCGGGCACGCAGCGGTAATAGCTGGCGTTGTCGAGGCCGCGCCACGAAACGGTGGGGCCCATTTCGCCGCCTTCGCACGTGTGGTTGTAGACCACGTCGAGAAAGACTTCGATACCCGCCGCATGCAGCTGCCGCACGGCAATGCGCATTTCGTCGGTGCCATAGCCCACCAGGTAGCTGGGCTCGGGCGCGAAGAACGCGGCCGAGTTGTAGCCCCAGTAGTTGCGCAGTCCACGATCGATCAGAAACCGCTCGGAGAGAAACGCGTGCACCGGCAAGATCTCGATGGCCGTCACGCCGAGCTTGTGCAGATGCTCGATGAAACGCGGCGCGGCAAGACCTGCAAACGTGCCGCGCATGTGCGTGCGCAAGTCATGACGCAGCATCGAGAGCCCGCGCAGATGCGCCTCGTAAATCACGGTGTCGCCCCACGGCGTATTGGGCCGCCGGTCGCGCGACCAGTCGAAGTTGTCGTTCACCACGACGCATTTGGGCATGGCGGGCGCGGAATCGCGCCGGTCGATCGAGAGGTCCACGCGGTTCGAATGCGCGCGATAACCGTACAGCGTGTCCGACCAGCGGAACTGGCCGAGGAGTTGCTTCGCGTACGGGTCCAGCAGCAACTTGTGCGGGTTGAAGCGGTGCCCCAGATGCGGTTGATACGCGCCATGCGCGCGCAGGCCATAGACCGTGCCCGGATGGGCTCCAGGAAGATAGCCGTGCCACACCTCGTCGGTACATTCGGGCAGCGTGTAGCGAGTGCGCTCCTTGCGGCCGGTGGGGTCGAAGAGGCACAGCTCGATGCGCCAGGCGTGGGCCGAGAACACGGCGAAGTTGGTGCCAAGGCCGTCCCACGTCGCCCCGAGCGGCCAGGGGGAGCCGGGCAGCAGACGCTCAGGCGGACCGTTTGCCATGACGATGCTCCATGTGTTGTTCTTCGTTTTGCATCGGCTTCCTGATCAAATCCCGCCGCCGCGCAGCCTTATCGGCGCAGACGCAGGATCAGCGTGCCAAGCGGCGGCAGCACGAGCGCGGCCGACTGCGGCTTGCCGTGGCTCGCCACGCCCTCGGTGGCAACGAGACCCCCGTTGCCCATGTTCGAGCCGCCGTACACTTCGGCGTCGGTGTTGAGCGCTTCTTCCCACTGGCCCGGTTGCGGCATGCCGATACGGTAGCCGTGGCGAGGCACCGGTGTGAAGTTGCAGATGACCACGATTTCGCGGCCCGAGCCGTCTACGCGGCGCCACGCGAGCACGCTGTTTTCGTTGTCGTCGGCAACCAGCCACTCGAAGCCGCCGGGTTCCGAGTCGAGCGTGTAGAGCGCGGGTTCGCCCGCGTACAGGCGGTTGAGGTCGCGCACGAGCGTTTGCACGCCGCGGTGCAACGGGTCGTCGAGCAGGTTCCAGTGGGGCGTGCCGTCGTGATCGAATTCGGCCATCTGCCCGAACTCGCCGCCCATGAAGAGCAGTTTCTTGCCGGGGTGCGCCCACATGAAGCCGAAATACGCGCGCAGGTTTGCGAACTTCTGCCAGCGGTCGCCCGGCATCTTGCCGAGCAGCGACCCCTTGCCGTGCACCACCTCGTCATGCGAAAGCGGCAGCACGAAGCGCTCGGACCACGCGTAGACCATCGCGAACGTCATCAGGTGATGGTGATAGCGGCGATAAACGGGGTCTTCCTGCATGTAGTGCAGCGTGTCGTGCATCCAGCCCATGTTCCACTTGAACTGGAAGCCGAGGCCGCCATCCTCGGGGCGTGCCGTGACGCCCGGCCATGCTGTGGATTCCTCAGCAATGGTGATGACGCCCGGGCGCTGCGGAACGTATTGCGTTTCGTGATTGAGGCGCTTGAGGAACGCGATCGATTCGAGATTTTCGCGGCCGCCATAGAGGTTGGGCACCCATTCGCCTTGCGCGCGCGAATAGTCGCGGTAGAGCATCGAGGCGACCGCGTCCACGCGCAGCCCATCCACGTGATAACGCATGAGCCAGGCGAGACCCGACGCGATCAGGAACGCGCTCACCTCGCGGCGTCCCAGGTTGTAGATCATCGTGTTCCAGTCGGGGTGATAGCCCTCGCGCGGGTCGGCGTGCTCGTAGAGCGCCGTGCCGTCGAAATCGACGAGACCGTGCGCGTCATTCGGAAAGTGCGCGGGCACCCAGTCGAGAATCACGCCAAGTCCCGCTTCGTGCGCGCGATCGACGAACGCCGCAAAGTCCACCGGCGCGCCAAGCCGCGCGGTGGGTGCGAACTGCGAAAGCGGCTGATAGCCCCACGAGCCGCCAAACGGATGCTCCGCCACAGGCATCAATTCGATGTGCGTAAAGCCCATGCCCTGCGCGTAGGGGATCAGACGCTCGGCGAGCGCGCTCCAGTCGGGCGCGGGAGCATCGGCGCCTTGTGTGGGCAGCCACGAGGGCGCGTGCACCTCGTAGACCGACATGGCCGCGCGCGCGTTCTGGCGTTCGGCGCGCGTTTGCAGCCACTCCTGATCGCGCCACGCGTAATGGTCGATCGCTTCGACGGGCGCGACGATCGACGCCGTGCCCGGTGGGCATTCCGTCTGCAGCGCGCAGGGGTCGGCCTTGAGCGGGAGGACGACGCCGCGCGCACCAAGGATCTCGTACTTGTAGCGCGCGCCGGGGGCTACACGGGGAATGAAAAGCTCCCATACGCCCGCTTCGTGGCGCAGCCGCATGGGGTGACGCCGCCCATCCCACGCGTTGAAGTCGCCCACCACGGAAACGCGCTTCGCATTCGGCGCCCAGACCGCGAAGCGCACGCCGGGCACACCGTCGCACGTCAAGGGCCGCGCGCCTAGACATTCGAGCACCGCGTAGGGGTCGCCGTCGGCGAGACGCACGAGCGCTTCGTGCGAGAGTTGCGGTGCAAAAGAATAGGTATCCTCTATTTCCTGACTTACGCCGTGCCAGTCGACCACGAGACGGTACGGCACCGCCTCTGCGAGCGGCCCTGCATAGAGTCCTGCCGGATGCACGAGCGACAGTTCGCCGAGCGTATGGGCGCGGTCGCGCGCCACCACGCTCGCGCCCGAGGCGTTTGGCAGCCACGCGCGCACGTAGGGCGCGCCGTCCACCCAGTGCAGCCCGAGCACGGCGAAAGGATCGGCGTGGCAGGCGCCGGCGAGTGCGTCGGCGTCGTGCGGATTCAGGCCGGCTTGGGGCGCGCGGTCAACCATGGCCACCTCCGCCGCCATGCGATTGCGTGTGCTGCGTGGACTGCGTGGGCGTGAGTCCGAGCACGCGCGCCGCCAGCGCGGCGAGGCCGCGCACCGGCAGTGCGAGCCAGGTGGGGCGGTTCGCCGCCTCGTAGCGGATTTCGTACGCCGCCTTCTCGATCAGGAACAGGTCGAGCAACGCCTGCTCCTGCGAAGCGCTCACGAGCGTGAGCGGACCTTCGGCGACGGCCGCGCGGTATTGGCTCAAGAACGCTTCCGCCGCGTAGCCGCGGAAGCGCTCGAAGAGGGCGCGCTTGCGATCGACGACTTGCTGCGGCGCGTTTTCGAGCGTCGATTGCGCTGCCGCGCCCGCGTACGAGAGCGAGCGCAGCAGGCCCGCCACGTCGCGCAGCGGCGAGGTCTTCGCGCGCCGGTATTCGAGCGCGCGCGCGGGCTCGCCTTCGAAGTCGATCAAATAGGCGTCGCCCTGCGAAAGCAGGACTTGGCCCAGGTGGAAATCGCCGTGGATGCGAATGCGTACGGCCTTCGTGTCGTCCGGCACGAGTTCGTCGACTTTCGCGACGAGCGCCTTGCGGCGATCGATCAGGCTGCGCGCGAGGTCGCGGGCGTCTTCATCGAGCGTCTGTTCGTCCTCGCCCGTATGCCGCGCGACGATGTCGAGCGCTTCGTTGAGCATGGTCTTCGTGTCGGCAACCCACGCACGCACGTCGCCGGGCGTGGCGGCAACGGGTGAGAAGGCTTCATCGTCGCTGGGCCGCGAGAGTAACGCATGCAGTTCGCCGAGACGCTTGCCAATGGCGCCGATCACCGTGCAGTAGCCTTGCACGGCTTCTTCCTCGTGTGCCTGATCGACGCTCGTGTCGTCGTCCATGGCGAGCGCGAGTTCGTCGATCGTGCGGCGCAGATAGTCGAGCGCCCAGTCCCACGCGTTGCCCTGGTTGTCGATGAAACCCTGCACGATGATGAGCGTGTGCGGCACCCCAGCAGGGTCGACGCGCACCACTTCACCATAAAGCGGCGCCGTGTTCGCGTAGCCGAGTTTCGTGAGGTAGCGGCTCATTTCCGCTTCGGGGTGCACGCCCGCCATCAGCCGGCGCACGATCTTGAGCACGAGGGTTTCGGCGATCACGAGCGAGCTGTTGCTCTGCTCAGCGGCGAGCCAGCGTACTTCCGGCGTGTCGCCCAGGTCCAGTTCGTCGAGGCGTTCTGTCGGCTCGAAGCGGATGGTGCTCTGCTGCACGGTGGGCACCGCGGCGCGCTCGCGCAGCTTGCGCAGCACGCCATAGGCGAACCACGGCAGCGAGAACGCGTCGGTCAAATAGCCCACGGTGCGGCCGCGCCGCACGCGCGAGAGCGCGAGCTGTATGTGCAGCGGCGTGGTGATCTCGGTGCCCCACGTGATGGCGATGGGGAGTACATAGCGTTCGCTCGTGCCATCCGCGAGTTCCGCTTCGATTTCCGTGAACGCGAAGCCCGCGCCGTAGATCGTCGTCAGTGCCGCGAGGCGCACGGCGCGCAGCGGCTTGTCCTTCGAGGCGAACCAGCGGCGCCGCGAGAGCCACGACGGCAGCACTTCGGATTCGAGCAGCCGCACGTTTTCAGGCGTCGCGCCCGCCTGGCCTTCACGCAGCACCACCGTCACGAACTCGGGCAATTGCTCGGAGGTCGGCTGGCTCCAGGAAGGCCGCTGATCGCCGGCGCTCAGGAGGAACCACAGGAAGCCGTAGGGCGGGAAGGTCAGCAGATAGGGGAGCTGACCAACGGCCGGGAACACGGAATCCGCCGTCATTTCCACGGGGGACATGCCTGCGAATTCGGAAAGATCGAGCTCCACCGCCTGCGGCGCGCGCGAGAGATTCGCCACGCACAGGATCGGCGCTTCACCGGGCATTTCGCGCAGGTACGCGAGAATCTTGCGGTTTGCGGGGCGCAAGAAGCGGATCGCGCCGCGGCCGAACGCCTGCCTGGCCCGGCGCGTGGCGAGCATGCGACGCGTCCAGTTGAGCAGCGAATGCGGATCGCGGCTTTGCGCTTCGACGTTGATGGCGTCATAGCCGTAGAGCGAGCCCATGAGCGGCGGCAGCACGAGCTGTTCGGGATCGGCGCGCGAGAAGCCGCCGTTGCGGTCCGACGACCACTGCATCGGCGTGCGTACGCCGTCGCGGTCGCCCAGGTGAATGTTGTCGCCCATGCCGAGTTCGTCGCCGTAATAGATCACCGGCGTGCCGGGCATGGAGAGCAGCAGCGAGTTGATGAGTTCGATGCGGCGGCGGTCGCGTTCCATGAGCGGCGCGAGGCGCCGGCGAATGCCGAGATTCAGGCGCGCGCGGCGGTCGCTCGCGTAGGTGTTCCAGAGGTAATCGCGCTCGGAGTCAGTGACCATTTCGAGCGTGAGTTCGTCGTGATTGCGCAGGAAGATCGCCCACTGGCAGGTTGGCAGCAAGTCGGGCGTCTGCTTCATGATGTCGAGGATCGGGAAGCGGTCCTCGCTCGCAATCGCCATATAGAGGCGCGGCATGAGCGGGAAGTGGAACGCCATATGGCATTCGTCTTCGTTACCGAAGTACTCCTGCACATCTTCCGGCCACTGGTTTGCCTCGGCCAGCAGCATGCGGTTCGGGTAGTGCTCGTCGATTGCCGCGCGGATGCGCTTCAGAATACCGTGCGTTTCGGGCAGGTTCTCGTTGTTCGTGCCTTCACGCTCCACGAGGTAAGGCACGGCGTCCAGACGCAGCCCGTCTATGCCCATGTCGAGCCAGAAACGCATGACCTGCAGCACTTCGCGCAGCACGGCCGGATTGTCGAAGTTCAGGTCGGGCTGGTGCGAATAGAAGCGGTGCCAGTAATACGCGCCAGCCACGGGGTCGTGCGTCCAGTTCGACGCTTCCGTGTCGATGAAGATGATGCGCGTACCCTGGTACTTTTGGTCGGTGTCGGACCACACGTAGTAGTTGCGATGATTCGAGCCGGGCTTCGCGCGGCGCGCGCGCTGGAACCACGGATGCTGGTCCGAGGTATGGTTGATGACCAGTTCGGTGATCACGCGGATGCCGCGCGCGTGCGCTTCCTGAATGAAGCGGCGCACGTCGGCGAGTTGCCCGTAGTCCGGGTGCACGTTGCGATAGTCGGCAATGTCGTAGCCGTCGTCGCGGCGCGGCGAGGGGTAGAACGGCAGCAGCCAGATGGCCGTCACGCCCAGGCCGGCAATGTAGTCGAGCTTCGCGAGCAGGCCGGGGAAATCGCCTACGCCGTCGTTGTTCGAATCGAAGAACGACTTCACGTGCACCTGGTAGATGATCGCGTCCTTGTACCAGAGCGGGTCGTCGGAAAGCATCGACGGCTTGCCGCGCTGTTGCGCGGCGCGTTCCTCGTGGTGCGGGTCTTGTGCGGTCGAGTCTCGCGTGACGGTCTGCACGTTGGTTGCCACAGGCTCGTGCGTAGCGGGGTCGCGTTTCATGTCGCTCCTCCGGGCGGGAAGTCGGCGTCGAGTTCGGGATGGCCCTCGATGTGCTCATCGTATTCAGCAGCATGTTCGGGCAGCGGTTCTTCGCGCGGCAGGCCCTTCGCGGGCTCGATACGCCAGATCGCGAATGGGCGCGCATGCGGGTCGAGCCGCACGTGCTGCCAGCGCCCGTGCCACTCGAAGCGCTCGCCCGTCATTTCGTCGACGACGCTGAGCGCCGCGTGGTCGTCGAGGTGCCAGCGCTGGAACGTCGCCCACGAGAGTTCGAAGTCGGCGCCCTGCTCGCTGAAGGCGTCGAGATTGATGGCCACGACGATCACGTTGTCGCGCGCGGGCGTGGCCTTCTCGAAGCAGAGCAGCGAGTCGTTGCGCGCGTCGAGGAACGTGATGCCAAGATGGGTTTGCAGCGCAGGGTTGGCGCGCCGTATGCGATTGAGTTCGGCGAGCTCCGCGACGATATTGCCGGGGCGATGCCAGTCCCAGGCGCGCAACTGATATTTTTCGGAGTCCAGATATTCCTCCGAATTGGGCAGCGCGCGTCCTTCGCACAGTTCGAAGCCGCAATACACGCCCCACAGCCCCGAAAGCGTCGCAGCCAGCGCTGCGCGAATCAGAAAGCTCGAGCGCGCGCCGGTCTGCAAATGGCGCGGATTGATGTCGGGCGTGTTGACGAAGAAGTTCGGCCGATAGAAGTCGCGCACGTCGGTTTGCGTGAGTTCCGTGAGGTACTCCGTGAAATCGCGCTTCGATTCGCGCCACGTGAAGTAGGTGTACGACTGCGAGAAGCCGAGCTTGGCGAGCCGGTACATGAGGCGCGGCCGCGTGAAGGCTTCGGAGAGGAAGATCACGTCGGGGTGGCGCCCGCGCACGTCGGCGATCATCCATTCCCAGAACGGCAGCGGCTTCGTGTGCGGGTTGTCCACGCGGAAAATGCGTACGCCGGTGTCCACCCAGAACAGAATTGCGTCGCGCAGCGCGAGCCACAAATCGGGCTTCGCGTCGTGCGCGTAGAACTCGGGGTTCACGATGTCCTGATACTTCTTCGGCGGGTTTTCGGCGTAGCGCAGCGTGCCGTCGGGCCGCCATGCGAACCAGGTGGGATGCGCCTTCAACCACGGGTGATCCGGCGAGCATTGAATCGCGAAATCGAGTGCGATTTCGAGGCCTTGTTCGTGCGCCGCGGCGAGCATGCGGCAGAAGTCCTCGAGCGTGCCCAGTTGCGGATGCACGGCGGTATGGCCGCCTTCGGCCGCGCCGATTGCGTAGGGGCTGCCCACGTCGCCGGGCTGCGCGTTGAGCGAGTTGTTGCGCCCTTTGCGGTTGGCGAGGCCGATGGGGTGGATCGGCGGGAAGTACAGCACGTCGAAGCCCATTTCGCGAATGCGCGGCATCTTCGCGATCACGTCGTCGAAGGTGCCGTGGCGCGATTCGTCGTCGCTCATCGAGCGCGGGAAGATTTCGTACCAGCTTGCGAAGCGCGCCGCTGTGCGCTCCACCTCCACGCGACCCACGATCGTGTCGCGCGAAAGGAACGGGCGGTGGTGCGCGGCGCGCACCGCGGCCGCCGTGGAAGGCGCGGCGATGATCGCGCAACGTGTTTCGGTGTCCGCAGCAATAAAGCGCTTGACGATGGCATCGAGTGTTTCGTTGATGCGCTTCTGGTCGTCGTCGCCCGTGCCCGATGTTTCGGCCGTGGCGAGCACGAGAGCGAACAGGCGGCTCGCTTCCTCCAGCTCCAGATCGACAGGCTGGTTCGCCACGCGCTTCTTGTGCAGATGTTCGGCGAGCGAGGCGAAGTCGTCGCGCCACGCAATCACGACATATTCGTAGCGTCCCACGCGATCGAGCGGAATGTGGCCCGCCCACAGGTCGGTGCCGGCGGGCGGCACGGGCGTCATGGCCGACTCGTGCCACGCGGTTTCGTCGGCGGCGCGCCAGAGCACGGCGGCGTCGATGCGGTCGTGGCCCTCGGCAAAGATCGCCGCGCGCACTTCGCAGCGTTCGCCCACGGTGCGCTTCGCGGCGAAGCGGCCGTGATCGACCGAGGGCTGTGTGCTCTCGATTGCGATGCGGGGCGCGGCGATCGCCTCGAGCACGCTCTTGTGGCCGCTCGTTGCCGTCTTGCCGCGATCTTCGGGCGGCGCGAGCACCACGAGCGGGCTCGCGAGCGTGCGGAAGATCCAGCATGCGCCCGCGGGCAGCGCGAACGTGTCGGGGATCGCGCTCGCGTCGCGCGACGCGGGCAGGCGCGCGCCGCGCAGTGTTTCGGCATCGAGCGGCGCGAAGCGCGTGAACCCGCCGGGCACGCCGTCGAGCAGGCGTGAGAGATCCACACGCACAGGCGCGGCAAGCGCGGGATTGATGAGCGTAAGCGTGGCGTCGCCCGCGTCGCGCAGGTCCGCACGGTCGCCGCGCAGGAGCGCCGCGACGCTGGCCCCCGGGCCATTGAGCGCGCGCAGCTCGCCGTTGGTTTGCAGTGTCCACGTTTCGCGTTGCAGCGCGTTGGCGTGCGCGACATCGGCGCTCAGATCGAAGGGTGCGCGCGCTTTCGCGGCTTCCCACGCCTGCGCGCTGTTGCCGCTGTGCGCGGTCGCTTCGTCCACGCCGTATTCGAAGCCCATCGGCATGAGCCAGCCGGTTCCGAGCGCGGCGGATGCGCGCAACATGCGGCGATACGCGCGTTCGACGGCGCGCGCATCGGCGGCGCCTTCCTGGTCGTGCGCGTAGCGTGCGCCATAGGGCGCTTCTGGAAACGATATCGGCGAGCCCACGCGGCGCAACGCGGCGTGCTCCTCGACCATCCAGCTCGACGAAAAGTCCCACCAGCGCAGCGAGGAAAAGGCTGCGTCGAAGCCTGCACCTTCGAGGTGCGCGAGCACCTCACGCGGCAGGCCGGGTGTCGCGGCTAGCCAGCGCGTTTGTGGAAAGCGTGCGCGTACGGCATCGAAAATCGCGCGCAGCACATGGGGCGGCGTGCGGTGCGGCGAGTCCACGCGAAAGCCGCCGACGCCCGCTTCGACGAGCGCGGTGGCGCGCGCGGTCCACCATGCAATGAGCGGTGCGCTCGCGCGCTCGAAATCGGCATAGGCGACGTTGGCTTCGCGATGGCCGTGGCGTGGGTCGAGGCGCGCGTCTTCGGGCTCGAAGGGGTGGAACCACTCAGGATGCGCGCCGTAGAGCGCACCGTCGGCGGCGCTGCGGTCGAGCACGAGATCCGCGAGCAGCGTGACGCCGCGCGATTGCGCCGCGAGGGCGAGTTCGCGCATGGCATCGTCGACGCAAAGCGGGGAGCCGAAGGCCGCGTGCAGGCGCGTATGGTCGGCGACGATGCGGTCGTCGCCCGACGCGCCCGCGGCGAACAGCGCGCCGATCAGGACGTGATCGAAGCCCAGCGACGCCGCGCGGGCGATGTGGGCCGGCCACGCGTCGAGGGGTCCTGCAAGGACGGAATGGACGAAGTAGATCCGCGGCGCATAGGCGTGGGGAGGTTCCATCGGTCGTATTCCAGGTACGTCAGGCGAAGGGGATGCACGACGGGGTGAGCCGCAATGCGATCGCGCCGCCCGGGGGCTGCCGGAGCGTGCCGCGCTGCGCGTGTGGACAGGCACCTGTTCAGAGTAGTGCAAGAGCAGGCCGGAACCAAACCGCTTGCGCCGCGTGGCGACTTGCGGGGAAGGGCAGCAAGGCACATGCCCATGATGCATGAGGGCGCGCGCCGCTGCGCGCAGATGGACATTCGCAGGGTCCTGGACGCAAGGACAGGCGAATCGACAGGAGAAACCGGCGTGGATTGCCGGTATCCTTTGCACCGGCGAAAAAAGGAAGGCTTAGCTACCGACCATGCTCGCGGCGATGTTCACGCATAGCCCTAGCACAGAAACGTTGAAATAGAACGACAAAATCGATTGCGCAAGGACACCGCGCCGCGCGCTGCGCCCGCGCAGGCCGATATCGGCGGTTTGAGAGGCGCACGCGATGGTGAACGAAAAGTACAGAAAGTCCCAGTAATTCGGCGTGAGTTTTTTGTCGGGAAACACGAGGGCGGGCTCGTTGGGATCGGAGCCGTAGTAAAGGCGCGCGTAGTGCAGCGTGAAGATCGTGGGAATGAGAAACCACGCTCCGATGAGCGTTGCGCCTGTGAGCAGCGAATGCAGCACTTTCGAGGCCGTGCCGAGTTCTTTCGTCGTGCCCAGTTCGATGACGATGGCGACGATGCTCGCGACCGTGGCCGTGCAGATCAGGAACAGCACGGTGCCCGCGTTCTGGTCTTCGCGGCGGGCATTCGCGCGCACGCTCTCTTCGTTTGCGAACACCATGTGCAGCCAGATCAGCACAAGGTAGGTCCACACCGTGGCGTCCCAGCCTAGCAACACGCGCGCCGAAGTGCGGATCGAGGCGGGCGCGAACGTGCCGAGCACGATGCCCACGGCGATGGCGATCATCATGTGCGGCCGGTTGCGCAGCACCTGCGGGATGAGCTTCATGGCGTGACGCGCGAAGGGAGCGGGGTGATGAACGATTGCGGCGATTCTACCGTGCGAGGCCTCGAGCGGTGGCGCGCTGTTATGCCCGGCATGCAAGCTTTCGGTTTGTCTTATCGGGCCATAACCGGCTATATTGCTTGCGCAACGCGGCAGGGTGCTTTCGAAATCAGCGCAACGACCGGTGCATATGCAGTGATCCGCGTTCAATGACGATAGCAAACGTTTTTGTCGTTGCCAGGCATCAAACGTCGCCCCTCGGGCGGCAAGGTCATGGCGGCGTGCCCTCCGATACCGTGACCGCTGCGCTCAAGACCGATCAGCCGGAACTCGCCTCGATGGTGGGCGACGTCATGCGCGCGTGGTATCTCGGTCTCGTGGGCGAGACGCCGAACGTGCAGGTGGCGGCCTTCGAAAAGGCGTTGATGTTCGACCCGGTCGACGACGTGCTCACGATTGCTTCGTATTGCCGCGACGTGTCGTTCTACAGGACGCACAAACCCGCTGGCGAATAGCGGAACAAGAAGCGAAACAACAAGCGCGCATATAGCGGATCGCGCCAGGTCCCCACAACGAAAGCCAACGGTAGAGGTCGACAACGTATGCGCAGATCGCGCAGCTTTTCGGCGGCATGGACATTGCGCTCGACGACACCTTCGCGCTCAACCATCACATCATGGGCACGACGATCATGGGCTGCGCCACGAGCTCTGAAGCGAGCCAGACGATGAAAATAGCGAAGTCCCCCGCCACGGCCACCGCCAATCACGAGCGAGAGAGACGCGCGCGTGCCGCCATCGCGGCCGCGCTTTTCTGTGCCTTTGCGCTTTATATCGCGTGGCATGCGTCGCACGAATCGCAAACGCGTCCCATCGACGAACTGCCGATGTCTACGGCGCGCGGCGATGATACTTCCATACCGAATGCGGACGTGGACAAGTCCGACCTCATCAAGCGCGGCGCCTATCTCACGCGCGTAGGCGATTGCGCCGCGTGTCATACCGCCGACCCAGGCCGCCCCTTTGCGGGCGGGCGGTCCATCAGCACGCCGTTTGGAAAAATCTACACGCCGAACATCACGCCGGACCCCGACACCGGCATCGGCCAATGGAGCGATACCGACTTCGTGCGCGCGCTGCACGAAGGCATCGGCAAAGCCGGCGAGCGGCTCTATCCCGCGTTCCCTTACGTCGAATTCACGCGCATGACCGAGCAGGACATGCTCGCGATTCGCGCGTATCTGAACACGCTCGCGCCGGTGCACTACAGGCCGCCCGCGAATGAGCTGCGCTTTCCGTTCAACCAGCGCTGGCTGATGATCGTGTGGAATCTCTTCAACTTCAACGAAGGCCGCTTCGTGCCGGACCCGAAGCAAAGCCCGCAATACAACCGCGGCGCCTATCTCGTCGAAGGCCTTGCGCATTGCGAGGCGTGCCACACGCCGCGCAATTTCATGCAGGGCCTCAAGACGACCGAGCGCTTCTCGGGCGCAACGCAGGCGGGCTGGCAGGCGTACAACATCACGCCCGACCGCACGAGCGGCATTGGCAACTGGAGCGACGACGCGCTGATCGCCTACCTTTCCACGGGCATCGCCGCGGGCCACGCGAGCGCAGCGGGCCCGATGGCAGATGTTGTCCAGCATTCGACGCAATATCTGAAGTACGAAGACTTGCGCTCGATCGTGGCGTATCTGCGTGCGCTGCCGCCGGTTTCGGGCGGCGTGACGCGGCCGCGCGATGCGTGGGGCATGCCGGCCGCGGACGATGTCACCGCGCTGCGCGGCACGGCCGTCGCCACCGTCAACGGCCTGCAGCTATTCATGGCGAACTGCGCGAACTGCCACCGCTGGACCGGCGAGGGCGTGGGGGAAACGCGCTGGGAGCGTTTCCATCGCCCATTCACAACAGTGTGGTGGGCTCGCCGAGCCCGGACAACCTCGCGATGGTGATCCTGCACGGCGTGAGGCGCCAAACGAAGGACAGTGATGTGCTGATGCCGGCGTTCGCCGATGAATTGAATAACGAACAGGTGGTGGCCATTTCCAACTACGTGACGAAGCGGTTCGGCAATCCGCAGGCCATGCTCACGGCCGATCAGGTCGCGGCGCTGCGCGCTCAGCCCCAGTAATTCCGCGTGGCGCCGGGACTTTGCGCCACGCGCGCGGTGGCGGCAACACCAGCGACGGCCACATGCGCGTATGCTGTCAGTGCAGGCACGCCGCTTGCGTGCAGTCTGCCTCATGACGCGCCCCTCGCAATCGATGTCGAAACGATATTTGGCGCTCATATGGCCCACTCACACAGCACTATGATGAAGTAATGACGCATACACCTGACGCTCTCGTGCAGCACCATGCCGCCAACCTTGCAGGTCGCGATTTCGTTGTAGGCGACTTGCATGGTTGCGTGGAGGCGTTGCGCTATCTTTTGCGCGAAGTGGAGTTCGACACGGCGCGGGACCGGCTGTTTTCGGTGGGTGATCTCGTTGACCGGGGCGAACGCGAGCAGTGCGAACAGGCGCTCGCGTTGCTCGATAAACCATGGTTCTACGCCGTGCTCGGCAATCACGAAGACGCGTTGTGCGCCGTGGCCGAAGGGCGTATGCCGCGCAATCGCTGGTATGGCATCGGCGGCGGCTGGGCGCAGAGCGTGCCTGACGCCGAACTCGTGAAGTATGCGCACCGGCTGCGTCAATTGCCGCTGGCACGCGTGGTGGGTGAAGGCGAAAAGCGCTTCAACATCATTCACGCAGAATTTTTCGGCGACGATGCTGCACTCGACAGCGGCCAGTTCAATTCCGAAGTGCGCGAGCGCATGCTGTGGGGACGCGATCTCGTGCTCGGCACTGGCGATCCGGCGCGCCACGCGCTCTCGCTCACGTTCTGCGGGCATACGCCGGTGCGTGAAGTGCGGCAGATCGGCTCGCAGGTGTTCATCGACACCGGCGCGTTCATTACCGAAGGACGCCTTACCATGGTCGAGGCGCTCACGTCGCGCATCTGGTCGGTCTCGCAGGTCGAAGCGCTCGCACACGGCGCGGCCGCGATCGTGCTGCCCTGAGGCTTGCCTTCGGGCTACACGATGCGGTTCAACTCGAACACCATGTCGATGATGTGCCCATTCCAGTTGTATTCCAGATACGCCGCGTGATGGCACGCGCGCAACAGCGTCGTGCTGAGCGCGGCGAGGCATTCGCCGTCCTCGTCGCGCACCGACGGATACGCAATGCCGGGCGCACGCGCCTCGCGGGCGGCGCGGCCTAGCGCCTGGCCGGCTGTGTAGTCGTCGGGCGAGAGCACGCTCGGGTCGAGCGCGGGGTCGCCGCGCAAATCGATCACCTCGCCCTGCGCCATCACTGTGTAGAGCCGCATTTGCTGCCGGATGGGCGGCTCATTCGTGGCCGCAAGAAAAAGCGCCGAGTGATAGCGTGTTTCCGCTACGGCGGTGGCACGCGAGCGCGCGCAGTAGAACACGCCGTAGGTGCCGTCGGAAAAACGGCTGCCCTGCGGATTCAGATGCGTGAAGGCCGCCATGATCGGGCCATAGCCCGGGCCGAAGCGGCGTTCCTCGCGTGGCACGAGGTCGAGGTCGCCGGTTTCGGTGCGCAGGCGGTCGTTGGTGAGCGCTTCGAGCGCATAGAGCGCCTCGAAGTCCTCGACAGAGGCCACGCGGTCGAACAGGTTCACGGCCGGAAAACGAGTGGGAATCACCCTGAACGCGGGTGACCAGGTGAGCTGCGCGCTGCGCCAGCGGTCTTGCCAGTTCGATTGCGTCACGCCCAGCCGCCTCGCATTGCGTCGAGATACTGGCGCACCGCCACGAGGTCGCTGACATTGCCGGCCAGCATGCGGTCAAGCGCGCGCCGGCCGCCAAAGGGCGGCGCGCTGTTGGGGCGCTTGATCCAGGTGTCGGCGGAGGTGGGTTGGGGCAGGAGAATCTGCAGCGCCTTATAGATGCCGAGTAGCAGCGAAAGGCGTTCGAGTGTGTCGCGGCCAAGCCGGGCGGTTTGCGGGGACTGCTTCCACTTGAAGAACGTGGATCGGCCCGGCGAGCCGAGCAGAGTAATCTGCTCTTCGGCGCTCAGGTCCCAGTCGCTCGCAATTCGGAAGAATGCCCTGAGCCCCGCCGCCGACATTTCGGTGAGCGATGGCTCGGCGCCGGGGCGGCGCGACGGCGTAACGGAGGCAGTGGCAGGTGGCATGGTGGTCGAGTCCCGAAATGAACTTTTAGTTGATATTAGTCCATATGTAGATTATTGCAAGTTTTGACTCGGTATAATCCTCGCCGGACATCGAGACGGCATATGGGGAGAGACGAGGTGCGGGCAGGCGTATTGATGGTTGCGGCAATGATGCTTGCCGCGCCGGTGTGGGCATCGGGGCAGGCGAAAACGGCAGGGGCGCATGGGGCGCACGCATCCAAAGCGCGCGGCGCGCATGGTGCTGGGGCTTCGCACACGACTGGACGCTCTACACATGTAGGCGCTTCCGCGCATGCGAGCGCCCCGCACCACGCCGTGAAGGCCGGCAAGCCATCGCACGATAAGGGTCACACCGCGGCGCAGCGGCATACGCCCGGTGACGTCCATGCGGCGGCACGAACGCATCATCCGGCTTCTGGCGCGGCACCCGCGCCCAAAACGGTCACGCAAAAGCGGCCCGCGCCGAAGCCGGCCGCGGTGCGTCCCGCGCCGCATCGCAAGCTCGTGGTGGATGCGCCGCCGCCGCACATCCAGCGCGCGATTCCCGCGCCGCACGCACTGCCGCCCATCCTGAGCTGAGAGTGGTTCAGCCCGTGCCGAGCCCCGAAGCGAACAATTGCAGCGTCGCGGCGGTCCTGGGCTCGCGCACCCGCGAGTGAAGCATCACTTGCGAAGCCGGCAACGCGGGCAAGCCGAGCCGCGCACCGACGTCGATGAGTTCGCGCGGCGCGACGCGGCGTGCCAGCGGCGACACCGCAAGACCCGCTGCCAGCGCGGCACCCACCGCCGCGACGCCGCCACCCACAAATACTTCCGTCCACGCCACGCCTGCGGCGTCGAGCGCGCGAACCGCCGCGGCCCGCACTGCGCACGGCGCGGCGAGCAGCGCGAGCGGCAGCGCCGTGCCGGGCTGCCACTGCCACTGCGGTGCCGCCAGCCAGACGAGCGGCTCGGCGAAGAGCCGCCGGGCATCGCCGCGCGGCGCCTCCTCTTCCTCCTGACGGACGATAACGGCATCGAGCCGCCGCTCGTCGTACTGCGCGAGCAACTGCGCGGAAAGCCCCAGATGCAGCTCGATCACGAGCCCGGGATCATGAATGCGAAGCTGGGCGAGCTGGCGCGCCAGGTTCGCGTCCGCGACATGCTCGCTCAGGCCGAGCGTGAGCCGCCGCTCGTCGCCAGAAAGCGCCTCGAGCGCGCGCTCATGCGCGCCGAGAAGGTCGCGCGCTGCGGCGAGGAACGTGAGACCGTCCGCCGAAAGCCGCACGACGCGCGGCGTGCGCTCGAGCAACTGCTTGCCCAGATGCGCTTCGAGTCGCTTGAGCTTGAGACTCACGGCCGATTGCGTGGTGTCGAGCGCGTCGGCGGCGCGCGTGAAGCTGCGCAGCTCGGCGACGAGCACGAAGGCGCGCACGGCGTCGAGATCCAGTGGTTTCATTTCAGATGAAAATGGATGAAATATCTATCTATGTCTGTTTGTGATGATAGATCGCGCCTAAGCTGATGTCACGTCAAACCCATCGAAGAAGGAGCTCGACATGCCATTCACTCGTATCGCTGTTCGTGCAGGCAAGCCCGCCACCTACCGCAAGGCGCTCACGCAGGGCATTCATCAGGCGCTCATGGAGGTTTTCAAGGCGCCGGAAGACGACATCTTCATGGTCGTCACTGAACACGATGCCGATAACTTCGTGTTCGGCCGGCATTACCTCGGGATCGAGCGCAGCGACGATCTGGTCATGATCCAGATCGCGGTGAGCAATACGCGCGGGCAGGATCAGAAGAAGGCGCTATTCGCTCAGATCGCCGAAAACCTCGCGCGCGATCCGGGGGTGAGGCGAGAGGACGTGTTCGTCAATCTCGTGGATGTCGCGCGGGAAAACTGGTCGTTTGGGAACGGGGTGGCGCAGTACGCGACCTGAGCGAGCGGTTTCGTGTTGCCGCCGTCAACGTGCCTCGCGATCGCTTTCGCGAGGCCGCCGTATTACCACTTCTTCTCGTCGAGCAGGCGGTCGAAAAGCCGTTCCCGCAACGCGTCGGGCACGGCGGAAAGCCCGAGCAGCGCGCTGAATGCAATACCGCTAGCGGCAAAGTAGCGTAGCAGCGAGAGTTCGAGATCGCGTGCCTCGGCCTGCAGCTGTTCCATCTTGGCCGTGTCCTGGGCCTTCAGGTCTTCGAGCAGCGCCGGGCTTTCGACCAGGGCCGCGAGCACCGCGCGCGCCACCGAGTCCGGCTGGTTGATCGATTCCCTGAAAATCGCGATCTGCGCCGACAGCACCGGTTCTGCGAGGGCCTCGCCGCCGGCGGCCAGGTGTTCTTGCGCGATCTGCGCAAATTGCTCCCGCTGACGATCGAGCAGCGCGCGCAGCACGCCCAGTTTGTTGCGAAACTGGTGCAGCAGCCCACCCTTGCTGATGCCGCTTTCGCGCGCGAGCGCATCGAATGTCAGGCCGCCGACCCCGTCGCGGGTCAGGATGGCAAGCGCCGCGTCAATCGCCTTTCTGCGGGAAATCTCGGAACGTGTCTGGTTATCCATGGGCGTGATTGTACCCCTGCATGATTCCGTAAACAAACCGGATAGACGGTTTACATATTTTTAGACCGATGCTACGCTTCGTCTCGTCTTGAACCCGGCCGGATGCCAGGCGGTATTCGGTCATTTTTAAAAGGATGCCTTCGTGCTCAACAGCCGCCTTCTCCCTATGTCATCGGCTTGCGTAGTATTCCTAACGTTATCCGCCTGTGCGGGCGTGCAGCCCGTTGCCTATGGCAGCCTCGCCTCATCTTCCCAACTCAAGGAGAACCGGGACAGCGACGCCGCCCAAACGCCGTTCCGGTACGCGGCGCCGGTGCTCTGGTCGCGCTATTCGCAGGTCATCGTCGATCCGGTCGTGGTGTATCAAGGCGGCGACAATCAGTTCGGCGACTTGTCGGATTCGGACAAGGACGTGCTCGCCGCCTACATGCACAAGACGTTTGCCGATACGCTGTCGAGGCGCTTCGACCTCGCGACCGAGCCTTCGCCCGCTACGCTGCGCGTGAAGCTCACGTTGACCGGCGCGGAAAAAACGACTGCCGTGATCGGCCAGGCAATGCACTTCGACATCGCGGGCAATCTCTACAACGGTGTACAGGCGATCAGGGGCGGCAAGGGGGCGTTCAGCGGATCGGTGTCGTATGCCGTGGAGGTTTACGACAGTGCGTCGGGCCGTCTGCTGCGCGCCTATGTGACGAAGCAATACCCGAATGCGATGAATCTGGCCGCCGCATTCGGCACCCTGAGTGCGGCGAGGACCGGCATCGACAAGGGCGCCGATGCGCTCGTCGAGCAGCTGCGCTAACGGGCGCGCGGTCGTGAGGGCGTTGTGAATGTCCGTCGGCGGTGGCGCTCCGCTGTCTGGGCTGCCTGGCTTTTTGCGAACCTGGCTGGCGGCCTGATGTTGGCTCAAACGCTGGCTCAAGCGCTGGCGCAGCGCAGTACGCGCGTGACGGTGAGCTTTGCGTCCGGCGCCGGGCTTGCTGCCGGGAAAACGCCGGTGCGATATCGAGGCGTGGCAATTGGCCAGCTCGAACATTTGCGTGCGTCGGCAGACGGTCAGCGCGTCGATGCCGAACTGAGACTCGATGCCGCCGGGCAACGTGTCGCGACGTGCGGCACGAAATTCTGGGTCGTGCGTCCGCGCATTGACGTGAAGAACATCTCGGGGCTCATGACCGCCATATCGGGAACCTGGATCGACGTCGATATCGATGCGAATTCGCTTAGGGCGTGCGACACGTTCACCGGCTTCGACACGCCGCCGGCAATCACGAGCGACGACGATGGCACGCGTTTCGTGATTCGCGCCCCCACGCTTGGCTCGCTGAACGCCGGCTCACCCGTTTATTTTCACGGTGTGCAGGTCGGACAGGTGCTCGGCTTTTCGCTGGCGCGCAGGGGCGACGCCGTCCGCATCGGTGTTTTCGTCAGGAGACCTTTCGATCGTCTGGTGGCCTCCGATACGCGATGGTGGCAGGCGAGCGGTGTCGAACTCAAGGTCGATTCCAGCGGCATGCGCCTGGAGACCCCTGCGCCCGCGGCGCTGCTCGCGGGCGCAGTTGCATTCGATACGCCGCGTGGGAGCGTGCATGCCGTGTCCGCCACGAGCGTCGAGGAATTTCAACTCGCGGATAGCCGCGCAGACGCCATGCGCGCGAACGAAGGTCCGCCTGCAGTCGTGCGTATGCGTTTCGCGCAATCGGTACGGGGGTTGTCGGTGGGGGCGCCTGTCGAGTTCCGCGGTGTCGAGCTGGGCACCGTCACGGCGATCGATATCGACCTCAAACCCGAAAGCGGCCGTTTCGACATGCTGGTCACGCTGAGCCTTTTTCCCTCCCGGCTCGGCCGCAGTTACCGCGCCGCGCTTGGCGACGGCGCAGGCGCAGCGGGTAAAGATCTGCTGCGGCAGCTCGTTGCTCAGGGACTGCGCGCGCAGCTACGCACGGGCAGTCTTTTGACGGGGCAGAAGTACGTCGCACTCGATGTCTTTGCGCACGCCCCCGCGGCCCGCGTCGACACGGATCGCTCGCCAGTCGAGTTGCCGACGGTGCCCAACTCGCTTGAAGAACTGCAAGACCAGTTGTCGAACATCGTGCGCCGGCTCGACCGCATGCCGCTTCAGGAGATCGGGCGCAATCTGGACGTCTCGCTGCAGCAGTCGAATGTCTTGTTTGCGCGGCTCGATACGCAGATCGTGCCGGCTGCGCGTTCGACGCTCGAATCCGCGCAACGGGCGTTTCGTTCGGCGAACGAGATGCTCGACCAGGCTTCACCGCAGCAGCGCGATGTTCATCAGGCATTGGCCGAGCTGCGGCGTACGCTGGCCAGCCTGAACGCCCTGTCCGATTATCTCGAACGCCACCCGGAGGCACTGATTTGGGGGAAGCGCGCGGACCGATGAAGCTGAAAGGCCGATTGTGGAGAGGGCAATCACACCTCTACAGCGCCCGACTCACTAGCAACGGATCGACTACCCCAATCGCCTCCCCATCCCGGCTTGCATAAGGCAGCTTATGCAGCACGAACCGCATGGCATTCAGCCGTGCGCGCTTCTTGCAATCGGAGCGAACGACGGTCCACGGCGCATCGGCCGTGTCGGTTTGCGAGAACATCGCCTCCTTTGCCTGCGTATACGCTTCCCACTTGTCGAGAGAAGCGAGATCGACAGGGCTCAGCTTCCATTGCTTGAGCGGATGCACCTTGCGCTCCTTGAAGCGGCGGCGCTGCTCCGCGCGGCTCACCGAGAACCAGAACTTGATCAGGTGGATGCCGCTGCGAATCAGTTGCCGTTCGAACTCCGGCGCTTGCTGCATGAAATCCGCATATTCGTCAGGCGTGCAGAAGCCCATGACATGCTCGACGCCCGCGCGGTTGTACCAGGACCGATCGAACAGCACGATCTCTCCCGCCGAAGGCAGATGCTGCACGTAACGCTGGAAATACCACTGGCCGCGTTCGACTTCGGTGGGCTTTTCGAGCGCCACCACGCGCGCGCCGCGCGGGTTCAGATGCTCCATGAAGCGCTTGATCGTGCCGCCCTTGCCGGCGGCGTCGCGGCCCTCGAACAGGATCACCACGCGCTGGCCGGTTTCGCGCACCCACGCCTGAAGCTTGAGCAACTCGACCTGCAGCCGATACTTCTGCCGCTCGTAGGCGCGGCGCGACATCAAATTACGATACGGATAGCCGCCTTCGCGCCAGCCAGCGGCAAGTTCCTCGTCGGGGTGGCGCGTGCGCGAGTTGCGCCAGTCGGCAGGGTTGCCTTCGAGAATCAGACTGCGCAACTGGGCGGCTTCGTCGGGTGACATGCCTTGCATCAATGCCGCGATCGACTCGAGCAACCTGGCGGGCGGATTTTGCTCGGCGTGAGCGCGCGTGACGAGATCATGGACAGCGCCTGCGATGACTTCGCTCGCGGACTCGACGGCACTGTCGACGGTGCGCAACTCGGCGCTGTGGGGCGTGACGAGCGGCAGGCGCGCGGCGGGGCTGGGGTCGTCGGAGGCGGAGTAGGGAATGGATTTGGGCATGATGTAGGCGAACGCGGAGAGCGGAGTGCGTGCGAAGTGACTCGCATTCAAAGCGGGAGCATCGAAGCGAAAGGAATAACGCGTGAGCGGCACCAGGGCGCAGGGAAGCCGTCGCGGCTTGATTAGCAGGCGCGACAGCGCAAAGCCGGCGGTCGATGGCCAGCGCCGGCACACTGGCGGCCAGCGCTGGACGCCGCCTGGTTCAGGCGTTCGCCGCTTTTCTCAGGATCAGGTAAAGCGAGTCCTTGAGTTGGAGCTTTTCCTTTTTCAACTGCTCGACTTCCATGCCATGCGAAGCCACGACGCCGGCCTCCATGTTCTTGATCTGCTGGTCGAGCTCGTTGTGACGATGAAAAATGCGGGCGAAATGGTCGTCCTGAATCTTGAGGCGCGAAATCAAATCTCGGTATTCTGGGAACACTCAACACTCCTTACAGATAGTCAAAATGGGAGAAATTGAAACGTAATTATTTTTCCACCGTCTCATCGTGGCAGTCTTGACCATCATCAGAGACCCGCTGGAAGGGTCAGGGACGTTACCTGGGGCGTCGAGGCGCGCTCGCGTGTACCATCGATCGCGTCGTCGCTGTTCCTGGCTCGCCATCCCCTTGCACTGTTCTAAGCCTTCGCGCCCACCCACAGCATCCTGGAGCGTTCATGGATCGCGTTCTGGAAATCGTGCTGGATGTCGTGATCCCGGCAGCGCCGGATAGAAGAAGCTCAAACGCCGCCGCCACGGGCGCGGCGTCCAGGCCGCACGCCAGCCCGACGCCTTCGGAGTGGAGCGTCGCTCTGTGCGCCGCCGTGCCGTCGCTCGTGCCGATGTCCGATGCGCGCGAACGCGTGACGACGGTCGTCTTCGACCGCGGCGGCGTCCTTGCGGGGCTTGGCTGGCGCGTCGCTGTCGAATCGCGCGGCGAGACACAGTGCGTCGTCGTGTCGAAGCGGCGCGTCCATACGCCCGGTGTCACCGCGGTCGCACCGATCTTCGAGGCGGCGCTCGATGCGAACGGGATCGCGCATGCGCTCTTCGACGCCGCGCCCGAGCCGTTTCGCGAGGCGCTGGGCAGCGCGGACGATCTCTCTGCGGCGGCCACGCTCGTGGCCGCGCGCAGTTGCTGGCAGTGGCCGCGCGATGGCATCGAGGTGCTGCTCACGTTCGACGAAGATTTGCACGAGCCGGCGGCTCTGCCGCAAACCGCGCTGGCCGGGGGCACGCAAGGCGCGGATGCATCGCCTGCGCCCGGCTTGCCCAGCCTGCACGAGTTACGCGTGAGTGCGCCCTGGCCCGATGGCGAGGACGAGCGGCCTGTCGTCGACGCGCTTTTTGCCTGCGCCGGCGACCTGATCGAGGCGTTGCCCGCGTTCGTGCGCTTGACCGACGCGCTCGAGCGCGCCGCCTCGGGCAGCGTGACCGGCGACGCCGCTGCCATCAAAGCCGAAGCCGTGAATCTCGGCGCCGCGGCCACCGCTGAGGCCGCGCTCGTGGCAATCGGGCGCAACATCAGCGCGCAGTGGTTCGGCAATGACGCGGGCGTGCGCGACAGCACGAACGGCGAGTTCATCCATCAGATGCGCGTGTCGCAGCGGCGGTTGCGTACCGCCATGCGCATCTTCTCGCACTGGTGCGACGAGGCCTGGGAAACGCGCATCGAGCCGGAGCTCAAGTGGCTGGGCGGCCTGCTCGGCGATGCGCGCGACCGCGACGTCTTCGTCGAATCGACGCTGCCGGCGCTCGCCGCCGCCGACGTCGAGCCGGGGCGCTGGAACGCGATTCGCGACGAGGCAAACGCGCAACGGCTCGCCGCGCGGGCGCGGCTGCGCGAGGGGCTGGCTTCGCCGCGCTACGCGCGGGTGGCGCTGGCGTGGCTCCGGTGGCTCGACACGCTCGCGCGGCGCGCGAGCGACGCCGGCGCCGGTGGGCGCTCGCTGCACCGCCACGCGAAGAAGCGCGTGCGGCGCTACTACGAGCGGCTCGCGAGCACGCAAAAGCTCACCGCCATCGACGAGGCGAGCCGCCATCGCGCGCGCATCAACGCGAAATATTTGCGTTACACGATCGAATTCTTCGCCACGCTCACGTCGCGCCGCACGCGCGTGGAGGTGGCGCGCTCGCTCGCGCGGCTGCAGACCGTGCTCGGCGACGGCAACGACGCGGCAGTGGCCCTGCGCTATCTCGAGCGCATGGATGCCGAGCCGTATCAGCTTGGGTTCGCTCGTGGCTGGTGCGAGGCCGTCAAGCGCTATACCGCAAAGGAAGGTGAGCGCCTGTTGCGCGAACTGGGCGAGCCGAAGGTGCCGCGCGGCGCCTGAGGCGCGTCTCTATAATCGCTGGCGGATTTCGGCGAGCCACGCCGAACCGTCGCTTGTTTGTCTTGTTTTTGCTTGTATTACGCATGATGAATCCCACTGACTCGCACTCCCCATCCACCGGCGCCGGCCACGCAGATGCCGGTTCCACAGACACATCCCGATCCTCCGAGGCGCCGGAACTGGGTCTGGGCGGCTCGGTCTGGTTTCAGTCCGGCCAGCAGATGCTCGGCGGTGCGGCGCGCATCGCGCTGCTCGAAGCGATCCACGCGACCGGCTCGATCACAGGCGCGGCGAAAGCGGTCGGCATGAGCTACAAGGGCGCCTGGGACGCCGTCGACGTCATGAACAATCTCGCGGGCGAGGCGCTCGTGGTGCGCGCGACGGGCGGCAAGGGCGGCGGCGGAACGACGCTCACGCCGCGGGCGTTGCGGCTCGTCGAGACGTTTCGCGCCATCGAGCGCGAGCACCAGCGCTTTATCGAGCATGCGGCGCAAGCGCTCGGGGCCGTTTCGAACGAAGGCGACGATGCACCGGCTAGCGGTTTCGCGCGCGATCTGGCCGTACTCGGGCGCTTCGCGATGCGCACGAGCGCGCGCAATCAGCTTTTTGGCACCGTTTCGGCAATCGTGAGGGGCGTAGTGAACGACGAGGTGTCGATCGCGCTGCCCGGCGGCGAAGCGCTCGTCGCGACGGTCACGCGAGAAAGCGCCGAGGCCCTGGGGCTTGTGGAAGGTGCGCCCGTGGTGGCGCTCGTGAAGGCGACTTCGGTCGTGCTGGTCGCGAGTGCGGCGGATGCGGCGCGGCTCTCTGCGCGCAACCGGTTGAGCGGGACGATCGAAGTCGTGCGGCGCGGCGCCGTGAACGCCGAAGTGACGCTTGCCATGCCGGGCGGCACCGTCATCGCTGCAATCGTGACCGACGCGAGCGTGGACGCGCTCGGACTCGCCGCGGGTCAAGCGGCGATGGCCGTGTTCAAGGCTTCGAGTGTGCTGCTGGGCGTGGCCGGCTGAGCGTCTGGGCAGCGGCTAACCGGGGTGGTGCGGTCAGCGAGGATCAGGCGCGGCGTTGCGGGGGCGGCGTGAGACCGTTGCGGGTTTGAGAGATGGGCGCGACGGGGGCCCGGTTGACGCGGTTGGCCTTCCATTTGGCGCGCACATAGGGCCGGTCGTGGCCCGAAACCGTCAGCGCGATGTTCGTGACCCAGCGGTGCGTGGGCACGTGCACGTTGTGCAATGCGACAGTGAGCGCCGCGAGGCTCAGCGCGACGACCGCCGCCGAAATTCGCTGAGCCTGCGCTCGCCACCAGTACCGCACGAACACCAGCGCGGTAAGCGCCCCGACCACACAGCCCGTGACAGCCTCGGAGGGCGAATGGGCGTCGAGCACTACGCGCGAGAGCGCTACCGCGAGCCCCACCGCGAGCCCAACGGTCACCCCTGCGGCGCGCACGAAGGATGGCGTGCCTTGCAGCACCAGGAAAAACGCGACGGGATAGACGGCGGCGGAAAGCATGGCGTGGCCGCTGATACCCGTGAAGTCCAGTTCTCTTACCCCTACGCCCCAGCCCAGAAATGCGATCTTGGTGAGCGTCACGAGGCCGATTGCCACGCCGAGCAGGAACACCCAGCTCGCCGCCATGCGCCACGAGTAGCCGACCACGAGCCACAGCGCGATAGCCAACGCGAGCGGCAGGGTGAGGCCTGCGCCGCCGAGGTTGGTAATCGAGTACCAAAGGTGAATCGGTAAATCTGGCATGAGTCCGTACTGCCGGCTTTCTGAACAAGATCCAGGGATTGCAGGTGGTGAGTCGCTACCTGATAGCGACTCAACGCGCGAACCGCCAGGCTGGCTGACACGCGCGCGAGACAAGTATCCAGTATAGCTGCGTCGCATAAACGCAGGCGTGCCCCGTCGAACGGACGCAAGGACGGAATCGAACTGATCCGATCTGCAGCCGCGTCCAAATGGTGTTATTGTGCGTTGCACAACGACGGATCGCGGCAAAACGCCACGATGTGTCAGACCCTTTTACGAGGCCATAGATGACGAAAAATCTGACGAAGCTATGGGCAGGTGGCATGCGACGTCTGCTCGCCATCCAGACCCGGGCTACCCGCGACGCCCTGAAGGGCGCGGGGATCGACATGCCCCAGCCGCAGGCAATCTGGCGCGCCGCTCAGGCCGCAGCCGATCAGGCGGCGAAGCAGGTTACGCCGGCGCAGGCGCGCAGCGGCGCGCCGGTGCGCGAGTCGCGCGTGGGCCCGCGAGCGGCCGCCTGGGCCGCAGGCGAATGGCAGCGCGCCGAGCACCTTGTACCGGCGAACGCCCTGCATGCCGGGCGCTCGCTGCCTTACGGGCTCTATCTGCCGCCGGGACACAAGACGAAGGGCATGCCGCTCGTCGTGATGTTGCATGGCTGCAAGCAGTCGATGGACTCTTTCGCGGAAGGCACGCGCATGAATCTGCTCGCCGACCGCCATGGGTTCGCGGTGGTCTATCCCGAGCAGTCCGAGCGCGCGCACCCGCACCAATGCTGGCATTGGTACGACTCGCGCGACGCGGCGGGCGGCGGCGAGGCAGCGGCCGTTGTTTCTCTGGTCGATACGCTCGTGGAGGAGCATGGATTCGACCGCTCGCGCGTCTATCTGGCGGGCTTGTCGGCGGGCGCAGGGCTCGCCATGCTGCTCGCGGTGCGCTCGCCCAGCCGCTTTGCAGCCATCGCGCTGCATTCCGGCCCCGCTTTCGGTGAGGCACGCTCCGGCGTGACCGCGCTCGACGTGATGCGGCGCGGCGTGCACCACGATCCGGTGGCGCTCGTCGACACTCAATTGGGCGCCCGCATCCACCCGGGCATGCCGGCGATCGTCGTGCAGGGCGACGCCGATGCGGTCGTCGCGCCCGTGAACGCGGAACAGCTCGCGGTGCAACTGCTGCGCCTGAACGGTCTTGCGGATTCGCGCGGCGTGCGTCAGGGCGTCGTGTCGCACGAGACGTTCAAGGACGGCTATCGCGAGCAGGACTACGAACTCGACGGCGCGAGCGTCGTGCGGCTGTGCCGCGTGGCGGACCTCGACCACGCCTGGAGCGGCGGCGACGACACCGTGCCGTTCCATTCGTCGACGGGACCGGACGCGAGCACGCTGATCTGGGACTTTTTCGAGGCTCATCGGCGCGAGGCGATCGACGAGGCCTATGACGACGAATTGACGCAGGACGCAGGTTAAACGCGTTTGCGGGCAACTTAGGTGTTTACCCTTAACAGGGTTTACCCTATAATGGCTTCATTCGATTCGCGGGCACGTGCCCGTCAAAGAAGGGCCAAATCATGTACCTGCTCAGCCGACTTTTCCTGTTCCTCTCCGAAACCGCCGAAGCTCGCCGCCAGCAGCGCGAGGAAGCGTATCTCGCGGAGTCCGTCGACATCTACGATCTCGAATTTCGCATGCGCAAGATGGATCGCGAGAAGACCACGCGTCACCCGTCGTGGATGAATCACTACGGCTAAGCAGGAATGCTGTGCCCCTCTATATAACGAAGGGGCAAAATGAGAACGGCGCCTAGGGCGCCGTTTTTGCGTTCAAGCGTGCGTGACGAGTACTGGATCGCCGCGCCGTTCAGCGGCCCGAATCCGGCATTTCGGCGGGTTGCTTTTCCTGCACGCCGTAGCAGCCGCGATAGGTCGCGTAGAACGAGCAATAGAGCATCGTCGTCACGATGATGAGCGCGGGCATCAGGATCGCCACCGTGAAGTCGCCCGCGCCGAGCGCGCGCAGCAGCGTCGACAAGCCGATCGATACGACGGTCGAGACCGCGAACCACAGCGCGCCGTACACCATGAATGCGCCCTTGTTGCGCCAGCAGCTCACGATGCTGAAGAACATGGCCTTCACGGGCGGCACATCGTGCCATGCCGTGAGCACGGGCGCGAACCAGAACAGCATCGACACCGGCACGTAGCAGAGCAGCGAGGCGAGCACCGCAAGCGGCACGTCGCTGTTGGCGAGCGCTTCGGCGTCGAGGTCGCCGCCGATCGTCATCAGGCGCAATAGCGCGCCGCCGTCCACGAACGCAGACGCGGCCAGCACCAGCAACATCGCCACCACGTATATCGCCCCGAGCACCAGAAGCTGCTTCGCCACGTTGCTGCCGTACGAACGAAAGCCGTCGATCAGGATGGTCGGGAACACCGGCTTGCCCGCGATCGTGTCACGGCACGCCGCCATGAAGCCGACGGCCACGCCGGGCACGAACAGGAGCGGCAGCACGCCGCCGATCACGGGAATGGCGGAAATCAGCGTCATCGCCAGCAAATAGGCGAAAAACAGCGTGAGAAACGCGAGCGGATTGCGGCGGAACAGCCAGATACCCTGGCGGAACCAGACGTAGCCCGTCTTCGCGGGGACTTCAATTAGTTGCATGGGCGATGGGGCAAGGCGTGATGGGAGCCGGCCTCGCTGCCAGCGAGGCGCTCGCGAAGGATGCGCTCGAAGTGGCCGGGATCGTGCGGCTTGAGCAGTTCGGCCGAGCGGGGCAGGTGGAAATCATACAGGCGCGAGACCCAGAAGCGGTACGCACCTGCGCGCAGCATGTCCATCCAGTGCCGCGCTTCTTCGGGCGTAAATGGGCGCACGGTCTGGTAGGCGCGCAAAAGCGCGTCGGCGCGCGCCGTGTCGAGCTTGCCGGTGGCGAGGTCGACACACCAGTCGTTGACCGTCACAGCGACGTCGAACAGCCACTTGTCGCAGCCGGCGAAATAGAAGTCGAAAAAGCCGCCCAACCGAACTTCGTGACCCGGCGCCGGATGCGAGTGCGCGAACATCGCATTGTCGCGGAACAGGTCGCAATGGCACGGACCGCCCGGCAGCGCCGCATAGTCGGCCGAGGCGAAGAACGCGCGCTGGTGGTCGAGTTCGCTCGTGAGGAGCGTGCGCTGGGCGTCGGTGAGGTACGGCAGCACCGTCGGCACCGTTTCTTCCCACCACGACAGGCTGCGCAGGTTCGGTTGGTCGCCGCGGTAGTCGCGGCCCGCCAGATGCATGCGCGCGAGCATCTGGCCCACTTCCGCGCAGTGCTCCACGCCGGGCGCGAGTTCGGGCTTGCCTTCGAGCTTCGAGACGATGGCCGCGGGCTTGCCGTGCAGCAGGCCGAAAAGCGCGCCGTCCTTGCGCGGCACGGGGTCGGGTACCGGCACGCGATGCGAGGCGAGGTGCCGCATCAGGTCGAGGTAGAACGGCAGTTGTTCGGCCGTCAGCTTTTCGAAGATCGTCAGGACGTATTCGCCGCGCGTCGTCGTCAGGAAGAAGTTGCTGTTTTCAATGCCGGACTGGATGCCGCGAAATTCGACGACATCGCCGAGATCGTAGTCGCGCAGCCATTGGGCAAGCTCTTGGTCGGTGACAGCGGTGAAGACGGCCATGCAAGAAGGTCGGTTGAGTGGTATTGGCGGGTCGGCGAACGCTGCGTCGTGCTGCCCGGGGGATTTGCGAGCGTGTCCGGCTCAGATGCGATGGCGGCGGCCCGGCTCACGGGGCGGCGCACATGGCGGTGACGCGGGCATGCCAAGGCATACGCGCGCCCGGATGGCTCAGTAATGCAGGTTGATCGACGGCAGGCGCGTGCTGGCCTGGCCGTTGTTGCGCACTTGCGGCGAGGTGTCGGGGTTCGCGCTCATCGTGTAGCGCGTGCCGAAGTTCGAATGCACGTTGATCTCGACGGGCTTGCCCTTGTCGCGGTATTCGGTGATTTCGGTGCCATTCCGGCTCACTTCGTGATAGCTGGGCACGCGCGGCACGTCGTTGATGTTGACCTTCGAGGTGACGCGTGCGGCCGGCTGGTTGTTGATCGCGGCCAGGTCGGGCAGGCCCGCGCGTTCATTCTCGGACTGCGCGGATTGTGCCTCGACGGCGGTCTTTGCGTCGTCGGCCGGCGCGGCCATGGCGACCCTGCTGAAAGCGAGTGTCACCGCGACGGCGGCAAGAAGGTGCGACTTCATGGTCATTCTCCGATGGGATGCCCCAATTCTAGCAAATCCGGGCGCTTCGCCCCATGTTGCGCAGGCGCTGCGGCCCGCGCCCGGCGGGCGGTGCACGGCGCCCGCAGCCCGCGCGTGGCCGGTGTTGCAAAAGCCCTGGACGCGGCGAGGTTCGTCGCCAGAAATTCGTGGCTTCCGTGGTAATGTGGACCCATCAAACGGAGAGGCGAACGAAGATGAAGAACGACTACCTGCGGCCCCTCATGACGCCGGCGCACGACTTCCCGGACGAATCTTTCGACGACGCCGCCGACGCCGTGGCGCGCCTCTCGAGCATTTACGAAGCGAATACGTCTTTCCTGCGCGACGCGTTTGCGCGCTATCGCCGCGGCGAGGCGTTCGACCGTCGCGTGCGCGCGTGCTACCCGTTCGTGCGCATCCGCACCAACGTCAACACACATATCGACTCACGCCGCTCGTACGGTTTCGTGGCCGGCCCAGGCGTGTTCGAGACCACCGTCACGCGGCCCGACCTGTTCGGCAATTACTATCGCGAGCAGTTGCGCCTGCTCGCGAAGAACCATCACGTGGCTATCGAAGTGGGCGTATCGGATCAGCCGATTCCCGTGCACTTCGCGTTCGCCGAAGGCATCCACCTCGAAGGCGATCTCGACCGCGAACGCCTCTTCGCCATGCGCGACGTGTTCGATGTGCCCGATCTCGCGCAGCTCGACGACCGCATCGTGAACGGCACTTACGAGCCGGAGCCGGGCGAGCCGCATCCGCTTGCGCTCTTCACCGCGCCGCGCGTGGACTTCTCGCTGCACCGGCTCAAGCACTACACGGCTACGTCGCCCACGCACGTGCAGAACTACGTGCTCTACACGAACTACCAGTTCTATATCGACGAGTTCGTGAAGCTCGGCCGCGCGATGATGGCGCATACCGACGACGCCGACCTGCGCAACTACCGCAGCGAATACACCTCGTTCGTCGAGCCCGGCGACGTGGTGACCTACAACGCGAACCTGGGCGAGCAGGACGACGAGGGCACGGCGCCGGCGCGCCTGCCGCAAATGCCGGCCTATCACCTCAAGCGCGCGGACGGCAGCGGCATCACGATGATCAATATCGGCGTGGGCCCGTCGAACGCCAAGACGATCACCGATCACATTGCCGTGCTGCGCCCGCATGCGTGGATCATGCTTGGCCACTGCGCGGGCCTGCGCAATACGCAGCGCCTGGGCGACTACGTGCTCGCGCACGGCTATGTGCGCGAGGATCACGTGCTCGACGCCGATTTGCCGCTGTGGGTGCCCATTCCGGCGCTCGCGGAAGTGCAGCTCGCGCTTGAGCGGGCGGTCGCGGACGTCACGAAGCTCGACGGCGTGGAACTCAAGCGCGTGATGCGCACGGGGACGGTGGCGAGCGTGGACAACCGCAACTGGGAGCTGCGCGATCATCGCGAGCCGGTGCTGCGCCTTTCGCAGAGCCGCGCGATCGCACTCGACATGGAAAGCGCGACCATCGCCGCGAACGGATTCCGCTTTCGCGTACCGTACGGCACCTTGCTATGCGTTTCCGACAAGCCGCTGCACGGCGAGCTCAAGCTGCCGGGCATGGCCGATTCGTTCTATCGCGCGCAGGTCGATCAGCATTTGCAGATCGGCGTGAAGGCGATGGAGATTCTGCGCACGAACGGCTTGCACAAGCTGCATAGCCGGAAATTGCGCAGTTTTGCGGAGGTGGCGTTTCAGTAGGCGCGTCTTGAACGACGGCGGCTGGCCACAGGCTCGCCGCCGGTTTGTCTTGTCGTTCTCGCTTACCTGACAGGAACGCAGGCGTGCGCGGGCACCTTAGACTCCTCTACCTCTCACTGCTGCTCACGCGACTCGCGGATCAGATCCTGCTATTCACCGTGCCGCTTGTCGTATTCAAGCTGTCGGGGAGCGCTGCATGGTCGGGCATCGCATTCTTCTGCGAAGCGTTGCCGCGCTATGCGGCCTTTCCGGTCTGCGGTGCGCTTTGCGACCGTGTTTCGACGCTCAAGCTGATTCGCTGGAGTCAGCATTGGCGCTCGATCGTCTGCGTTGGCGGCGTGCTTGCTTTCGCGATACACGGCAGCCTCGTGTGGCTCATCGTCATTTCGGCGGGCGCGGGCGTCCTCACGACGCAAGGCTTCATGGCGCGCGAAGCCATGTTGCCGCGCATCTTTCATGGCGACGCCTACCGTAAAAGTCTCTCGTACACGCAGATCGCGGATCAGTTGGGGACCGTCCTGGGACCGCTCGCAGCAGCGGGCTTACTGGGCGTTTCGGGCTGGGAGTACGTGGTGTTGGCCACAGCCGCGATTTTCCTCGCGTCCGATATCGCGTTTTCACTTTGGGCTGCGGGGCAGCAGGTGCCGGTGTTCGATCAAGCGCATCCTCGCCGGAACTGGCTCGTCCCGTATCGCATTGCGTTCGTGCACATCGTCGCGATACCCGGCTTGCTGGAAATGATCCTGCTTGCGGCTGGGGTGAATCTCGTCATTGGCGTGACGCTCGCGACATCGGCGGCCATGTTCACGGGGGTGTATGGTCAGACGGCTTCAGCCTATGCGTGGCTGCAGGTGGCCGGCTCGATCGCAACGGTCGTCGTGCTGACGTTCGTCGCTCATGTGAAGCTGCCCGCGCGCGTATCGGGCGCGGTCTCCTATCTGCTGATCGTGCTAGGCGGTTTGTTGACGGGGTGGAAATCGCTGCCTTTTGTCTATGTCGCAGGCTTTCTCGCGGTCATCGGCTTTGACAAGATGTTCAGCGTATTCATGCGTGGGGTGCGGCAACGGCTGATTCCCGCGGAGGACTTCGGCAAGACCGTGGGTCTGATCGCACTACTTAACAATCTGACCCAGCCGCTTGCCGGGCTGCTGGTTGGGCTCTGCGCGTCGCGCCTGGGAACGGAGGCCGTCATTCTCGCGCTGACCCTGTGCATGGCATTGATCGGAATCGCACTGGTCGCGCGGGTGGCAATCGGCGGCAGGCGTGCGGCGTGGATGGTGAATATCGAGGAAGCCTGAATCGCACCATCCCCAACCCCCGCCGTCACTTCACTGCCCAAACCCCAACAACCCGATCAGACTCCCCGCGCCAAGCAGCCACAGCGGGTGAATCTTCGTGCGAAACGCGAGCACGGCGCACACGCCGGTAATCGCCCACGCGATCCACGAAGGATCTGAAGCCTTCGCAATCAGCACCGCGCTCGCGGCCACGAGGCCCGCCGTTACCGGCACGAGCCCCTTTTGCGCGATGCGACGCCACGGGCGGTCCTTGAAGCGGTCCCACGCATGCAGTGCGGCGATCGTGACGAGCGACGACGGTCCGAACTTCGCAATCGACGTGACCAGCATGCCCGCCCAGCCGGCCACGTGCCAGCCCACCAGCGTCACGACCATCATGTTCGGCCCCGGGGCGGCCTGGGCAAGCGCGAAGAGCGCGCTGAACTCGCTTGCGGGCATCCAGTGGTGCACCTCGACGACCTGACGCTGCATCTCGGGCAGGATCGTGTTGCCGCCGCCGAATGCGAGCAGCGAGAGCTGGCTGAAGATTGCAGCGAGCGCAACGAGTGTGGCGGTCATCGCGAGCCTCCTTCCTTGCGCGCCGCGCGGGCCGCGAGCGCGATGCCGACTGGCGTCAGCACGAGCATGGTGGGCAAAAGGGGCGTGCGCAGCACGGCAATGGCCACGAAGCCGAGCGCGGCGACGACGGCCGCGGCGGGGTCGCGCCGCAGCGGCAGCACGATCTTCAGCGCCATCGAGACGAGCAGCCCGGCGGCCGCCGCGGCGAGCCCCACGAACAAGTGCCGCACGTGCGGGTCGTTTTGCGTGCGCTCGTAGAGCACGCCGAGCCCGATCACGACGAGCGACGGACCCGCGATCAGGCCGAGAATGCCCGCGAGCGCACCGCGCCAGCCCTGAAATCGCATGCCGAGCGCAACCGACAGGTTGATGACGTTGCCGCCCGGCAAAAACTGGCAGAGCCCGAGCAGGTCGGTGAACTCGCTGGCGCTGAGCCAGCGGCGCTGCTCGACGATGGTGCGGCGCGCCAATGGCAGGGCGCCGCCAAACGATGTGAAGCCAAGACCGAGGAAGCCGTAGAACAGATCGCGCACCGTGGGCGTGTGCAGGCCGTCGTCCGTGCCGGTCGCGGCAGCGGTAGCGGCGGGCGATGAGATGGGTTGTTTCATGAATGGAAGGGACCTCTGAGGCAAGTTCGGAGATTAAGCCCAATCGCGCGCGCGGCAAAACGATTTCTATGGCGCGCTCTTGTGATCTACACTCACAAGGATGGCACGCTCCCTTCCTCCCTTTCCCGCGCTGCGCGCGTTCGAAGCCGCAGCGCGGCACAACAGCTTCTCCGCCGCGGCGGGCGAGCTCAATGTGACTCACGGTGCCATCAGCCGGCAGGTGGCCGCGCTCGAGGCGTGGGTCGGCGTGCAGGTGTTTCATCGTCACGGCAAGCGGGTCGCGCTGACCGAGGACGGGCGGCGCTACCTGGCCGCTGTGCAATCGGCATTCGACGACATCGCGCGCGCAACCAACCAGTTACGCGACACGGGCGTGGTGCACGTGCTGCGCGTGAATGCGCTACCTACCTTCGCGATGAAATGGCTGCTGCCGCGGCTCTCGCAGTTTCAGCGTCTCGCGCCGAACGTCGAGTTGCGCCTGTCCACCTCGAACGCGCCGGTCGAGACGCTCGAAGGCTTCGACGTGGCCGTGCGGCGCGGTCCGGCCCACTGGCCCGACTGCGAGGCCGGTCATTTCCTTGATGAGATGGAGCTGCCGGTGTGCAGCCCGGCGCTGCTCAAACGCGCGCCGATTCACCAGGCGGGCGATCTGGCGCGCCATGTGCTGCTGCATTCGGACACGCGTCCCGATGCGTGGCGTACGTGGCTTGCGGCCGCGGGGGTAAAGGCCAAATGCCGGAAGAAGCAGTCGTTCGACCACTTCTACCTGGCCTTGCAGGCTGCCGTGGATGGTCTTGGCGTGGCGCTCGGCCCACTGCCGCTGCTCGACGACGAACTCGCTTCAGGGCGTCTCGTCACCCCGCTGGCAGGACCGCATCTCGACGCGCGCGGTTACTGGTGGGTGGCGCGCCGCGAGGTGGCGCAAGCGCCGCTCGTCTCGCAGTTTTGCCGCTGGCTGGAGGAGCAGGCGAGCGCGCGGGCGCCGCTCGGTGCGTCCGGCGTGCCCGCAAGCGCGGAGAAAGCATGAGGAGTGTGAGGCGCTCAAGCGCGAGCGGTGCGCAGGCCTACGGAAACATTAACCGCAAGCCATCCGCACGCTGCGCTTGAAGCGCTGCATCAGAGGTAGAACATCCGGTCTTCGTCGGAGTCGCGGTCACGGTCGCGGCGCGCTGGGTGTTCCTTGCCGGCATCTTCGGCGGTGTCTGCATCTTCGTAGAACTTGAGAACGGCTTCGAGCACCTGGTCGGGGTCGTCGATCACCTGCATCAAGTCCATGTCTTCGGGATTGATGAGGCCCATCGGCACGAGCGCCGAGCGGAACCAGTCGAGCAGGCCCTTCCAGAACGTGCTGCCCACCAGAATGATGGGCACGTGACGCGACTTTTTCGTCTGGATGAGCGTGAGCACCTCGGCCAGTTCGTCGAGCGTGCCGAAGCCGCCGGGCATGACGATCACGGCGTCCGAGTTCTTCACGAACGTGACCTTGCGCGTGAAGAAATGGCGAAAACGCAGCGAAATGTCCTGCCACTGGTTGCCCGACTGCTCGTGCGGCAACTCGATGTTCAGGCCCACCGAAGGCGACTTGCCCGCATGCGCGCCCTGGTTCGCGGCTTCCATGATGCCGGGGCCGCCACCGGAGATCACGGCGAAGCCCGCGTCCGAGACTTTTCGCGCGATCGTGCTGGCGAGCTGGTAGTACTCCGACTCCGGTTTCAGGCGGGCGGAGCCATAGATGCTGACCGCTGGCCGGATCTCGGACAGGTACTCGGTCGCCTCAATAAACTCTGCCATAATCGTGAACATCTGCCACGATGCGCGCGCCTTCTTGGCCGTCGCGCGCTCTTGATCTGCGAGTGAACGCAGACTCGGAATCACTTTTCTCTTGTCCATAATGCCTGAAGAACTACGCGTGGAAACGAAGCTACAAAATGAGCTGGAAGGGAAGACCCTGCTGCTGGTCGACGGTTCTAGCTATCTCTATCGGGCCTTCCATGCGATGCCGGACCTGCGCGGTCCCGACGGCGAACCGACGGGCGCGCTATACGGCATCATCAACATGCTGCGTCGCATGCGCAAGGACGTTACGGCAGAGTATAGCGCGTGCGTGTTCGATGCAAAGGGCAAGACGTTCCGCGACGACTGGTACCCCGAGTACAAGGCCAACCGGCCTTCCATGCCCGAGCCGCTCGCAGCACAAATCGAGCCCATTCACACGGCGGTGCGCGCGCTCGGCTGGCCGCTTCTGATGATCGAAGGCGTCGAGGCCGACGACGTGATCGGCACGCTCGCCCGCGAGGCGGAAAAGCGCGGCATGAAGGTCATCGTTTCCACGGGCGACAAGGACTTGGCGCAGCTCGTCACGGACCACGTCACGCTCATCAACACGATGACGAACGAAACGCTCGATCGCGAAGGCGTGATCGCGAAGTTCGGCGTGCCGCCCGAGCGCATCATCGATTATCTCTCGCTCATCGGCGACACCGTCGACAACGTGCCGGGCGTGAACAAGTGCGGCCCGAAGACCGCAGTGAAGTGGCTCACGCAATACGATTCGCTCGATGGCGTGATCGCGCATGCGGACGAAATCAAGGGCGCCGTGGGCGGCTATCTGCGCGACGCGCTCGACTTCCTGCCGATGGCGCGCAAGCTCGTCACGGTGGAAACGGCTTGTGACCTCGCGCCGCATCTCGAGACGATCGAAGCGTCGCTCGCGACGCGCCCCGAAGCGCGCGAAGAACTGCGCGATATCTTCGCGCGCCACGGTTTCAAGACCTGGCTGCGCGAAGTGACCGAAGTGAGCCAGCAGAGCGAAACGGTGCCCGCCGCAACCCAAGGCGACGCCCCCGAGAAAGACGCGATCGTGCAGCCCGCGCTCTTCGTCGATGCGCCGCGCCATTACGAAACGATCCAGACGTGGCCGCAGTTCGATACGTGGCTCAAGAGAATCGAGGCCGCCGAACTCACGGCGTTCGACACCGAGACCACGGCGCTCGATCCGATGGTCGCGAAGCTCGTTGGCATGTCGTTCTCGACGGAGCCGGGCGTGGCCGCGTATTTGCCGCTCGCGCATCGCGGCCCGGACGCGCCCGATCAACTGCCGCAGGGCGAAGTGCTCGCGCGCCTGAAGCCGTGGCTCGAAAGCGAAAAGCACAAGAAAGTCGGCCAGCACATGAAGTATGACGAGCAGGTGCTCGCGAACTACGGTATCGAGCTGAACGGCGTGGAGCATGACACGCTGCTCGAATCGTATGTGCTCGAATCGCATCGCAGTCACGACATGGACAGCCTCGCGCTGCGCCATCTCGGCATCAAGACGATCAAGTACGAAGAGGTGGCAGGCAAGGGCGCGCAGCAGATCGGCTTCGACGATGTCTCGCTGGAAAAGGCCGCCGAATACGCTGCCGAAGACGCCGACGTCACGCTGCAACTGCACCGCGCGCTCTATCCGCAGATCGCGCCGGAGAAGGGCCTCGACTACGTCTATCGCAACATCGAATTGCCTACGTCGCGCGTGCTGCGCAAGATGGAGCGCAACGGTGTGCTCATCGACACCGAACGGCTCGAGAAGCAGAGCGCCGAGATCGCCGTGCGGCTCATTGCGCTCGAACAGGAAGCGTATGCGCTCGCGGGCGGCGAATTCAACCTCGGTTCGCCCAAGCAGATTGGCCAGATCTTCTTCGAGAAGCTGCAACTGCCGGTTGTGAAGAAAACGCCTAGCGGCGCGCCTTCCACCGACGAAGAAGTGCTGCAAAAGCTCGCCGAAGATTACCCGCTGCCCAAGATCCTGCTCGAGCATCGCGGTCTTGCCAAGCTCAAGTCGACGTACACCGACAAGCTGCCGCGCATGGTCAATGCGCAAACGGGCCGCGTGCACACGAACTACGCGCAGGCCGTGGCGGTCACGGGCCGGCTTGCGTCGAACGATCCGAATCTGCAGAACATCCCCGTGCGCACGGGCGAAGGGCGCCGCATTCGCGAAGCGTTCATCGCGCCGCCGGGTCACAAGATCGTTTCCGCCGACTACTCGCAGATCGAACTGCGCATCATGGCGCATATCTCGGGCGACGAGTCGCTGCTCGCCGCGTTCGCACGCGGCGACGACATTCACCGCGCCACGGCCGCCGAGGTGTTCGGCGTCACGCCGCTCGAAGTGAGCTCGGACCAGCGGCGCATCGCGAAGGTCATCAATTTCGGCCTGATTTACGGTATGAGCGCGTTCGGGCTCGCATCGAATCTCGGCATTACGCGCGACGCGGCGAAGCTTTATATCGACCGCTATTTCGCGCGCTATCCGGGCGTGGCGCGCTACATGGACGAAACGCGCATGGATGCGAAGTCGCGCGGCTATGTGGAGACCGTGTTCGGCCGCCGTCTGTGGCTGCCCGAGATCAATGGCGGCAACGGCCCGCGCCGCCAGGCCGCCGAGCGCGCCGCCATCAACGCGCCCATGCAGGGCACGGCTGCCGACCTCATCAAGCTTTCCATGGTCGCGGTGCAGAAGTGGCTTGACGAACGCAAGATCGGCACGAAGATGATCATGCAGGTGCACGATGAACTGGTGCTCGAAGTCCCGGGCGACGAACTCGCCGAGGTGCGCAAGCGCTTGCCCGAACTGATGTGCTCGGTGGCGCAGCTCAAGGTTCCGCTCGTGGCCGAAGTCGGTGTGGGCGAAAACTGGGAAGAGGCGCACTGAAGCCGTACCGAAGGCGTTGCAGTGCTTAGTGCAGCTCTACTAAGTACATACTGAATGCGCTGTACCGCAACAAAGACCTAACTGCACGCGCGCGATAAGGCAAGCCTCGCGTGCGTGATGTCGCGAATGCGCGCCGCAAGGGTTGCCGCCGCGCGCTCCGTCAGCCGACAATGATTTGATCGAAGGCCGGTGCCCCGCGCGTGATGTTGCCGATGCATCGGCCTTTCTATCGCCTTTCGACATGCACGGAGAGTCTATGCATCGCTTTATCGTTGTGGGAGGAGGCGCAGGCGGGCTGGAACTGGCAACACGGCTCGGCGATCGTTACGGCGAAGCGCGCGCGAAGCGGGGCAAGCCGCAAGCGGCATCGGTCACCCTGGTCGACCGCAATCCAACGCATATCTGGAAACCGCTCCTGCACGAAGTTGCGGCGGGCAGCATGGATCCGTTCACGCATCAGCTCGAATATCCGGCGCAGGCGCGCTGGCATGGCTTCGAGTTCCAGCAGGGCGAACTGATCGGGCTCGACCGCGCGGCGAAGCGCATCACGCTCGGGCGCGTGCTCGACGAAGACGGTGCGGAAATGCTGCCCGAGCGCGTGTTGGAGTACGACACGCTGGTGCTCGCCATCGGCAGCACGACGCACTTTTTCGGCGTGCCGGGCGCGGCCGAGAACTCCATCGCGCTCGATACCGTCGAGCAGGCCGAGCGCTTTCGCAAGCGCCTGATCGCCGCGTGCATGCGCGCCGAACATCTGGCGCCCGAAAGCGTCGCGGCGGAGGTGACGGCAGACGATCTCACACCGGCCATGAACGGGGGCGGCGAGCCGCGCGTGCAAGTGGCGATCATCGGCGCAGGCGCGACGGGCGTCGAGCTTTCCGCCGAGTTGCGCAACACCGCGCAGGTGCTTTCGGCCTATGGGCTGCACAAGCTCGATCCGCGGCACGACGTGGGCATCGTGCTGATCGAGGCGGGCACGCGCATCCTGCCTGCGTTGCCCGAGCGCGTTTCTTCGGCCACGGCGGAGCTGCTGAACAAGCTCGGTGTGAAGCTGCTGACTGGCGAGCGCGTGACCGAGGTTGCGCCGGGCGTCGTGCGCACGGCAAGCGGCAAGAACCTGCGCGCGGACCTCACGGTCTGGGCCGCGGGCATCACTGCGCCGGCTGTGCTCTCGCGGCTCGATGGCCTCACCGTCAACAAGCTCGGCCAACTCATCGTGCGCCGTACGCTGCAAACCGAACTCGACGACAACATTTTCGCGCTCGGCGATTGCGCGGCCTGTGATTGGCCGGGCCACGAACGCGGTGTGCCGCCCCGTGCGCAGGCCGCGCACCAGCAAGCCACGTTCCTGTTCAAGTCGCTTGGCAATCTGCTCGCCGGCAAGCCGCTGGAGGAGTTCACCTATCGCGACTTCGGCTCGCTGGTGTCGCTCGGCCACTTCAGCGCGGTCGGTAATCTGATGGGCGGGCTGATCGGCGGGAATATGTTGATCGAAGGATTGTTTGCCCGTTTCATGTACATGTCGCTGTACCGGCTGCACATCGCGGCGCTGCACGGCTACGCGCGCATGGTGCTCGATACCTTCGCGCACTGGCTGCGCCGCACGACATTGCCGCGTGTGAAGCTGCACTGAGCGGCGCTTGCGCGGAGGGCGCAGCGCTATTCTGCTTGTTTTCGCAGTTTGACCTCAAAGGAGCGCTGCATGCTGAAACCCGAAGTCGATAGCCTCGTCCCGCACGTGCCGTTCAACCGGCGTACCTTCATCAAGGCGGCGCTCGGCAGCGGATTCGCCGCTGCCGTGCTGCCCGTCTCCGCGCAAACCATCCACACCGACAGCGAAGGTCTCGAAGCCGGCGAGATCGGCTTTCAGTCGGGCGGCACGCTCATCCCGGCGTATCGCGCCCAGCCGCGCGGCAAGACGCATCTGCCTGTCATCATCGTGATCCACGAGATCTTCGGCGTGCACGAGCATATCGCCGATGTGTGCCGCCGCTTCGCGAAGCTCGGCTATCTGGCCATCGCGCCGGACTTCTTCGTGCGCCAGGGCGATGCCTCGGCGTACCCGACGATTCAGCAGATCAACGACAACATCGCGAGCAAGGTGCCCGACGCGCAGGTGATCGGCGACATCGACGCGGCCATTGCCTGGGCAGGCGAACATGGCGGCGACACGAAGCGCGTAGGCGTGAACGGATTTTGCTGGGGCGGGCGCTATGCGTGGCTCTATGCCGAGCACGACCCGCACATCAAGGCGGCAGTGGTGTGGTATGGGCGCGTGGCGGGACCGCACACGGCGAACGCGCCGAGCAATCCGCTCGATCTCGCGAACACCTTGCAGGTGCCGGTGCTCGCCATGTACGGCTTGCAGGACCAGAGCATCCCGCAGGACACGCTCGAGCAGATGAAGGCCGCTATCGCGCAAGGTCCGCAGGGCGGGCGCGGCTCGCAAATCGTCGTGTACAACGACGCGGGCCACGCATTCTTCGCTGACTACCGCCCGAGCTATCGCAAGGCGGATGCCGAAGACGGCTGGAAGCGCGCGATTGCCTGGTTCGAGGAGCACGGCGAGAGCTGACGCCGTGCCTGGTTCCAGGCTCCCGGCTTAGGGGTTGGGGCCCGTGGCGACCGGCCGCGATGGGTCGGCGCTCCATTCGCTCCACGATCCGGGGTAGAGCGCCGCGCCGTGCAGGCCGGCGATCTCCATCGCGAGTGCGTTGTGGCAGGCGGTCACACCCGAGCCGCATTGCAGGACCACGTGTTCGGGCGTGATACCGGGCAGCACGGCGGTGAATTCCTCGCGCAGCGTATGCGCCGACTTGAAGCGGCCGTCTGCCGTCAGGTTGTCCTGATAAAACCGATTGCGCGCGCCAGGAATATGGCCGCCCACCGGGTCGATCGTTTCGTTCTCGCCGCGATAGCGGTCGGCGGCGCGCGCGTCGACGACCGTGAGTTCGTGCGTGGCGAGATTGCGTACGATGGCCTGCGCATCCACCGTCACCTGGAGCGGTGCACCGGCCTTGAAGGTGCCGCGAGCGGGCGTGGGCACGTCGCGCACGAGCGGGAAGCCGGCTGCTTCCCATGCCTTGAGGCCGCCGTCGAGCACGGCCACCGAGTCGTGGCCGAGCCAGCGCAAGAGCCACCACAGGCGCGCGGCGTAGGCGCCGCCTTGTGCGTCGTACGCGACGACCTGCTGGCCTTCGTTGAGCCCGTGCAGCGAGAGTGTGGCGACGAGCGCCGAACGGTCGGGCAGCGGGTGGCGGCCGTTCTTGCCGGTCTTCGGGCCCGAGAGGTCGCGGTCCAGATGCAGGTATTGCGCGCCGGGCAGATGGCCGAGCGCATAGCCATTTTCACCGGCGGCGGGGTCGGCGAGATCGAAGCGGCAGTCGAAGACCAGCACGCTGCCCGGCGCGGCGGTCAGGCGTTCGTGCAGATTGGCGGCCGAGATCAGTGTGGTGTAGTGCGTGTGGGGCATGACGGCTCCTTGATTCGTGCAAGGCCGCCATCTCCAGCTATACAACGGCCCGATGCCGTCAGTCTAAACAAAAAGACGGGCCTAAGCCCGTCTTTCCGTCATGCGTTCCGCATTGCTCATGATCGCCAGAGGCTTGCGCCTGCCGGGCATCAGATCGGTCCCAGCTCGCGGCGCAGGAACTCGTGGAAGTGCTGCATGCCGTCTTCCATCGGGCTCTGGTACGGGCCGACTTCCGAAACGCCGCGCTCGAAGAGCGCACGGCGGCCGGCGTCCATGCGCTCGGCAATTTCGTCGTCTTCGACGGCCGTCTCCATATAGGCGGCGCGCTCGGCCTCGACGAACTCGCGCTCGAACAGCGTGATTTCCTCGGGGTAATAGAACTCGACGATGTTCGTCGTCTTCTGCGTGCCCTGGGGGATCAGCCACGAAACGACGAGCACGTGCGGATACCACTCGATCATGAGATTCGGGTAGTACACCATCCAGATCGCGCCGAACTCGGGCGGCACGCCATTGCGAAAGCGCAGGACCTCGTCGTGCCACTTGCGGTACGTCGGGCTGCCCGGCTTGCCGAGGTGATTGTGCACGCCGACCGTCTGCACGCTATACCAGTCGCCAAACTCCCACTGGAGGTCGTCGCACGACACGAAGTTGCCGAGGCCCGGGTGGAACGGCACGACGTGATAGTCTTCCAGATAGACCTCGATGAAGGTCTTCCAGTTGTAGTTGCACTCGTGGACCTCGACGTGATCGAACATATAGTCCGTAAAGTCGAGGTGTTTCGCCGGCCCAAGGCGTGCAAGATCGCGCGCGACGTCGCGGCCCGCGGATTCGAAGAGCAGCCCGTTCCACTTCTGCAGCGGCGAGCTGTTCAGATTCAGACACGGCTTGTCCGCGAAGTGCGGTGCGCCGAGCAGTTCGCCCTTGAGGTCATAGGTCCAGCGATGCAGCGGACATACAATGTTGTCTGCCGTGCCGCGACCGTTTAGCATGATGGCCTGGCGGTGCCGGCACACGTTCGAGAGCAGTTCGATCTCGTTGCTCTTGTTGCGAACGAGCACGCGGCCTTCTTTCTCGCCAGGCAGCGCAAAATAGTTTCCCGCCTCGGGCACCATGAGTTCGTGCCCGACGTAGCGAGGACCCTTCTGGAAAAGCGTGTCGATTTCGCGCTTGAGTAGCGCTTCGTCAAAATAAGCGGTGACTGGCAGCTGGCTGTGGATAGACTTCAGCTGCAATGCATTGCTCAGATTGGACATTCCCACTCCCGATGAAGACGTGAAAGCAGTGAACAACCCAACCATCGAAGATTCGATTTAGGGAGCCGGCGATTATACCCGGTTACCCCGTCATGGGGTAGCTAAGTGACTGATTTTTGCCAAAATTACACCGGAAAGACGGCAGAAAATCAGGAAATATGAGACAAATGCACGGGGAATCGGGCCGTCTGGAACCGATCTGTACTGTCCCCGAGTGTGTGGTCGAGAGAGTACACAAGCCGGGGAGCGGGTCGAAAGGGACCTTTTGCCGTAGAATGTCCGCCTTGTTTCATTCTGGCGACGACTCATGGCGAAATCCGCAACGAAAGACCGCGCTGGCGCGGGCGAAAGCGCAGCCGGGCTGGCCGAGGGCGAAACCCTGCCCGAGAGCTACGAGGCGGCGCTTGCGGAGCTCGACGGGCTCGTTGCACGCATGGAAGGCGGCAGCCTGAGCCTGGAAGAATCGCTAGCGGCGTATCGTCGCGGCGCGGCGCTCGTGCGCTTCTGCCAGCAGCAGCTCGAAAAGGTTGAACAACAGGTGCGCGTGCTCGACGGCGAGACGTTGCGGCCCGTGCCCCTCAATACGACAGACTCCGCAGCGGGCGGAGACGACGATCTATGACATTTGACCAATGGACCCGGCAGGTACTCGACCGGGTCGAAAGCGCGCTCGATCACTATTTGCCGGCTGCCGACGTGCTGCCGGCGCCGCTGCATGACGCCATGCGTTATGCCGTGATGGGCGGCGGCAAGCGGGTGCGTCCGCTTCTGTGCCACGCGGCGGGCGAACTCACGAACGCCACGCCCGAAGCGCTCGACGCGGCGGCTTGCGCGCTCGAAATGATTCACGTCTACTCGCTCGTGCACGACGACATGCCGTGCATGGACGACGACGACATGCGTCGCGGCAAACCCACCGTACACGTCAAATATGACGAACCGACGGCGCTCCTCGTGGGCGATGCGCTGCAGTCGCAAGCCTTCGTCGCGCTGACGTCCGATGTGCTCAGCGCTGAGCGCCAGGCCTCGCTCGTGCGCGAGCTCGCGCTGGCTAGCGGCTCGATCGGCATGGCCGGCGGCCAGGCCATCGACCTCGCGAGCGTGGGCCATTCGCTCACCCGCGAGCAACTCGAGACCATGCACCGCCTGAAGACCGGCGCGCTCCTGCGCGCCGCGGTCCGCATGGGGGCGCTTGCGGGCGAGACGCCTTCGGCGCAAAGCCTTGCCGCGCTCGACAAATACGCAGCGGCCGTGGGCCTCGCATTCCAGGTGGTGGACGACATTCTCGACGTCACCGCCGACTCCGCAACGCTCGGCAAGACCGCGGGCAAGGACGCGAAGGACGGCAAGCCGACCTACGTGTCGATTATCGGTCTTGATGCCTCGCGTGCACTCGCGCAGCAGTTGCGCGCCGACGCGCACGCGGCGCTCGAACCGTTCGGCGCGCGCGCACAGCGCCTCGCCGAACTCGCTGACCTGGTGGTGAACCGGGTGAGCTGATCGCGCCAACCCGCCCACGCGCATGAAATGGGATGTAATGCGCAGAACAAGTGCGGGAGCGCCAGTTTTCCTACAATGGAACGACGATGTACGACTTGCTGAAAACCATTGACGACCCGGCGGATTTGCGCCGCCTTGATCGCCGCCAGTTGCAACCGCTTGCCGACGAACTGCGTGCCTTCGTTCTCGAGAGCGTCTCGCAAACGGGCGGCCACTTGTCGTCCAACCTCGGTACGGTCGAACTGACGATCGCGCTGCACTACGTGTTCGACACGCCGCGCGACCGCATCGTCTGGGACGTGGGCCATCAGACCTATCCGCACAAGATCCTGACGGGCCGCCGCGACCAGATGTCGACGCTGCGCCAACTCGGCGGCATTTCGGGCTTCCCGAAACGCGACGAGTCGCCGTATGACACGTTCGGCACCGCGCACTCGAGCACGTCGATCTCGGCGGCGCTCGGCATGGCCGTGGCGAGCAAGCTCAAGGGCGACAACGCCATGGGCATCGCCGTGATCGGCGACGGCGCGATGACGGCCGGCATGGCGTTCGAGGCGCTGAACAACGGCGGCGTCGAAGACGACGTGCCGCTGCTCGTCATCCTCAACGACAACGACATGTCGATTTCGCCGCCGGTGGGCGCGCTCAATCGCCATCTCGCGCGCCTCATGTCGGGCCGCTTCTACGCCGCCGCACGCGCAGGCGTGGAGCGCGTGCTGCGCCATGCGCCGCCGGTGCTCGACCTCGCGCGCAAGCTCGAAGAGCACGCGAAGGGCATGATCGTGCCGGCCACGCTGTTCGAGGAATTCGGCTTCAACTACATCGGGCCGATCGACGGTCACGACCTCGATTCGCTGATCCCGACGCTGCAGAACATCAAGGAACTGCGCGGCCCGCAATTCCTGCACGTCGTGACGAAGAAAGGCCAGGGCTACAAGCTCGCCGAAGCCGACCCGGTCCTGTACCACGGTCCCGGCAAGTTCAACCCGGCTGAAGGCATCAAGCCGTCGGCAACGCCCGCGAAGAAGACCTACACGCAGGTGTTCGGCGAATGGCTGTGCGACGCGGCCGAGCTCGACCACCGCGTGATCGGCATCACGCCGGCCATGCGCGAAGGCTCGGGCATGGTGGAGTTCGAAAAGCGCTTCCCGGACCGTTACTACGACGTGGGCATTGCCGAGCAGCACGCGGTGACGTTCGCGGGCGGTATCGCAGCCGAGGGCCTGAAGCCCGTGGTCGCGATCTACTCGACCTTCCTGCAGCGCGCCTACGACCAGCTGATTCACGACGTGGCGCTGCAGAACCTGCCGGTCGTGTTCGCCATCGACCGCGCGGGTCTCGTCGGCGCCGATGGCGCGACGCACGCGGGCGCCTACGATCTCGCGTTCATGCGCTGCATTCCGAACATGATGATCATGGCGGCGTCCGACGAAAACGAATGCCGCCAGATGCTGTACACGGCACTCCAGCAGGACTGCCCGACGGCCGTGCGCTACCCGCGCGGCGCGGGCACGGGTGTTGCGACCGTCAAGCAGATGGCCGCGCTGCCGGTGGGCAAGGGGGAAGTCCGCCGCGAGAGCAAGGCGCCGGCAGGCAGCCGCATTGCGATTCTCGCGTTCGGCACGATGGTTGCGCCGTCCCTCGCCGCAGCGCAAGAGCTGGACGCCACCGTGGCGAACATGCGCTTCGTGAAGCCGCTCGACGCGGAACTCGTGAAACAGCTCGCCGAAACGCACGATTACATCGTGACCGTGGAGGAAGGCTGCATCATGGGCGGCGCCGGTTCGGCCTGCGTGGAAGCCCTCCTTGAAAGTGGGGTTATCAAGCCCGTACTACAATTGGGCCTCCCCGACCGCTTCATCGACCACGGCGACCCGGCAAAGCTGCTGGCGGGCTGTGGGCTCGACGCAGCAGGGATCGCGAAGTCCATTCGCGAACGCTTTCTCGACAAGGCGGCGAATGTGTCCGGCAAGTCGGTGATGCGCGTCGCGTAAGGTCGATCGAGGCTGCTCCAGGTTAATTGGCGCCTCGCGCCAGACCATTCACATTTGAACTGGCGGGCGGGTTTCGTACCCGGCTTTCCGCCAGCAAACGCCGGCTCATGCCGGCGTTTGCCATTTGCGCGCCGCACTCGGCGCGGCTTGAGGATAAGAACATGAATCAGATGAACCCGGCCTTCGTGATGCCGGACGTCCAAAGCTCCGTCGATACCCGTCAGATCGTGATCCAGCGCGTGGGCGTGAAGGCCGTGCGCCATCCGCTCACCGTGAAGACGGGCGCGGGTGACGTCCAGCCGAGCGTCGGCATGTGGAACCTCGACGTTCATCTGCCGGCCGACCAGAAGGGCACGCACATGTCGCGCTTCGTCGCGCTGCTCGAAGAGAACAAGGCGCCGCTCGAGCCCGCCACGTTCCGCGCGATGCTGGCAGCGATGCTCGCGAAACTCGAATCGCAGGCGGGCCGGATCGAAGTCACGTTCCCGTATTTCGTGAAGAAAGTCGCGCCGGTTTCTGGCGTGGAAAGTCTGCTGGACTACGAAGTGACGCTCACGGGCGACGTGCGCAACGGTCAAACGCGCCTCTTCCTCAAGGTGCTCGTGCCCGTGACGAGCCTGTGCCCGTGTTCGAAGAAGATCTCGCAATACGGTGCGCACAACCAGCGCTCGCACGTGACGATGAACGTCGAGTTCGAAGGCGATCTACCGGTTGAGGACCTCATTCGCATTGCCGAAGAAGAGGCGTCGTGCGAACTGTGGGGCCTGCTCAAGCGCCCGGACGAGAAGTTCGTGACCGAGCGCGCGTATGAAAACCCCAAGTTCGTCGAAGACCTCGTGCGCGACGTGGCCGTGCGCCTGAATGCCGATGCGCGCGTGATCGCCTATACGCTCGAAGCCGAAAATTTCGAGTCGATCCATAATCACAGCGCCTACGCCGTGATCGAGCACGACAAGCGCGTGGCGTAAAGCTGGCCGCCTGGTTGCGCCATCCGCAAAAAAGCCGCCCTTGGGCGGCTTTTTGCTTCTACGGCGGCAAGCACGTTACTGCACAAGCGACGTCGAATCCCGGCGCACTTCATTTCACTCAGACAAGCATTGCTTTGTAATCCTGACATTCTTTTCCTAAATATTTCCTTGAGCCCTTTCTGAACTGTCGCGCTTTCGCCAGCGCAGCATACGCGGTTTCGCATAGACGAACGCGCGCTTGAGGTGCGGCAAGGCTACAGCCTGCCTTCGTCGTTATAACTCCACTTCGGTGCAACGTCATCACGCGCCGGCATACGCACCCGCGAGCGACGGCCAACGCATCAATGAGAAACAGTCAGTGGAGGAGACATCATGGGCTTTTGCATAAAGAGCATTTGCGGTGCAGCACTGATTCTGGCGGTGAGCGGTGCGAGTGCGCAAACGAGCGTCACGTTGTATGGCGTTGCCGACGCGTTCGTCCAGTTCCTCAACAATGGCGGCAAGCAATCGTGGTCGCAACGCAGCGGAGGGGGTGTGCCGTCGCGCTTCGGCATCAAGGGCTCGGGGGATCTCGGCGGCGGCCTGAGAGCCGTATTTACGCTCGAAAATGGTTTCAACATCAACAATGGCACTGCCTTTGCCGATACGGGCGCCATGTTCTATCGACAGTCGTGGGTGGGGCTTGCGCACGAGAAGTACGGCACGGTCTCCCTGGGGCGCCAGTATCAGCCGACTTTCTGGGTGCTCTACCCAGGCGACCCGTTCCTTGCCAATGAAGTGATATCGCTGCTAGCCGCAGCGGGCAATGTCGTCGACCGTAATACGGTTGGCTTGCAGTCGAGCGGCGGGCGCTCGAGCAATTCGGTCGTCTATCGGTCACCGAGTCTCAAAGGGCTCCAGCTGCTGGCCATGTACGCGTTCCAGTCCAGCGTGACACAGCCTGCGCCGCAAACGAACGGCAATATCGTCGATGTTGCCGCCACGTGGTCGGGCTATGGTCTCTATGCGGGGATTGCGTACCAGTATCAGCATCCGGGCACGAAGACTCTGGCCAGCTTGCCGTCCGTCCTGAATACGGCAGGAACCGAGCATTTCAATACTGCGCTCGCTTATCAGATAGGGATCGTCAATCTTCAGTTCATCTACGGATATCATCGCCCGAAGCACGACGACGCGAGTCCGCTCGCGACGCAGCTTTCGGCCGTGCATTCGTATAGCTTGATACAAGCCGGCGCCACGGTTCAAGTCACGCCCGCGGATTCAATCGAAATCGCGGCGCTGCAACGCGCCGTACGCGGCGTGCATGACAATATGTGGGCCGTGCAACTGGGTGTCGACCACAGTCTTTCGAAGCGGACGTCCATCTATGCGCGCGCGGGCTACATGAAGAACAATGGCTCGTCCACGATGAGCTGGTCTGGCGTGAGCGTGACGGCCCCGGCTACCAAACAAACGCTGGCAGTCGTAGGCATGACACAGCGTTTCTGAGTTTCAGGTGTTGGCGGATCGATCCGCGATGCGCTCGGCGCTTACTGCGCGAGCGAAGTCAAATCCCAGCGCGGCTTCACCGTGAACGCATAATCGCGCGTGGCTTGCTCGGGCCAGCGCTTCAGGCGCAGCGCGCCCGCGAGCGCGATCATCGCGCCGTTGTCGGTGCACAGAGACAAATCGGGGTAATGCACCTCGAAGCCGCGCTTTTGCGCCGCCGCCGAAAGCGTCTCGCGCAACTGCTTGTTCGCACCCACACCGCCCGCCACCACGAGGCGCTTCATCTTCGTGCGCTTGAGCGCGGCGAGCGACTTCGCGGCCAGCACCTCGACGGCGGCATCGACGAAACCGCGCGCGATATCGGCCTTGCCCTGTTCGCAGATATTCGTGCCGAGCTTCTTCACTTGCGTGAGCACGGCCGTCTTGAGTCCGCTGAAGCTGAAGTCGAGATCGCCCGAATGCAGCATCGGGCGGGGCAGTTCTACCGCGCCAGGTGTGCCGAACTCCGCAAGGCGCGAGACTTCAGGGCCGCCCGGATAGCCGAGGCCAAGCAGCTTGGCCGTTTTGTCGAAGGCTTCGCCGGCGGCGTCGTCGAGGGTTTCGCCGAGGGTTTCGTACACGCCCACGTCGGTCACGCGCATCAGTTGCGTGTGGCCGCCCGACACCAGCAGCGCGACAAACGGAAACGGCGGCGGCGCGTCGACCAGCAGCGGCGAAAGCAGGTGCCCTTCGAGATGGTGAATGCCCACGGTCGGACGATTCCAGGCCATGGCGAGCGCGTTGGCGATGCTCGCGCCCACGAGCAGCGCGCCCGCGAGGCCGGGACCTTGCGTGAAGGCGATGGCGTCGATGTCGCTTTTCGCCGCGCCGCTCTTCGCGAGCACTTCCTCGAGCAACGGCAGCGCGCGGCGGATATGGTCGCGCGAGGCAAGCTCCGGCACGACGCCGCCGTACTCGCGGTGCATGGCGATCTGCGAGTGCAGCGCGTGCGCGAGCAGGCCGCGCTCGCTGTCGTAGAGCGCGAGGCCGGTTTCGTCGCAGGAGCTTTCGATGCCGAGAACGAGCATGATGTGGGTCGCGGCGACAGTTTCGCGCGGGACGAACCGCTAAAAACCGTCGCTAAATCAAGAATTAAGAGAACATAAAAGTATAGCAGCGCGCGTGAAAGCCGGCTGGGGGCCGCAAGCGGAGCCCCCCGCGGACAAGCCCCGCCGCCGCACAGGTAGAATGCGCGCCATGGAATCTTTCGACATCGCCGTGATCGGCGCAGGGGCGGCCGGCATGATGTGCGCGGCGGTGGCTGGCCAGCAGGGCGCCCGCGTGGCGTTGATCGACCACGCCCCGCGCCTAGCGGAAAAAATCCGCATCTCGGGCGGCGGGCGCTGCAACTTCACGAACCTGCACGCGAGCCCGGCCAACTATCTTTCGAACAACCCGCATTTCTGCCGTTCGGCGCTCGCGCGCTACACGCCGCGCGACTTCCTCGCGCTGCTGCGCCAGCATCGCGTGACCTGGCACGAAAAGCACAAGGGCCAGCTTTTCTGCGATCAGTCGAGCGAGACGATCATCGATGTCCTGCGCGCCGAATGCGACGCCGGCCGCGTGTCGTGGCGCCGCCCGCTGCCGGTGGAAGCAGTGAGCCATGCCGACGGCGCGGGCTTTACGCTCGGCACGCCGCAGGGCGAGATACGCGCGAAAGCGCTCGTGATCGCGACGGGCGGCCTGTCGATCCCGAAGATCGGCGCTACCGATTTCGCGTATCGCGTTGCGAAGCAGTTCGGCCACAAGCTGATCGATACGCGTCCGGCGCTCGTGCCGCTCACGTTCGCGCAGGACGAGTGGACGCCCTACGTGCCGCTCGCGGGCGTGTCGCTCGAAGTTCACGTGGCGACGGGCGAGCGCAAAACCGGCGGCGCCTTCGATGAAGACCTGCTCTTCACGCACCGAGGCCTTTCCGGACCCGGCGTCTTGCAAATTTCGAGCTTCTGGCAGCCGGGCCAGCCGATCCGCGTGAACTTGCTGCCCGAGCACGATCCGGCGGCGGCCTTGATCGAGGCCAAGGGCGCGACGAAACGCCAGATCGGCAATCTGCTCGCCGAGTGGGTGCCGGCGCGGCTAGCGCATGTGTGGCTGGAGGCGCATCAAGTGAAGGCCGACGCACGTATCGCCGATCTGCCGGATAAAACGCTGCGCAAGATCGGCGAAGGGCTCGCCCAGTGGACGCTCACACCCACTGGCACCGAAGGCTACAAGAAGGCGGAAGTCACGCGCGGCGGCGTGGACACGCGCGAGCTTTCCTCGGCGACGATGATGAGCCAGCGCGTGCCTGGCCTCTACTTCGTGGGCGAAGCCGTGGACGTGACGGGTTGGCTTGGCGGCTACAACTTCCAGTGGGCGTGGGCCTCGGGCGTCGCGGCCGGGGAGGCCGCCGCCCAGTATTCGGCGAGCGCAAGCTGATTTTCTGACCGACACGCACTGCCGAATCTCTCGCGGTTGACCCGAGTCATGGTTGCCTGGGCGCCCGAGGTTCACGCTTGAATACCTGACCATGAGGAAAAGGTACGAAACGTGAATCGAGAGGAACAGCAGCACATTGAGGCAGTGCGCGGGCCACTGCGGCGAATCATGATCGCGGTGGACGATTCGAAGGCATCGACGCAGGCGCTGCGTTTTGCGTCGCGAGTGGTGCCACGCGACGCCCACGTGCGGATCGTGTGCGCGGCCGAACAGCCGCGCGCGTGGAATGCGGGCGGCGCTTACACCGCGGGCGACGCGTGGATGACGGACGCGCTCAGTGTCGCGCGCGACGAATATCTCCACGCGGCCGAGCGCACGCTCGAGCAGGCGATGGCGGCGTTCAACGGGCAAGTGGCCCTGGTCGAAGGGCAGGTGGTCGGTCTTTCTGCCGAGGCAGGCGCCGTCGTGCCGGCGCTAGCCGATGCGGCGCGTGACTGGCAGGCCGAGATGCTGATCGTCGGCACGCGGCACCAGGGGCGCATGAAGCGCTGGATCGACGGCTCGGTTTCGGGCGCGCTCGCGGTTTGCGCGCCCTGTCCGCTGCTGGTCGTGCCCGTGGAGTACGACGAAACGCGCGCTCACGCGCCGCTTGCCCGCATCCTGCTGGCGACGGACGGCAGTCCGGCCTCGGCGCAGGCGATCAACGCGGCGGTGCGGCTGGCCGAACCGCAAACCACGTTGCGCGCGGTTTATGTCGTGGACCGCAGCAGTGTGGCTGGCGACCCGGTGCCGGGATCGGTGCTCGAAGACGCGCTCACCGACCTTGGCCGCAAGGCGCTGGCCGGCGCGCACGAGCCACTCGAAGCGTCAGGCAGTGCCTATGAAACCGCGCTCGTGGCCACCGCTCGCCTGCGCGACGACATCGCCCACACTGTGTTGCGCGACGCGCAGGACTGGCAGGCCGATCTCGTCGCACTCGGCACGCAGGGCCGGCGGGGCGTCGCTCGCTGGCTGCTCGGCAGCGTGGCGCAGCGTGCCATCGAGATCACGCATGTGCCGCTGCTGCTCGTCGGGCCGGGCGCTGCCTGATGCCGCGCAGCCCCGCCAGGGAAGGCTCCGGGCGCGGTCGACCCCCTCGCATGGGATTGGGGTTTCCCCCCAAGCAGGCGCACGATGCGCAAACCCGGAACTGCTATACTCAATCCTCTTTACCCCCGATCCGTTATTGGAAAATGACGACCATCCGCGTAAAAGAAAACGAACCCTTTGAAGTTGCCATGCGCCGCTTCAAGCGCACGATCGAGAAGAACGGTCTGTTGACCGAACTTCGCGCGCGCGAGTTCTACGAGAAGCCTACGGCTGAACGCAAGCGCAAGAAGGCGGCGGCGGTGAAGCGCCACTTCAAGCGTCTGCGCAGCCAGATGTTGCCGAAGAAGCTGTACTGATTCTGGCGTCGCCGTGGCGCGTGGCCGCGCAGTTCCAGCGTGGACTTCGCGTGAGCTTCGCGGCGACGTGGACAGCCGGCCCGCGGCCTTGGGTGACTTAGCGCAACGCGGCCGCCGCTGCCCTCTGGTGTGGTCGCAACCATGTCGAATTTGCGCCAACCCGCCTGGAAGCGTTTCCAGGCGGGTTTTTGCATTCCAGCAACCCCAACGTATTTCAGGTGAGTGATGAGTCTCAAAGACCAGATTAACGACGACATGAAAGCCGCGATGCGCGCGCGCGAAAGCGAACGCCTTGCCACGATTCGTCTGCTGCTCGCCGCTATCAAGCAACGTGAAGTCGACGATCGCGTGACGCTCGACGACGCCGGCATCACGGCGGTCATCGACAAGATGATCAAGCAGCGCAAGGACTCGATCAGCCAGTTCGAGGCCGCGGGCCGCACCGATCTCGTCGAGAAGGAAGCCGCCGAGCTGACCGTCCTGGCCGCCTACATGCCCGCGCAGCTCTCGGATGCCGAGATCGCCGCCGAAGTGCAGGCCGCCGTCGCCCAGGTGGGCGCAGCCGGGCCGCAGGACATGGGCAAGGTGATGGGCGTGCTCAAGCCGAAGCTCGCCGGGCGCGCCGACATGACGGCCGTTTCCGGGCTCGTCAAAGCCGCGCTCTCGAAGTAAGCGCAACCGGTTCGCACGCGGCGCCGGCCCGGCCCAGGGGCGACGCCGCGAGGCCCGTACGTGATGTATTCGGGCCGCGCGAGCCCTGGTTGCCCAAGCGCGTTCGCTTCGATGATTCCGCATTCGTTCCTGCAAGACCTGCTGAACCGCGTCGATATCGTCGACGTGGTGGGTCGCTACGTGCAGCTCAAGAAGGGCGGCGCGAACTTCATGGGCTTGTGTCCGTTCCACAACGAGAAAAGCCCTTCGTTCACAGTTAGTCCAACCAAACAGTTCTATCACTGCTTCGGCTGCGGGGCGCACGGTACCGCCATCGGCTTCCTCATGGAGCACGCGGGCCTGACGTTCCCCGAGGCCGTCGAACAACTCGCCCAGTCGGTCGGCCTGACCGTGCCGCAAGAGCCTTCGCCCCTGCGCGGCGGCGGGGCTGGTGCGGCCGGCGGCTATGCGCCGGCTGTCTCGAAGGCCGTGTCCACCGCGCTTTCCGATGTCATGCAGACCGCGTGCGACTACTACCGCAAGCAGCTGCGCAGCGCGACCAACGCCATTCAGTACCTCAAGAAGCGCGGCCTCACGGGCGAAATCGCCGCGCGTTTTGGCCTCGGCTACGCGCCGGATGGATGGCAGAACCTCGAATCTGCGTTTACCAACTATCGCGACGACGCGCTCGTGGAGTCAGGCCTCGTCATCGTCAGCGAAAAGCAGGACGCGCAAGGCCAGTCGCGCCGGTACGACCGCTTCCGCGACCGTGTGATGTTCCCGATCCGCAACGTGAAGGGGCAGGTCATAGGATTTGGCGGCCGCGTGCTGGATGGCGGCGAGCCCAAGTATTTGAATTCCCCGGAAACGCCGCTATTTAACAAGGGCAGCGAGCTGTACGGGTTGTTCGAGGCGCGCCTCGCGATCCGGGAACAGCGCTATGTTCTGGTGGTGGAGGGGTACATGGACGTCGTCGCGCTTGCGCAGCTGGGTTTCCAGAACGCCGTGGCGACGCTCGGCACCGCGTGCACGCCGATCCACGTGCAGAAGCTCATGCGGCAGACCGACACGGTGATCTTCAGCTTCGACGGCGACTCGGCGGGCCGCCGCGCCGCGCGGCGCGCGCTCGACGCGTGCCTGCCGCACGCGGCCGACAACCGCACGATCCGCTTCCTGTTCCTGCCGCAGGAGCACGACCCGGACAGCTACGTGCGCGAATTCGGCGCCGAGGCGTTCTCGGAGCAGGTCGAGCGGGCCATGCCGCTGTCCCAGTTCATGCTCAACGAGGTGCTGGCGGACAAGGAACTGGACCAGCCGGAAGGGCGTGCCCGGGCGCTGTTCGATGCGAAACCGCTGTTGCAGGCGCTGCCGGCGAATGCCCTGCGGGCGCAGATCATGCACATGTTCGCGGACCGCCTGGACGTGCCGTTCGAGGAAGTGGCCGCGCTGTGCGAAGTCGACGCGCGCATCGCCCAGGCGGCGCGCCAGGCGCCGGCACGCAAGGACCGGCACCTTGTGACCGGTATCGAGCGCAAGGCGCTGCGCAACCTCGTGATGCACCCGCGTATCGCGTCGCAGCTCGACGAAGAGGCCGAAAAGGCGCTGATTGGACTGACGCGCCACGGCGAGTTGTTCGAGGAAGTGACCACTCACGCGCGGGCACTGGGCGACGCGGCGGAATTTCAGCTGCTGTCGGACCTGCTGAGAAATGGGGCCAATGCTCCAACCTTCGAGGAGATTTTTCGCGAAATTCTGGACTATGATGAAAACGTTCGGGATTTGCTGATGAAAAATCCGGAAGATGGCGCTGCGCTAGAGGAGCGCCGCGAGCAGGAGCGGCTCGTGAGCGAAGAATTGACGGCGGCAATCCTGAAGATGCGGTACGACGCCTGTTGCGAGCGGCTGGACGCGCTTTCGCGGCAGTCGCGACATACGCCTGAGGAACTTGCCGAATTGATGTCACTGAATCAGACGCGGGCTGACATGAAGCGTCAGCTCGGTTTGTAAGGGAAGGACCGCACAGGGGGATTATTGCCCTGCGTGGTAAAATAACAGGTTTTCAGCGGTTTGTTTTTGTTTTTTCCGGGCGGACATAATGGGTTGGGGTAACCCATGAATGTTCAGTTTTCCAGCAAGGGGCGGAATGGCAATGGCAAAGACTACAGGCGGAAAAAAGGCAACCGGCAAGGGCTCGACGGAGCCGACCAGCAAGGTCACAGAGGCCGCAGTTGCCAGTTCTTCCGCCCGGTCGTCGGGCAGTGAGTCCACCAACCGTTCTGAACCGGCTACCCGGAAGAGGTCGATGACTGTTTCGGCTGCGCGAGCAGCGCCTGCACGTGCGGCGAAAGCCGTTACGCAGCCGGCAACGAAGCGGTCCGGTTCGAGAAGTGCAAGGGAAGTGCCTGCCGTCGAGGACGATGCGGCAGAGCGCGAGGCTCAAGCATCCACGGTTCACGAGGCTGTTGTCCAGCAGCCGCGAGTCGAGACACTAGCCGGTACGGCGAACTCCATGACGAAAAAGCTGAATGAAGTACCCGTCGATGACGACGCAAACCAGAGCGAAGACAGCACCCCCGCCGCGGGCAAGGTCGAAAAGACCACCCGTGCGCGCGACCGGCGAGCGAAGGAGAAGGCGCTGCTGAAAGACGCGTTCGCGTCGTCGCAGCCCGGCACCGTCGAGGAGCTCGAGGAGCGCCGCACGAAGCTGCGTGCGCTCATCAAGCTCGGCAAGGAGCGCGGCTTCCTCACCTATGCGGAAATCAACGATCACCTTCCGGACAACTTCACGGAAACCGAGGCGATCGAAGGCATCATCAGCACGTTCAACGACATGGGCGTGGCTGTCTATGAGCAGGCCCCCGACGCGGAAACGCTGCTGCTCAACGACAACGCGCCGAACGCTTCATCGGACGACGAAGTGGAAGAGGAGGCAGAAGTCGCGCTCTCCACCGTCGACTCCGAATTTGGCCGCACGACCGACCCGGTGCGTATGTACATGCGCGAAATGGGCACGGTCGAGCTCCTCACGCGCGAAGGCGAAATCGAAATCGCCAAGCGCATTGAAGACGGCCTCAAGCACATGGTCATGGCGATCTCCGCTTGTCCGACCACGATTGCCGACATCCTCGCCATGGCCGAGCGCGTGGCGAACGACGAGATTCGCGTGGACGAACTCGTCGACGGCCTGATCGATCCCAACGCCGAAGACACCGACGGCTTCAACGCCAAGGAAGCGGAAGAGATCGAGAACGAGGACGAAGAGGAAGAAGCCGAAGAGGAAGAAGAAGAGGAGGAGGAAGAGGACGACGGCGCGGCGCAGGCGACGGCCAACGCGGCGCAGCTCGAAGCCCTCAAGCGTGCCTCGCTCGAAAAATTCGCCCTCATCAGCGAATGGTTCGACAAGATGCGCCGCGCGTTCGAGAAGGAGGGCTACAAGTCGAAGTCCTATCTCAAGGCGCAGGAAACCATCCAGAACGAGCTGATGTCGATCCGCTTCACGGCGCGTACCGTCGAGCGTCTGTGCGACACGCTGCGCGCGCAGGTGGACGAAGTGCGCCAGGTCGAACGCCAGATTCTTCACACGGTCGTGGACAAGTGCGGCATGCCGCGCTCGGAGTTCATCGCGCGATTCCCGGGCAACGAAACCGACCTCGAGTGGTCGGAGAAGATCGTTGGCGAGAGCCATGCGTATAGCGGCATTCTCTCGCGCAACATTCCGGCCATTCGCGAACAGCAGCAGCGCCTGCTCGATCTGCAGGCGCGCGTGGTGCTGCCGCTCAAGGACCTGAAGGAAACCAACCGTCAGATGGCGGCCGGCGAACTCAAGGCGCGCCAGGCGAAGCGCGAGATGACCGAGGCCAACCTGCGTCTCGTGATCTCGATCGCGAAGAAGTACACGAACCGCGGCCTGCAGTTCCTCGACCTGATCCAGGAAGGCAACATCGGCCTGATGAAGGCGGTGGACAAGTTCGAATATCGCCGCGGCTACAAGTTCTCGACTTACGCGACGTGGTGGATCCGTCAGGCCATCACGCGCTCGATTGCGGACCAGGCGCGCACGATCCGCATTCCGGTTCACATGATCGAGACGATCAACAAGATGAACCGTATTTCGCGGCAGATCCTGCAGGAGACCGGTCTCGAGCCGGATCCGGCAACGCTCGCCGAGAAGATGGAAATGCCGGAGGACAAGATCCGCAAGATCATGAAGATCGCGAAGGAGCCGATCTCCATGGAAACGCCGATCGGCGACGACGACGATTCGCATCTGGGCGACTTCATCGAGGACAACAACACGGTGGCGCCGGCCGATGCCGCGCTGCATGCCTCGATGCGCGATGTGGTGAAGGACGTGCTCGACTCGCTCACGCCGCGCGAAGCGAAGGTGCTGCGCATGCGCTTCGGTATCGAGATGAGTACCGATCACACGCTCGAAGAAGTGGGCAAGCAGTTCGACGTGACGCGCGAGCGGATTCGCCAGATCGAAGCGAAGGCGCTGCGCAAGCTGCGCCACCCGAGCCGCTCGGACAAGCTCAAGTCGTTCCTTGAAGGAAATTGAGCTTGATTAGCGTTTAATGCACGGAAGTCGCGTGCACGATGGCCAGGTCGGCCCGCTTTCGTGTAGTATGTCGGCCTGTCATCGAAAAGCCCGGCCTTTGGGTAGACCGGGCTTTTTTGTTGACGCATTGCCGTTCTTTTGTTCTCGCTACGCTTCGTAGCTTCGTGGGCCGGACGCCGTGTTGGTTGCAGGCAGCGGACTCATAATCCGCCTCCGAAAGGACGTCGTGGGTTCGAACCCCACCCGGCCCACCATTTCTCTTCTCTCGCCGGATCCTGGGCGTTCTGCCTTCCGTTCGATCAGAGATCGATAGGCATGCCTATCAATTTCGGTCAATTCTCGTCGCAACTACCTCAGCAGCCGCAATCACTCGCTGCTCGGCGCCATAGATTGCTGTGGCGACTCACCGAACAATCTCCGAAACATCGCGGTAAAAGCACCAAGCGTGCTGTATCCAGGATCGAGCGCAACGTGCGTGGCCACCCTGCCCAAAGCAAGCCAGGTCATCGCCTCGGCTGCACGCATATGCTGGCGCCAGTGTCCAAAGCTCATACTCGTTTCCTCCTTGAAATGCCGCGCAAGCATTCTGCCGCTGATACCGATCTCGCCCGCAAACGCTCACCGAGATCTACGGTATCCCGATGACGACACTTCCTCATCCGCACGGCGGCGCCGCGTCCATTGGCTTCCCGTTGTAGCCGGAGAAAAAGCGCGCTCGAGGTGGAAGATCGGCGCCACCTCGCTCGCGCGATGTGCGGTACGACGATTGCTGTCCCGGCTTACCGCTGCTCGAAGGCTTCGACAGAAGCGCGGGAAGAGGCCGGGGGGAACATCATGTCGGTCCGTACGAAACTCGATCGCTGGCGCAACGTCGGGCGTTTCGTTGTGCGACCACTCGAGCTGGGTTGCGCGCAATGTTCGCGCGGCAGTGGGCCGACGCTAATGTGCGCGGAGTGGCAGGATAGGAGTTCCGGCGGTTCGGGAGCGCAGCGTGCGCTTTCGCGAATTGCCTCAGAATGGATCCCCTCTTTTCACGGGAGAGTGACGATGGCCAAGTCTCATTCCTTGATGGTCGCTGCGGTGACCGCCCTTTCCATCGCGCTTGTACCGGGAATAGCCGGTGCGCAAACGAGCGCGCCCGACGCTTCGAACCCCGCCAGCATGACGAAAGCGCAGCGCAAAGAAGCACGCAAGGAAGCTAGGGCACGAAAGAACGCGGAATTGAAGAAACTCGAACAGAACGGATACAACCCGGCCACAGCAAACGACGCGAATTACCCCAATGATATTCAGAATGCCGAAAGAAAGGCAGCGTCGCCTGGTGCCGCGAGTCACTAGCGGAATATCTGTATGGGCCTAAAGACGAAATCATCAGCTTAATACGTCACGCCTTCGTACGAGGGCCCGCCGTTACTGCGTCCCACGTGTGCTTGACGATACGCTGCACGTCGGCCTTGAAGGCCTTTTCGTCTTCTGCGCTATCGATGAGCAGTGCCGACTCGCAGATCATGCGGCCGATCATCCGCGCCGCGAGCGGCACGTTCTTCGCCGCAGCGCTGCCGCGCGCTGCCTGCGCCTGCAGCGCTGCGCTCAACAGACCGAACGTGCTCGCTTCCTCTATTTCGCGGCAGCGGTCCGAGCCCAGCACCGCGGTTGCCGTTTCGAGCACGAGGTGCCGGTAGGTCGACTCCGAGCACACATCGAGGAACGCAGCGATGCCCGCGCCGACCCGCTGCGACGCCTGCGCAGCGGCGGAGGCGGCGCGTACGCGCGCCGCGGCATCGGCCTGCAGCGCGACGACGAGCGCATCGAGCAGGTCGGTCTTCCCAGAAAAATGGTGATAGAAAGCGCCGCGCGTCACGCGGGCCTTTTGCGCGATTGCCTCGAGACTGATCTGCTGATAACCGTGCGACGTGAACAGTTCGCGCGCGGCATCAAGCAGCGCTTCGCGTGTTGCGTCCGCATATTCGGCACGACGGGTCTTGAATGTTTCTGCCATGAGACCAGGAAGGTTGACTTTTCACAGACGCATCGTAGTATACATACACGATGTATGTGAAAATCATCGTGTATGTAGTCACGTTTATGGTGCAGATCAACCCTCACGAGGTCAGTCCATGACGGATTCCAGCCACACCGAAGCGAAGTACGTTCCCCCCACGGACCTGCAGTTGCACGCGGCGCAAGACATCGTGCGCCGTTTCGCGCAACGCTGGCGGCGCCCAGTTGCGGAGGAGTTGCGCGACCTGATGCATCCGGACACGCAGAACCTGATTCCGCCAATGTCGGTCCCCGCTAATTGCGAAGGCGTGGTCGAGCATTTCCGGCAGGTCCTGCAACAGCTACCCGATCTCAAAGTCGAGGTGATCCGCTGGGCGCCGACCGGCGACGCGGTGCTGGTCGAATGGCGAGCGCATGCAAGCGTCGCGGGAGAGTCGCTCGAATGGCAGGGCGTTGATCGCTTCAACGTACGCGGTGACCGCATGTACCAGGCACAGGTGTATTGGGACACGCGTGGGGTCGCGCAGCAGATTGCCGACGCCGTACGGCGCGCGCAAGAGCGAGCCGCCGCGCAAGGATAGCGGCGGCCAGCAAGGGCGCTGATCTTACGGCGCTCAGAAGCGTCTATGGTCGCTAGCCACGCGTAATGGCCGCTTCGAGCAAACAACCAAATTCGGACGCGAATTCGACCGAGACGCGCGCATGGACAGCGCCTTGTTTGTCAAAGAATCGCTGCGACCCTTCCAGTGTGAACACGCCTTCATGCCAGATGTTGGGGTGAATATAGAGACCCTGCTGCCCGTCGAAACGGAAGCAGACGAACTTCTGTGGCGTGATATCGTCGCCGGGCAATGCCAGCGGAACGTAGAACGGGTGACGATCGAGCGGGAAAAACAGTTGGCCGCCGTCCGGGTGATAGTTCGCATGCCAAATTAACATGCGTTCCGGTGTAGCCGCGCTGTCTTCACGTGCGTCGCCTGGCTCCGTTGCGTATGCGAGAACGTAGTTGCCGCTTACCGCTTCGTTTCGACCGTAGAGAATGTCACCGCGCCATTCGCTGACGAACGTGCCCTCGGTCGTACCCGCTTCGTCACCGGTTCCCGGGTCGATCGGCCTTGATCCCACAGCGGGCCATTGCACGATTTCCACGTGGCATGTGTCCGGATCGTCCACCAGCTTGCCGTAGCCATGCAGCGTTGCCGGAGTCGCGTCGACCACGGGCATCGCCACGCGCCGCAGGCCCCGAGGAAGGGCGGGGTTGAGGTAGTCGATCGCTTTGCTCATACGAATCTCACTGGAAATCAAGGGCTGGGCCTGCGTTCAGAGCGCCATGGGCACGAAGCTTGGAGTGTCCCGGCGGCGGGGCGTTCGCAGGATTCAGCGCCCTTTCAACGCTTGACGCTGCCGGGACGTGTCACCTTGACAGGCGGAGTTGGCCGTCCAACACCAGGGACATTCCTGGGGTGGCTTTGGGGGATCCCGCTTGACCTCATGTATTCCTGTGTGTGAATATTCATTCACGCAGGTGAATTTATGGTGACGCACTCATGTCGAGCCGATACGGGACGACTTGAAGGCTCTCCAACATCAGATATCTGTTGGCGGTGCACTTTCCGGCCGCGTCGCCGTGGTGATTTTTGCGTTTTCGGTTCTTATCAGTCAGTACTACAGATCAAAATGAACAAACCATCAACTCCAATCGCTGGATCGCTGCACGGCTTGCGCGTCGTAGATCTGTCCCGTGTTCTCGGCGGCCCCTACTGCACGCAGATTCTTGCCGACCACGGCGCGGAAGTCATCAAGGTCGAGCCGCCTGGCGGCGACGAAACACGCGGCTGGGGGCCGCCGTTCGACGGCGAGACAGCTTCGTACTTCCAGGGCGTCAATCGCAACAAGCTGGGCGTCGTGCTGGATCTCACGCAGCCGGCGGAGCGCGAACGCTTGCTCGCGCTGCTCGAAACGGCTGACGTACTGGTGGAGAACTTCAAGGTCGGCACGCTCGAGCGATGGGGGCTCGGTTACGACACCGTGCTGGCCGCGCGCTTTCCGCGGCTCGTGCATTGCCGCGTGTCTGGCTTCGGCGCGGACGGCCCGCTCGGCGCCTTGCCCGGCTATGACGCGGCGATCCAGGCGATGACCGGTCTCATGAGCGTCAACGGGGAGGCAGGTGGCGCGCCGCTGCGCATCGGCGTGCCGATCGTCGATCTCGTGACGGGACTCAATGCGGCCCTTGGCGTTCTGATGGCGTTGCGCGAGCGCGAGGTAAGCGGGCGAGGCCAGTTCGTCGAGTCGACGCTGTTCGATTGCGCGCTCTCGATCCTCCACCCGCACACGCCCAACTACTTCTACTCGGGCAAGGAACCGCAGCGCACCGGTAACGCGCATCCGAACATCACGCCGTACGACATGTTCCATACCGGCAACGGCGACATCTTTCTCGCGGTCGGCAACAACACACAGTTCGCATCACTTTGCAGGCTGATCGATGCGCAACACCTCGCCGACGATCCGCGCTTTACCGACAATCGCTTGCGCAGCCAGCACCGCAACGACTTGCGCGCGGAACTCGAGCAATGTTTCGTCCGCTGGGATGGTCCACAGCTTGCTGACATGCTTGTGCGCCACGGCGTGCCATGTGCACCGGTACTCGGCGTGGGTGCGGCGCTCGCGCATCCCCACGTCGACCATCGCGCGATGAAGGTCGAGATGGGGTCCTACCGCGGGATCGCGTCGCCAATCAAGCTCGCCCGCACGCCGGCCACCTACCGAAGCGCGCCACCGGCGCTCGACGAACATGCGGCACAGGTTTTCGGCGACCCATCGCGCGAGCAATAGCCGTCACATCGACAAGCTATCCAATCGCACCACGACAGCGGCATACGAAACGCCGCGCAGGAGACAGCAATGACACCTGGCAACCAGGCAGGAAGCAGGGCGCACACGGGGACTCGATCATGCTCGCGCTAATCGGCACGCTCGCGATCATCGCTCTCTTCACGCTGATCATCACGAAGCGTCTTTCGCCGCTCGTCGCGCTGATCGCCGTGCCCATCGTCGCCGCGCTCGCTGCGGGATTCGGCCTTTCCACGGCGAAGTTCATCGTCCACGGGGTGCAGAACATCGGCCCGGTTGCGGGAATGTTCGTATTTGCGATACTTTTCTTCGGTATCCTTACTGATGCGGGAATGCTCGACCCGATTATCAATGGTGTATTGCGCGTGGTGGGTTGTCATCCGCCGCGAATTGTCATGGGCTCGGCACTGCTTGCACTGCTGATTCACCTCGATGGTTCGGGCGCGGTCACGTTCCTTGTCACGCTGCCCGCGATGATGCCGCTCTATACCCGCCTCGGGCTCGACCGTCGCATTCTCGCGTGCGTCGCCTCGATGGCGGCGGGCGTCAACTTTCTCCCTTGGGTTGGACCCATGCTGCGCGCTTCCGCGGCCCTGCATATTCCGGGCACCGTCATCTTCTATCCGATGATTCCCGTGCAGATTGTTGGCCTGGTTTTCGTGTTTGGCACGGCATACGTGCTCGGAAAGCGCGAGGAAAGACGCCTCGGTCTCACGCGCGAGCATGCGGCCAGCATTGCCGCCACTCCACGCGTGCTTACGCCTGAGGAACTGGCGCTGCGCCGGCCTCAGCGCTTCTGGATCAATCTCGTGCTGACGCTCGTCGTGCTCGTGACGCTAGTGTCGGGCATCGTCGATCCCATGGTCATGTTCATGATCGGCACTGTGCTGGCGCTCGTCATCAATTACCCCGATGTGAACCAGCAGCGCGAACGGGTCAACGCCCATGCGAAGGCCGCCCTGATGATGGCGAGCGTGCTGCTAGCTGCGGGTGCTTTCACCGGCATCATGACCGGAACCGGCATGCTCAATGCCATGGCTGAAGTGGTTGTGCGCCATGTGCCGGCCGATCACGCGCGCCATATGCCATTCGCGCTGGGACTCGTTTCCATGCCGCTCAGTTTGCTTTTCGATCCCGATTCGTTTTACTTCGGTATCCTGCCTGTATTGGCGAAAAGCGGGGAACTGCTAGGCGTGCCACCCGTGCAGATGGCACAGGCGGCGCTCCTCGGGCAGATGACGACCGGCTTCCCCGTTAGCCCGCTCACGCCGGCAACGTTCCTGATTGTTGGCCTGACGGGTGTGGAACTTGCCGAGCATCAGAAGTTCACGATTCCCTTCCTGTTTGCCGCCACGGTGCTGATGGTGTTCACCGCGGTGCTGGTCGGTGTGTTCCCGCTTTAATACCGCTTTTGTTTACGCCTTGAGAGGAAGTCCGTATGAATTTCAACCTCAATGAAGACCAGCAGTCGATCGTCGCTGCAATTGAAAAGATTTGCGAACGTTTCGACGACGGCTACTGGCTCGAACGCGACCGCGAAGGCGGCTTTCCGCACGATTTTCACCGGGCACTCGCCGATGCGGGCTGGCTTGGCATTGCGATGTCGCCGGACTACGGCGGTTCCGGGCTCGGCATGACCGAGGCGGCGCTGATGATGCGCACGATCAGTGCTTCCGGTGCGGGGCTCTCGGGCGCGTCGGCTGTGCATATGAACATCTTCGGACTCAATCCGGTGCAGGTGTTCGGCAGCGAGGCGCAGAAGCAGCGATTCCTGCCGCCGCTCATCGAGGGCCGCGACAAGGCTTGTTTCGCCGTGACCGAACCCGACGCCGGCCTCGACACGACGCACCTGAAAACCCAGGCCGTGCGCGACGGCGATCACTATGTGCTCACCGGCCGCAAGATCTGGATTTCGACGGCGCAGGTCGCGAACAAGATGCTCATCATCGCGCGCACGACGCCGCTGGACCAGGTGGCGAAGCCTACCGATGGCCTGAGTCTTTTCTATACCGACCTGGACCGCACGCGAGTCGAAGTCCGCGAGATCGAGAAGATGGGCCGCAAGGCCGTCGATTCGAACATGCTCTTCATCGACGGCCTGCGCGTGCCGATGGAAGAACGCATTGGGGAGGAGGGCAAGGGCTTTCACTATTTGCTGCATGGCCTGAATCCGGAGCGCATCCTGATCGCCTCGGAGGCGGTGGGGCTCGGCCAGGCGGCGCTGCGCCACGCAACGCAGTACGCGAAAGACCGTGTCGTGTTCGGACGTCCCATTGGGCAGAACCAGGCTATCCAGCATCCGCTCGCGCAGGCGTGGATGGCGCTCGAAGCCGCGAACCTGATGGTCATGAAAGCGGCCACGCTGTACGACGCGGGCGAGCCGTGCGGCGCCGAAGCCAACGCCGGAAAATACCTGGCTGCCGAAGCGGCGTTTCAGGCGTGCCAGACGGCCATTGCTACGCTGGGCGGCATGGGTTATGCGAAGGAATACCACGTCGAACGCTATCTGAGGGAGTGTATGATTCCAAGGCTCGCGCCCGTCAGCCCGCAAATGATCATGTGCTTCATTGCGGAAAAGGTGCTCGGGCTGCCGAAGTCTTACTGACCACCGCAAGGGGCGCGCGCGCCGCCTTGCGACCCACTGCCCGACCCATGGACGTCAAACTCGTTGCCCGCACGCTCGACCTGTTCGAACTCTTCGCCGCCGAACAAAGACCATTGGCGCTCGCCGAAATGGCGCGGCTGCTGGAGGTGCCCGCATCGAGTTGCCTCGCGCTTGCCCGCACGCTTGTGAGCCGCGGCTATCTGTACGAGGTGCGCAAGCGCGGCGGCTACTATCCCACGCGGCGTTTGCAACTGCTCGCCAACGCGATCAATGCCGTCGATCCTGTGGTCCAGATGTTGCACCCCCGCCTTGTCGAGTTGCGCGACGCAACAGGCGAAACCGTCGTGCTTGGCAAGATCCATGGCACGCAGGTCGTCTATCTCGACGTGGTCGAATCGGAGAAGGCAGTACGCTACGCATGCGCACCCGGCTCGCTGCGCCCGTTGCATGCGAACTCGATCGGCAAGGTGATTTGCGGCGAACTCGACGCGCCGGCGCGCGATGCGCTTTTCGCAAGGCTTCAGTTCGAGCGGTTCACCGGCGCGACTGTCACCGATCTCGCCACGTTCATCGATCAGGTCAACGCCGCGCATGAGCGCGGCTGGTATGCGAACATCGGAGAGAGTGCGCCTGAACTTTCGGCGGTTGCCGTTGCCCTCGATTTCGGCGGCGACCTGTACGGACTCTCGATTGGCGGCCCGACCGAACGGATTCGCGAGCAACTGAACGAGCACGTGGCAACCCTGACCACCGCAAAGCAGCATATTCTCTTGACCTGGCAAAAGAGCGAGACTGACTGAGCTTCGCTTTTCTACGCACCATCCTCAAAGAACGTTCACGCCGCTGAAGCCAAAACCCTGGTTGACAACACTCGATCGTTTAATTAACGTACGTTAACTAAACGATCGTTCGATAACAGGAGGCGGCATGCAGTCCGATAAAGTACAACCCAAAGTCGTGCTCGTGATTGGGGCAGGAGATGCCACCGGGGGAGCGATCGCGTCGCGATTCGCCCGCGAGGGTTACATCGCCTGTGTGAGCCGCCGCTCGGCAGACAAGCTGGAGCCGCTGGTTGCACGTATTCGCGAGGCCGGCGGTGAGGCCTACGGGTACGGCAGCGACGCGCGTAAGGAAGAGGATGTCATCGCATTGATCGAGCGCGTCGAAGCCGAGCACGGTCCGATCGAGGCCATGGTGTTCAACATTGGCGCAAACGTGCCTTGCAGCATTCTCGAAGAGACGGCGCGCAAGTACTTCAAGATCTGGGAGATGGCCTGTTTTAGCGCATTCCTGAACGGCCGCGAGGTAGCGAAGCGGATGGTTGCGCGAGGGCGCGGGACGATTCTCTTTACGGGCGCGACGGCAAGCGTTAGGGGCGCGGCAGATTTCGGCGCATTTGCGGGCGCCAAGCATGCGCTTCGGGCGCTAGCGCAAAGCATGGCCCGCGAACTGGGGCCGCGTAACGTTCACGTCGCCCACATTATTGTCGACGGCGCCATCGACACCGACTTTATTCGCACGAACTTCCCTGAGCGCTACGCCCTGAAGGAAAAGGACGGCATCCTGAATCCGGAACACATCGCCGAGAACTATTGGTATTTGCACCAGCAGCCCCGCGACGCCTGGACGTTCGAGCTGGATCTGCGCCCCTACATGGAGCGTTGGTAAGCGCGGACTGCCGAAAGCGCTGCCGAAATGCGAGGGCTACTTCAGGGTATCGATGTCGAGCGCTTCACCCAGCAGCCGCCGGCTGGACGCGAGGATGTCGCGCCTTGTGCGCTCGCTTTCCACGGTGCGCGCAAGCAGAAGGGCGCCGACACATTGCGCCATGACTGCCCAGGCGGTGTCCTTGTCGTCGAGGTGAGCACTCCAGCTTTTCTGGATTCGCTTGAGCGCCTTTTCGACTTCCGCGCGCGCGGTGGGCGTGCCTCGAGCGATTTCCGGGCCGATCGCGGGTAGCGCACAACCCGATTCAGGATGCAGAACGTGGTACGTGCTCAGGTAGCTTCTCAGGCGTTTGCCTAGATCCGCTTCGGGTGCGCTGTCGTCTACCGCTAGCAGATCGGCGCTGTTGGACGCCTCCTCGCCTACGAGGGCGTCGAAGAGCGCCTGCTTGGAAGGAAAATGATTGTAGAACGCGGCGCCTGTCAGCCCGATCGACGCCATCAGCGCATCGATGCCCGTGGAAGCAAAACCGCCTTCCTTCGCAATGGCGCGGCTGCTTTCGATAAGTTTGCGGCGCGTTTCCTCTTTGTGCGAGCTTGAATAGCGCATGGTCAAGGTCTAGTCAGGATATCGAATCAGAATAGCATAACCTTCGTTCAGTTAACGTTCATTTATCAAAGACCTTTACGGGGCGTCCGATACGCATTGCATCAGGGACCGCAAAGGGTGTCAGGGGGAGAGATGGTGAAAACAGTAGAGTTCTACTTTGACTTCGGAAGCCCGGCGAGCTATCTCGCCTGGACGCAACTGCCGGCCATTGCTGCTCAAAGCGGCGCTGAGCTTGTGTATAAGCCAGTCCTGCTGGGCGGTATTCACAAGGCGACGAACAATGCGTCGCCGGCGGCCATACCTGCAAAAGGCGCATGGATGCAGATCGATCTCGCGCGCTTTGCCCGGCGCTATGGCGTCCAGTACACCCATAATCCGCATTTTCCGATCAACACGCTGATGCTCATGCGCGCCGCAACCGGTGCGCAGACGCATGACGAGCCACTGTTCCAGCGCTATGTCAGCACGGTGTTTCGTGCGATGTGGGAACACCCCCGCAACATGGCTGACCTTCCCACCGTGCACGCCGTTCTCGAGGGTGCCGATCTCGATAGCGCACGCCTGTTCCAGTTCGCAGAGGATCCCGCAGTGAAGGAGCGGTTGAAGCGGGAAACCGAGGCGGCCGTTGCACGAGGTCTCTTTGGCGCGCCGACGATGTTCGTGGGCGACGAGATGTTCTTCGGGCAAGACCGACTCGATTTCGTCAAGGAAGCATTGCGCTAGCCAGGCACACTGAATCGGCACAGATCACGGAACATGAGAAGGAGGCGAGCGTGCAACGGAAATGGCTTGAGCAGTATCCAATCGGTGTGCCTGCCGATATCGAACTTGAGGACTACGGATCGATAGCGGATTTCCTGACCAGAACGGCCGCGGCATATCCGGCCCGAACAGCACTATGTTGCGCAGATGTCGAACTCGATTTCGCCACGATGGCCGAGTTGAGCGAAGCGTTCGCGGCCTACCTGCAGGTCATCGAACGTCTGCCGCGTGGCAGCCGCGTCGCGCTCATGATGCCCAATGTTGCGCAATATTCCCTGGCGCTATTCGGAGTGCTCAGCGCGGGCATGGTTGTGGTCAACCTGAATCCGCACTACACCGAGCGGGAAGTTCGTTTTCACCTGGAAGACAGCGGAGCGACGATCCTCATCGCGTGGGAGGGCGCGGAAGCGGTGGCCCGTGCGGCAGCAAGCGAGTTGAATTGCCGATTGATTCTGGCGACGCCAGATGAGCTTGCCAAGCTCCCGCCCCTGCGAAGCGCTCCGCCGCGAACGCACGGAAATGCAGAGGCGGCGCAAACGACCTTCATCGCAGCGCTCGAAGCTGGACGTCATCGCTCGAGGCCGCAGTCGCCGGTGTCACCCGATGCCATTGCATTTCTTCAGTACACAGGCGGGACAACGGGAAATCCGAAGGCCGCCGTCTTGACTCACCGGAACGTCATGGCGAATGTTCTGCAGTTGTCGGCGTGGTTGCGGCCCGCATTGGATGGCGCGGACGTTTGCGTCGTGACCGTGCTGCCGATGTATCACATCATGGCGTTGACCGGTAACTGTCTGCTCTCGGCTGCGCGTGGCTGGAAGAACGTTCTCATTCCCGACCCGCGCGATCTTTCTACCCTTGTCGAGCAGTGGCGTAAGCATCGCTTTTCGTTTTTCGTAGGTGTCAACACGCTGTTCAACGCGTTGATGGATTTCGAGCCTTTTGGAAAACTCGATTTCGAAGGCCTCGCGTATACGTGTGGCGCGGGCGCAGCCGTCCAGCCGGTCGTTGCGGAAAAATGGCGCAAGTTGACCGGGTGTGCGCTTTCAGGCGGATACGGGCTGACTGAGGCGTCGCCTACCGTCTGCATGACGCCGGTTGGCGTGACCGGTCGCGAGCAAACAGTCGGGGTACCTGTGTCGTCTACCGAAGTGAAATTGCTCGACGACGAGGGGCATGAAGTGAAGGCTGGGACGCCCGGCGAAATCGTCGTGAAGGGCCCGCAGGTGATGGGTGGATACTGGAACCGCGCGGAAGAAACCCAATCGTCCTTTACGCCAGACGGTTTCGTTCGCACCGGCGACATCGCGGTAATGGACGCGCAAGGCTATGTCACCATCGTAGACCGGAAGAAGGACTTGGTTCTCGTGTCCGGCTTCAATGTCTATCCTAACGAGATCGAGAAAGTGGTCGCGAGCCATCCCGACGTTAGCGAGTGCGCGTGTATCGGCGTGCAGGACGCGAAGACCGGTGAAGCCTTGAAAGTGTTCGTCGTTGCCCGGAACTCGCGATTGACGGCCGACGCGCTGCAAACCTGGTGTCGCGAGAATCTAACGAGCTACAAGGTGCCGCGCCAGTTCGAGTTCAGGCAAACTCTCCCCAAGTCGACGGTGGGTAAGATTTTACGAAGGGCGCTGCGTTAGCCGATACGCAGGCTGAAAACGGCGCGTGCGCGCGGCCGATGTGACGCTCAGACGAACGACAGAGATCGCTATGCCTTCGCTCGCTGCGCAGCATCAGCGATTCTGTCCCGCACGACACCAATTGCCTGCTTGAGCGCGTAGACGTCCTGAAAATAGCGATACGGAATCCGTATCTGGCTCGCATTCGCGTCGATGTTTTCAATCTCGTCACGCCATTGTGCGATTTGTGAATGGGTTGGCTCGCGGCTGTTCCACACCTCGTCTTCCAGTGCCTTGATCTCGCGATACCAGACGATGAAGCGCTTTTTCATCCGTGCTTCGATGAGGCGTGGTAATGCCTGAATCAAACCGATGAGAAGCGCGGCGAACGGCACGAGGATCAACAGCCGCCGCTCAATCAGACTCGCAAGCCAGAATGGCAGATAGCGGTACAGGAACGGCTGTCCGGACTTGAAGTAGCGCGCGCTTTCGTCTGAGATTGGAAATTCTTCCGTTTTCAGATTGGGAAACGTGCCGAGCGGTGTGAAATAATCCTCGCCGCCGTGAACGGCGTGGGCCGCGTCGAGCAGCAGATAGACGAGAGCCGGATGCATCGTGTCTTTCGATACGAGCAGTGCGGTTGCCGCGAGCAGTGTCACGTCGCTGCGCGGCAGATCGTCGGCGACACTCGCCGACGCGCGCGGCAAGACGATCTTCGAAAGCGATGGGAACTTCTGTGCCAGTGCATCGGCCTGCGCGAAACTCATCAACTTCAGGTTGCTGTTCAGCAACGTCTTCTGCATGTCGGCGTCGGGTCTGCCGATGAAAAAAGCCGCGTCGATCTGGCCGCTTTCGAGCCCCTGATAAGCGGCAAGCGCGTCCATTTGCAGCAGTGTGGAGTTCTGGCTCGTGATGCCGCTATAGCCGAGCAATCCCTGCGCAACGTTGAGCAGGCCACTGCCGGGCACGCCCATCGAAATCTTCTTTCCGCGCAGTTGTGACAGCCGGTCGACCGTGGCGTCGCCGCGATAGAACACCCAGATCGGTTCGTACGAGACGGCCGCGATCGTCTGCAGATTGTCGGTTTCCTTCGGGCTGGTGGTGCCCGACTGAATGAAGCCGACTTCGTAGGCGCTATTCGGGTCCCTCAAACGCTCATAATTTTCCACCGAGCCCGAGGAACTGCGAATAACGAGCTTGATACCCGCGCGCTTCAGGATGGGCGCATAGCGATCCGCAAATCCACGATAGATGCCGCCGTCCGCGCCACTCGTCATGACGATGGTGCGCTGAAACGCCGGTTGGACGATGATCGCCAGGAGCCAGCCAAACGCTGCTAGCAGAACGACCACGCCGATGAAAAAGAGGCGTCGCCGCGCCCGGGTCATGGGCGCTTTCTGACTGCGGTGCAGTGTTGGATTGTGTCTCGGCATCGTTCTCGACCCCTTCGGGTTTTATCGCTAACAGGATCGCGGCGCACCCCGACCCGCAATGGCAAACAGACTTACGATACCAATGTTATTGGCTCGCACGGCTGTGTGAGGGCAGTGACATCGCATCGCCGAGTTTCTCCACAAGATATTCGGCGAAGACCGCTACCGCGGGCGGCACGGGCGGGCGGCTCGTGTACACGAGTTGCAGGCCGAGTTCGCTGCTCGATCGCCGCCAGGTCGGCAGCACGCGCACCAGTTTCCCCTCTGCCATGATCGAGTCGACGATCAACTGCGGCAGTTGCGCAATACCAAGACCGGCGACACACGCCTGCGTCAGCACTCGCATGTCGTTGACTGCGAACCGGCTTTTGATCGACACGTCCTGAATGCCGCGCGGACCCTCCAGACGCCAGCTGTTGCGACCCTGGCGATTCGATATCGTCAGGCAGTCGTGTTCGGCGAGTTCACGCAGCGTACGCGGCGCAGCGCGCCGTGCGAGATAGGCCGGACTTGCCGCGAGGATCATTTCACCGGGCGCCAGCCTGCGCACCCTGAAGCCGGTTCCCGTCTCGATGCCCATGCGCAAGGCCAGGTCGATACGCTCGGCGACCAGGTCGGACGGCGTATCGTCCAGCAGGAACTCAATGCTGATGTTCGGATAGCGCGCGTAGAACTCGGCCAGCCATTCAATGCGGAAGATTTCGAACAGGCCGGCCATAGCCGTGACGCGAACCGAGCCGGAGGGCGTTTGCTCATTTCCATGGAACCGCCCGATTTCGAGAATTTGATCGATCGCCGGCGCATAGCGCTCGAACAGCGTTTGACCTTCCGTGCTGAGCGCGAGCTTGCGCGTCGAACGATGCAGCAAACGAGTACTTAGTTGTCCTTCGAGCTGGTCGATGCGCCGGCTCAGCGTATTGGCCGGCATGCGCAGGCGCCGCGCCGCCTCGGAAAAGCTGCCCGCGCGGACCACTTCCACGAACAACGCGAGGTCATTCAGGTCGAGCATGCCATTGCTCCATAAATGGACGAATGCAATCCGATTCTGCCGACTAGTGTAGAGCTTTTTTCGATCCCATACTTGGGATTCGTGTTGATTGCCCGCGTGGGCGGCACCCCAACGTCTCAAGGAAAATTTCATGAAGCTGCTACACGTAGATTCCAGCATCCTCGGTCAAGGTTCGGTCAGCCGCGAGCTGTCGGCGAATGTCGTCGCGACGTTGCGCACTATTCATCCTGACTTGACTGTCACGCGCCTCGACCTGGCCGCCACGCCGATCGGCCATCTTACGGCGGCCCACCTCGCGGCCGCGCAAGGCGCGCCGGTCGATGACGCGGTGAAGTTCGACGTCGCCATGGGCCAGGCCGCGCTCGAGGCGTTCCTCGCCGCCGATCTAGTGGTGATCGGCGCACCCATGTACAACCTCGGCGTGCCTTCTCAGCTGAAGGCCTGGATCGACCGGATCTCCGTTGCCGGGCAGACGTTCCGCTATGGAGACCAGGGACCGGTCGGACTGTGCGGCGGCAAGAAACTCGTCATCGCCTCGTCGCGCGGCGGCATTTACAGCGATGGGTCGCCCGCTGCTGCGTTCGATCATCAGGAAAGCTATTTAAAGGTGGCTTTCGGATTTCTGGGCATCACGGATATCACGTTCATTCGTGCGGAGGGTGTGGCGATGGGTGACGTGGCGCGCAACGGGGCGATGGATTCGGCGAGGAAGGAAACCGCTGCTCTTGCGGCGTGAGCTAACGCCGGCCGTTCACCGATTGCATTTGACCGGAGCGTATGATGACCGTCATTTCCAGGGGCCGTGACATGACGCATGGAATCGACGAACGCAAACGCTGGCTTGCCCTCATGGTGCTGTGCCTCGGCGTGCTGATGATCGTGCTGGACACGACCATCGTGAACGTTGCACTGCCGTCCATCCGCGCGGATCTGAGGTTCACCGAGACCTCCCTCGTGTGGGTCGTCAATGCCTATATGCTGACCTTCGGCGGCTTTCTGCTGCTAGGCGGGCGGCTTGGCGACCTGTTCGGTCATCGGCGCCTGTTCCTGCTCGGTATCACGGTTTTCACGCTGGCTTCGGCGGCCTGTGGGCTCGCGAATTCGCAAGCGCTGCTGATCGCGGCGCGCGCGGTTCAAGGCCTGGGCGGCGCAGTGGTCTCGGCCGTGTCGCTCTCGCTCATCATGAGTTTGTTCACCTCGCCGGCGGACCGCGCAAAGGCGATGGGCATTTACGGGTTCGTGGGCGGCGGCGGCGGCAGCATCGGCGTGTTGCTGGGCGGCGTCTTGACGAGCGCGCTGAACTGGCACTGGATCTTCCTCGTCAACTTGCCGATTGGCGTGGCGGTGTATGCCGGCTGCGTGGCGCTGCTGCCGGCAGGCAAGCCCCTCGCGGATCGCGCCCGGCTGGATGTGGCGGGCGCGATCGCCGTGACCGCGTCGCTCATGCTGGCGGTGTACGCCGTCGTGCATGGCAACGAAGCTGGCTGGACGTCCGCGCAAACGCTCGTCCAGCTGGGAATTGCCATCGCGCTCCTGATCGCATTTCTCGTCATCGAATCGCGTGTGTCGCATCCGCTCATGCCGCTACACATGTTCGCGCTGCGCAACGTGGCCACGGCGAATGTGGTGGGCGTGCTGTGGGCGGCGGCGCTGTTCGCGTGGTTCTTCATCTCGGCGCTCTACATGCAGCGCTTGCTGAACTACAACGCCATGCAGGTGGGGCTGGCCTTCCTGCCGGCCAACGTCATCATGGCGGCGTTCTCGCTCGGTCTTTCGGCAAGACTGGTCATGCGCTTCGGCATTCGCGCGCCGCTCACGCTCGGCTTGCTGCTGGCGGCGGCCGGCCTCGCGCTGTTCGCGCGTGCGCCGGTTGGGGGCAGCTATGCGCTGGACGTGTTGCCAGGCATGGTGCTGATGGGCCTGGGGGCAGGCGTGGCCTTCAACCCCGTGCTGCTGGCCGCCATGAGCGATGTCGCGCCGGACGAGTCGGGCCTCGCATCGGGGGTGGTGAACACGTCGTTCATGATGGGCGGGGCACTGGGTCTGGCGATCCTCGCGAGCCTTGCGGCGGCACGCACCGATGAACTGGCCACGGCGGGAGCCGATGCCGCTGCCGCGCTTAACGGCGGGTATCACCTGGCGTTTCTGGTGGGGGCCATTGCGGCGTTATTTGCCGCTGCGCTGGCCGGCGCGCTCGTGCGCACGCGCACGCAAGGCCAGGCGCAAGAGGAGGCTTCCAGCATTGTCGGCTCCTGATCCGCGCGGATTCCGGTCTCGCGAAAGAGTGTTGTATGATTTCGTGTGACAATGGATCGTTTTCAACGAGATAGTTCCAGGCGAATTCGACCCATATCGAATAATATGTGGTGAGAAAGTCGAGATCAGCGACCTCTGGAATTGGCCGGCCTGCGCAACTGTCACGCGTCTTGCGCCGCCCGGATCTCTGGCCGCTGGCTCGACCACGCGCCGAGGAACAAGTGAATGGCCAAGACAAATTCGTCCGCAGTGAAAGCCGCCAAGGCTGCTCCAACGCCTGCTGAGGCGCCGGCAGAACGGTCATCGGATGTGTTCGACGATCGAGGCAGGACCGTTCCGTGGATGGCGCGAACGGTTCACCGGCTCTATGACGCAAAGGCGCAAAAGATCCTCGACCGGGAAGGGCTGCCTATCGCTTACTGGTACTACCTTCGCGTGCTGGCCGAGCGCGGCGAGGTGAATCAGCTTGAACTGAGCAAGCGCGTCGGCATTGCGTCGACGACCGCGGTTCCGGCGCTCGACAATCTGGAAAAGCGCGGTCTCGTGCAAAGAGTGCGCGATCCCAACGACCGGCGAAAGCATTTCATCAGGCTGCAGCCCGAAGGCAAACGCCTGGTCGACGAATTGCTTCCCGAACTCACTGAAATGATTTCGGCGTCACTCGACGGCATTTCGCAGAGAGACATGAAAGTGTTCTGGAAGGTCGTGCACCAGATCGAAGCGAATCTTTTCCAGATGGCGCAGGGCGAAACGGTCGTCGACTGATCCGTGCGTCAGCGGTAGCGAGAAGGATCACGGCGGACCTCAACTTCGGCGAAGCCGGGTCTGCCGGGGGGCTCCCGAATGCCGAGCGAATATATTATTTCGGATGCCTGATTGATTTGCGTGGTAAGCATGCTTCCCCGGCGTTCGCCATCGTTCTACTGCAGGCAACGTTGCTTTGTGTGCCCGGACATTTCGCGCCCATGTTTGCCGATATAGCATTGATCCGTGGCTGAGCCGTCGTTCACGACGGTCGGCAGCTTCAATTTACTGAAGGAAGCGGAAATGCTTGTACATAGACGTTGGGCCGCGCTCGACGGGGCCGATTATGGCTGGTTGCGCGCCAAATACCATTTCGCTGTGAATGCCGGAGGCAATCCAGCGCATGCGGCGTTGGGGCCTCTGATCGTGTGGAACGATGACGAGATTGCGGTTGGCGGCGGTTTCCCGATGCATGGGCACCGGGACATGGAGATCGTCACTTACGTCCGCGAGGGCGTTCTTGGGCATCGCGACACCATTGGTTCCGAAGGGACGATTCGCGCTGGCGACGTGCAGGTCATGAGCACGGGTACAGGCATACGGCACGCCGAGTACAACCAGGGCGATGTCCCGCTCAAGCTCTATCAAGTGTGGCTGTTGCCGCGCAAGGCGGGTGGCGAACCGCGCTGGGATACCCGGGCGTTTCCGAAGAGCGACCGCTCTGGTCGTTTCGTCGTGCTCGCCAGCGGCTTTGCCGAAGATGAAGGCGCGCTTCCCATTCGCGCCGACGCGCGCCTCTCCGGCGCTACGCTCAAGGCGGGTGAGCGTGTCAGGCAGGGCTTCCTCGTAGAAGGTTGCGCATATCTCGTCGTGGCGTCGGGCTGTATCGAAATCGACGGCGAGAGGGTAGGCCCGCTAGACGGCGTGGCAATTACGAACGTGGCGGCAAGCGAGATAGCCGCTCTGGAAGACTCCGAACTCGTGTTGGTGGAAACTAGCGGGAGTTCCTCTTTCTAGTCGAGGTGCGTGGCGCTTACCGATTGCCGTGCATTCGCAGTTGCGCAGTTGGGTGACAAGTCACTCCAGGCGTCACAAACCTCCTGATCCCGGCGCTGCCGGTATGTGTTGAAAGGAGCCTGTTATGTCGAAAGTTCTGGTGCTGTACTACTCCTCCTATGGGCATGTCGAAGCCATGGCAGAGGCCGTTGCGGAAGGCGCCCGCGCCGCGGGTGCAACCGCCGACGTCAAGCGTGTGCCCGAAACCGTGCCGCAGGAAGTCGCCGCAGGCGCCCATTTCAAGCTGGACCAGCAGGCGCCGGTCGCGACCGTTGCGGAACTCGCCAATTACGATGCCATCGTCATCGGAACGCCGACCCGTTTCGGACGCATGTCGTCGCAGATGGCGGCGTTTCTCGACCAGGCCGGCGGCCTGTGGATGAGCGGAGCGCTCAATGGCAAGGTCGGCGGCGCTTTCACGTCGACGGCCACCCAGCACGGCGGGCAGGAGGCCACGCTCTTTTCGGTCATCGCCAACCTGTTGCACTTCGGCATGGTCGTCGTCGGGTTGCCGTACAGCTATCAAGCTCAGATGACGCTGGACGAGATCGCAGGCGGTTCCCCCTACGGCGCGACGACGATTGCGGGCGGACAGGGCCAGCGGCAGCCGAGCAAAATCGACCTGGATGGCGCACGCCACCAGGGCGAATTGATTGCGAAGGTGGCGAACAAGGTGTTTGGCTAACCGGCCGCCTGCGTGTCAGCCCTGACCGATATTCTGGGCTGCCCGCGAAGTGGGTTTGCTCGCAAGCGTGGCCCGTGACGGATCACGCTTTGCTAGCGCCATGGCGGCCAGGTAGCCGAACGTGAGCGCTGGGCCGAGTGTAATTCCGGCTCCAATGTAGTGGCCGCCAACGGGCGAGTTCATGTCATTGCCACACGCGAAGATGCCGGGAATCGGCTGGTTGTTGTGATCCAGGACTTCGCCGCTCGGCCCTGTGACGAGGCCGCGGCTCGTACCGAAGTCGCCCGGCATCAGCTTGACGGCATAGAACGGTCCCTGCGCGATTGGCCCGATGCACGGGTTCGGCGCATGGGCCGGGTCGCCTTTGTAGATGTTGTAGGCAGAGGCGCCCTTGCCGAAATCTTCGTCGACACCGGTTTGCGCGAAGTGATTATTTCGAAGCACGCTGCGTGCGAGGCCATCGGCGTCGATGCCGATTTTGGCGGCGAGTTCCGCGAGCGTGTTGCCGCTATGCAGATAGCCTGCCCGTTCATAGCGGCGCAGCGACATGCCCGGAAGAATGACGCCAATGCCGTACTTTTTCACGGCGGCTGCATCGGCGACAAGAAATGCGGGAATCGCGCCGGCGTCGAACATGCCTTGCGTGAATGCGTGGTACGAGGCCGCTTCGTTCGTAAAGCGCTTGCCTTCCTTATTGACGGCAATGAAACCGGGCTTGGGCCGATCGAGCATGAAATGGCCCCACAATGTCTCGTTGTTGCCATTCCTGAAAACGGAGACCGGCACGTAGTAGCCGGTGTCGAGCGCATTGTGATCGAGCCGGCCGCCCACGGAAAGGGCTAGCCGAATGCCTTCACCGATGTTGCTCGGCAAGCCCAGTCCAAGTTCCACCGTTGGCTGACGCGAATGCTCGCGCCGCATGGCGGCGCTTCCGCTATAGCCCCCGGTTGCGATCACCACACCGCGGCGTGAACGCACGCGCAACATGCGGCCGTCGCGCGTGACTTCGGCGCCGATCACGGCGCCATTCGCGGTGATGAGTCGCGTTGCGTGGGCGCGCAGCCAAAGTGGAATCTGTTCATCGAGAACCGTTTTGTAGAGGCGTGCAACGAGCGCGTTGCCACCAACGAGTCGTGTGCCGCGGTGATAGCTCAGGCGGTCCATGCCATAGCGCAGGAAGCGCTTTGCGACGTGGGAGAACGACTTGAACGAGCGCGTGAGGGCAAGGAAGTGGTTCAAGTCCACGAGGTCGAGCATCATGCCGCCAAAGGGTGCGAACGCGGGGAGCGGAGCGCGTAAATCCTTGAAGTGCGCGCCGAGTTTGCGGCCGTCGAAATCCAGCGGGGCATGGGCGCGTCCGAACATGCCGCCATCGGACTCGGGGTAATAGTCCGGATAGTCGACTGCCGCCACCTTCAGCTCGGAATGCCGCACGAGGTAGTCCAAGGCAACCCGGCCCTGCGTGATGTAGCTTTCCTGAAGCGGGTTGCCCACGCTGTTGCCGACCGTGGCGGCAAAGTATCGGCGCGCTTTATCGAAGGAATCCTTGAAGCCCGCGCGCTGCATGGGCGCGCTGTCCACAAACCACATCATGCCGACCGACCAGGCGGAGGTGCCTCCGACCTGGTCCGTCTTTTCGAGTACGAGCGGCTCGAGCCCTTCATGCTTCGCGACGATCGCCGCCGAAAGACCACCTGCGCCTGCTCCCAGAATGATGACATCGACCTCCAGGTCCCAATCTTTCGTCATATCAGTGCTCATGGCGTGTGCCTCTGTTCTTCCTAATCATTCTATATAGAATGATCGCAAATGGGATGAATTTAAACGGAATGATGGGCTGGAGTGCTGTGGATGTCAAGGAACTCAGGGATTCTCCTGGGAGGCCGGCCAGCGCCCCACATGAGGACATACTGATCTTGACAACATCAATACCGTTTAGGATCATTCGATATAAATCGAATGTGCCGAGGTGCGGCCTTTCCGGTTCCGAGTCATGAGAAATTTTCGAGGTATTGAGGAGAGGCAATGAGCAAGCTTCAGTTATCCGTTGCCGTAGGGAACTACGACCGGATTCGCCCACTGGTGGATGGTGATGTACAGATCGAGGGCGTCGATCCAGTTTTCATGCTTCAGGATCCCGAAGAAATATTCTTCCGCGCATTCCGGCATGCAGACTACGACGTCTGCGAACTTTCGCTCAGCAGCTACTCGGTGAAAACCGCTGCGGGTACGTCGCCGTACATTGCCGTGCCGGTCTTTCCGTCGCGTGCGTTTCGACACACGTCCATCTACGTGCGCGCGGACCGCGGGATCGAGCGTCCCGAAGATCTCAAGGGTAAGCGTATCGGCGTGCCCGAGTACCAGCTCACCGCCAACGTCTGGGTGCGCCTGTTTCTCGAGGAAGATTACGGCGTCAAGGCGTCGGACGTGACGTGGGTGCGCGGCGGCTATGAGGACGCGTCGAGAGTCGAGAAGATTACGCTGCAGTTGCCAGACGATATCAGGCTCGAAACGGCGCCCACCGGGAAAACAATTTCGGAACTGCTGGCCGATGGAGCAATCGATGCCGTGATCGGCCCGCGTGCGCCGTCGTGCTTCGACCGCGGGCATCCTCAGGTGAAGTACCTGTTCGACGATCCGCACAAGACCGCCGCCGACTGGTACACGCGTACTGGCCTGTTCCCGATCATGCACACGCTGGGCGTGCGCAAGACGCTCGCGGAGCGTCATCCGTGGCTGCCCGGCGCGCTGATGAAGGCGTTCGAGAAGTCGAAGGCGCTCGCGCTAACGCGCCTGAGCGACACGTCGGCAACGAAAATTACGTTGCCCTTCGTGGAGGACCAGCTTCGAGCGGCGCGCAAGCTGATGGGCGAGGACTTCTGGTCGTACGGTTTCGCGAAGAACGAGCACGTCATCAACCGCTTCCTGGAACGCCATCATGCAGAGGGTCTGTCGAGCCGCCGCCTTGAAGCCCGCGAGTTGTTTCATCCAGCCACGCTCGAAAGCTTCGCTATTTGAGCGCTGAAATGCGCCCGCTTGTCCGTTCTCGAACGCGGCAGGCGGGCGCGCCCAAAGGCGCCCCCGCACAAACGATCAATACAACAGGGTGCCGAGGTTGACGCTGCCCGTGCGCTCCCGCGTTGCGATGACCTTCTCCTGACCGTCCTTGCGCACGCGCACTTCGACCGTCGAAGTCATCGTATTCAAGCCGGAAAAACGGAAGTCGCCGAAATGATCGGTTCGCGTCGTGCGCTCCTCGCCGCTCGCGGAGTCACGCAGCACCACTTCGATACCTGCCAGATTGCGCGGGCGTCCGTCTTCCATGGTTTCGCACACATTGCCCGCCACGAGATGGCTCAGCGCGTCCTCAAGATGGCGGTAGAAGACGCGTGGCTTCGTGCCGAACTCCGGGTGAATGACCGTGAGGTTGTCGTCTTTCACGATCTTCTCGAGTTCGGGCTCCGGTACGTTCAGCGCGCGAATGGCCTTGGTGGGGCAGGCCTGGGCGCAGCGCGGCTCCTTCCATCCGGCGTCGAGCAGGTGGGCGTCGAAGTTCCAGTTTTGCGGCACCTGTTCCTGTTCGTTCCATTCGATCATGCCGTACGGGCAGCTTTTCACCAGATCGCGCCTGCCGCGCGCTTTCTCCGGATCGATCATGACGATCCCGTCCGGGCGCTTGTAGATCGCGCCGTCCGGCGCGGCCTTCACGCAAGGCGCGTTGTCGCAATGATTGCAGGCCTTCGGGATATACGTGACGTCGACGAGCGCGCCTTCTCCCCGCACATGCCGTTCGACACGTATCGTCTCTAGCCCCTCGGGCGGGTGCGGTGCCGAATAGCCGGGAAAGGCGTTGCCGCTGTATTCGTCTTTCGTGGCGATGACGCAGTTGCGGCAGTTGATGCAAAGCGAAACGTCGATAACCAGTGCCCAGTTGCTCATGCTGCGTTCTCCAGTGTCGCGTCCCATTTTTCCACCTCCACCCAGCAAGTGTTGGGCATGATTCCGTCTGCGGTTGTGCTCATTTTCCGTCCCGGCGTGAGCAGGTTCAGACAACCTCCGCGGTCGACCATGCCGACCGCAGTCTTGATCAGATCGAGTTCGGCGCACGATTCGTTTCCGCGCGCAACGCCATCCTTGATCAGCTCCGAAACGTCCAGCGCGCAGATGACCGAGGCCTGCGCGTTGTGCACGCGTACGAGATCGCCGGAGTGCAGCCCACGTGCGGCGGCATCCTTTACGCTCATTCGGAGTACCCAGTAACGATAGCCGCCCACATTGAGCCGGTGCTCGTTGATCGTGCTGATATGGCTGTTCTTTCCGTCCGCGTGGGTATGGAAGCTGTAGACCGGATGATTGGTCACGAGCTGCAGCGGATACGGGTGCTTGATTGCGCTGTCGCGATTGATGTACCGGTTGACGGCCGGACGCACGGGATCGATCGCTTCGATGCGGCGCAGGCTGGAGGGCACGAACTCGAATTTGCCGGACTGCGTGGGCAGTCCTTCGCCGAACGTGTTCGAGTAGACGCCGGGCAGCGGATTCGCTTCCGGCAGATCCTTCGTGCGGCCTTCGGCGAACCAGCGCATGTCCACGGGCGGACGATCGTCGTCGGCAGGCGGCGGCACGATGTGATAGCCCTTCTTGAGGAACTTCTTCCAGGTTGTCTGCTTTGGCAGGTCGGTCGAGTTGAACATGCGCTCGCACCACGTAAGCTCAGACCCGCCGCCTTCGGAGTACATGCCGCCATAACCGAGCCGCAAGGCGATATCCAGAAAGATCTGGTAGTCCGAGCGGGATTCGCCCAGCGGCTCGATGCACTTGTGCTGCATGATCATCATCCGGTGATTGATCTGGCTCTGCGCGTGCTGGATATAACCGCCGCAATTGCCCCACTCGGAGATGTCGTCGCGTTCGAGCGCCGTGCACGCGGGCAGGATGATGTCGGCGAACTGCGCTTCGTTCTCCATCCAGATCGACTGGTTGACGACAAATTCGAGCGACGAGTGGCGGTACGCGTCGATCATCCGGTTCGATCCGGGGACCGTGCCGAACGAAGACGAGCCGTAGCGGTACAGCATATGAATGGGCGAGTAACCCGGCCGCGGATACGAGTAGTAGGCAAATTGCCCTTCGATCGAAAATCCGTCCCACAGGTAGCCATCCGCTTTGCCTTCCGTAATGGCTTCGGCAAGGCGCTGACGGGGGACAGACTGCTTGACGGGGTTGATCGTGATGATGTGCGGCATGCGGCAATAGTTGTGCGCCGCACTCGCCGTGTAGTTCAGATCGCCGGAAATTCCGCCCTCGGCGTAGCCTGGGAAGTAGAAGTTCAGGTCCTGCGGTGCGCCGATCTGCAGATTGCCGAAGTTGATGCCTGGTTTCCCCCAGCCTTGCATGGCCATCATCATGACGACGTTGCGCGCCCACTGGGCGCCGGTTTCCGTGCGGCAGGCGCCGCCGAAGCCCGCGCCCAGGCCACCCGCTGCGAGGTAAGTTTTCTTCGACGCCCACAATTGGGCGAGACTGCGCACGTCCTTTGCCGGAATGCCGGTTTCGGCTTCCTGCCATTCGGGGGTCTTGGGTATGCCATCCTCTTCGCCGAGCACGTAGGCGCGCCACTCGTCGAAGCCCGTGGTGCGGTTCGCAACGTACTCCTTATCATAGGTATCGTTCACCATCCACTCGTGCATGATGGCGATCGCAAAAGCCGAGTCGGTGCCGGGACGGATGGGAAGCCACTTTCCGCCAAGCAGCTGGGCCGACTGCGTGAGGTACGGGTCGATGTGGACGAACTCGACGCCGAGCTGCTTTGCCCACAGGCGGCGCTCCGTGCCTTCGAACCCGGCGTAGACCCCATTGGTCGACTCGGGATCGCTCGACCAGAACACGATGAGTTCGGCGTTTTCGAGGCAATCCACGGCGGTGCCGTAAAAGCTCGGCGTACCGAGGCGCAAGCTGTTGCCATAGTGGTGCATGGCGCCCCAATACCAGCCTTCCCAACTGATCGGGCTCATTTCCACGCGCGTGTAGCCGATCAGGTTGCCGAAGCGCTGCATTGCGCTCAGGTAGTAGTTGATGTTTCCCCACTGATGGTGCGCGCCGGTCGCCATGGCGATGGCGCCGGGACCGTATTGCTGCTTCATGCGGCGGATTTCACCGGCGACGATATCGAGCGCTTCGTCCCAACTGATCCGCTCGTAACCGGAGATGCCGCGATTCTGGATGTTGCGCTCGCCGTTGGGGTCGAAGTCGACACGCTTCATCGGGTAAAGGATGCGCTTGTCGGAGTAGACGAGCGACTTGAGCGAAAGCGCATGCGGGCTGACCGTGCCGCGGCGGGCGGGCGAAAATTGGCGCCCGCGCGCGCGAATGGTCCAGCTCGGTCCATCTTCCTCCACAAGATCGATCGGGGTCGTCCGGATGATCTTGTCGTCCTTCACGTAAACAAATACGGGGCCGCCGTTGGTCAGCGTGACATAGCGGGTCGTGCCGTCCTTCATCGGCGTGCCCTTGCGCCACGAGGCCGTCTTCATCGTGTTGACGAGCTGGCCAAACCAGACCAGCGCCTCGTCGCTGCCGCCCTGGGTGATCTTGAAGTTCTTCAGGGCGTCGATCAGGAACGCATGGTCGGTCGTTGGCGCGAGCATGCGGCGGGCAGTGGCAACGTCCATGAACACGAGTTCGGCGTCCGGCGCGGCGTACGGTCCCCAGCTGGCAGACAGGGTGCCGTCCTTGAAATGGAGTTGCCGCGCGAGGCTGTTGTCCCGCAGCCGCAATTGTATGACCCATCGCCCGGCGCCCAGGTGCTTGCGCACGCTGGGAAACCGGCGCGCGGCCATGCGAAGGGCGAATGGCATGAGCCAGAGTATGAGCACAAGGAGTTGTCGTTGCATGCCAGTCTCGATCGTGAATTGAACCAGGCGCTGTGACGTGGGATATCACCGCCGGTGACAATCTGGATTATCCCTTGAGAGATCATCCAAATTGAGATAGATTGATATCGAATGATGTGTTCCGGGACGGGCAAAGTCAAGGGCTCCAGGGAATTCCCTGCACCGAAGGCATGACCGATCTTTCCGCGGCCCCCATGTTGAGGAGTGGCTTATGTCAAAGCTGAGTTCGAATGCAGTCAAGGAAGCCCTGGAACTGGAGGGGCTCGATGAACAGGGCGCGACGTCGCGTTCAGTCGCGGTCGATGTGCGCGGCAGAACCGTTCCGTGGATGGCACGCACGCTATACCGGCTTTACGACAGCCAGGCGCAAAAGGTGCTGGACAGGGAGGGTATTTCGGTTGCGCACTGGCTCTATCTGCGCGTGCTTGCCGAGCGTGGCGAAATGAACCAGCTGGAACTCAGCAAGCGGGTAGGCATTGCCTCGACCACCGCGGTGCCGGCGCTAGACAGCATGGAAAAGCGCAATCTCGTGCGACGTACGCGCGACCCGAAGGACCGGAGAAAGTATTACGTCAGTCTGCAGGAGGAGGGGCAACGTCTCGTCGACGAACTGCTGCCAGAAATTACGGCGATGGTTTCAGGTTCGTTCGAGGGCATCGCGCCGAACGACCTTCACGTTTTCTGGAAAGTCATGCGCCGGATTGAAGCCAATCTGACCCAGATTTCCCAGGGCGACTCCATCGTCGACTAGCTGGCGGCGGGTAGGGCGGCGCCAAGCCGCCCTGGCTGCGTTCAGGCCACCCGCATGCTGGGGCGCTCCCGCCCTTGCGGGAAGATATGCCAAAGGCCGTCCGTGTGGCGAAAGAAGAACAGGGCCGCGGGGCCCGCTGCCCGGCTGGCTTCGACACACACATAGCATTGACACTTCGCGCGCCGGTTCCGGAATTCGACCACGTGAACCGCGTCCATCGAGGTCGGGGCGAGCCAGAACTCGACCATCGCGCGCAATGACTTTTCTGCGCTGGCCATTGTCTTCTCCTCATCACGCGCGTCTTAATCGTCGCGTGACCAGAACATGCAGGACGGCCTTGCTCGAAGCGAAGGCGTCCACCTCCCACTGCCCGGCCTGCCGGACGTGCTTGCGCGCTTTTACCCCACTTTCACCCGTTTGCCGGCTCGACTCGATTGCTCGATCGCTTCGAGCACCTCGTGAAGCGCGCGTGCGTGGTCGAAACTGGGGGCGGTGCGCGTGCCATGAAGCAGGTCCTGGCCCATCAACCGGTAAATACCGGCGACGTTGCGTGCGGCAACCGCGTCTTCGGCATCAATGGGGAAGGGATCGGGAATCGCGAGTTCCGTGTAGCCTTCCTCGCCCTTGCGGCCGAACTCCACACGTAATGGTGAAATATTCACGCAAGGCACGTATTCGTTCCGTGCGGTGACACGCAAATCGCCTTGGCTTCCGTTGATTTCCCACAACAGCTTCGTTCCGCGCGGAACGCCGCCGCGCAATTCCAGCGACAGCGGTGCACCGGAGCGCAAAACGGCGTTTGCCATGACGTGATCTGGCGTTTTCATCTGCACGGCTTCGCCCGTTTCGATCGCACGGACCGTCTGGCGGCGTTGCGATAGCACCGCGCCGATCTCGCCGATCTCGCCGAGTACCGCCTGAATCGCGGCAATAGCGTGCCCGCCGATCACGGAAAGCAGCGTGGCGCCGTTGCGGTCATCCATGGCGTAGGCGTCGCCCCGCAGGATATCGCCGCCCCAACTGATGCCGGACCCCACGTACGTCGACGAGAGGACGTCGCCGATCTCACCTTGCGCGACCAGCTTGCGCAGGAACTGCACTTCAGGCGAGGCAATCGCCTGCGTGCCCACGACAGCGAGCGCCTTCTTCTCGCGTGCAAGCTCCGCGAGTGCGATGGTTTCTTCCAGGCCATTGCCGAGCGGCCATTCGCAGTACACGCTCTTGCCGGCCTGCAAGGCCGTGGTGACGACCTGGCGGTGGTGCGGGACCTTGACGGTGACGACGATAACGTCGATATCCGGCGACGCCGCAAGCGCTGCGGCGTTTTCGAATGCGCGCGGGATGCCGAACGCGGCGCTGGCGGCCTGCGCGCTGGCGAGCGTCGTATTGGCGACGCCCACAAGCTCAAAGACATCGGGCAACGCCCGCAAGGCGGGAAGATGGGCCATTGCCGCCCAACCGCGATCTGCGCTCAGGCCGACAATGCCCACGCGAAGTTTCCTGTCCATGTGTTCCTCTTGCTTCAGATAACGGGCGCACCCGTCATACGGTCTGGTATTGGTACGAGGGATCTTCCCTGTCGCGGCGGCCGACATTCGAATTGCCGAGCGGCGCCTGGCCCTCGGGAACCGGGTCCGAACGCTGCGAATCGAGTACCACGACCCGGTCGGCAATGCGCCATTCGCCGTTGCGCCGCTCCATACGGTCCACGTAGCGAATGTTCACCACCCAATCCATTGCGGGCTTGCCGTCTTCGGGCCTGGTCCGGTGGCTGGCGCGCGCATAGTGCTCCGCGAACGCCCGATCGCCGTGTACCTCGACATACTGGTTGCCCGTGAAATGCTGCGTCGATTCGAAATTCGGCAGCAATTCGGCTGCCCATTCGATGAAGCCTTCTACGTCGCCGTTATACGCACCGTGCCGGTCGATTGCGTCGGGGTGATAGCACGAGCGCACGAGGTCCCAATCCATCCGGTCGATGCCGCGGCAGTAGCGGATATGAACGCGGCGAATCTCGCCTTCGTCCAGCATTTGCTGAAGTTTCGCTTCCAATTTCGGTCTCCTTTCTAATTGGCCTCGCCTGAGCGTGGTGCCGAGCGAGTCGGGCCACGATCAGCGTGTCATTTCGCGGCGCCCGGATGAGGCGCGTAATTGCCGGTTTCCATCAGCTGTGAGATGGCAAGGGCCTCTGGCGTCCAGCGCAAAGTTGCGCGCGTTTCGAGCAGCCATGCCTGGTAGCCTTCGGGAACGTCCTCGGACGGCCCGTGGTGGATCACGCCTTTCGGCACCCAGGTCAAGGTGCCGGGTTCCGTACAGCCGCCCCACGCGCCGGGGCCGCGCACGTAGCAGATCATTTCATCGAAATCGGCATTGATATGGACGGGCGGCCGGCCTCCCGGGCGCGCGCTGAGGTTGAACAACAGCAGGTCGCCCGTGCCCGACGAAAGGAAGGGGCTCGGCGGGCCGCCCTCCGGAAGATAGGTATGAACCTGGATTTTCGTGAGATTGAGCTTCCACACCGGCACGCTATCGGAAAGCCGCACGCCCAGCGAGAGCGGGTCGTGTGGCATGACGAAAACGGTGTTCTCGCCGTCGAGCGTCTTCAGGATCAACCGGGTCGGACCGCCTGGCGCGATGTCCGGATCGATTTCGGCGTATTTCAGATCCCGCGCGACGTTGAGCATGCCGGATGGCGCGGGCGGCGAGAGCTTGAGCGCCGAGGGACTCTCCACGATGAGGCTGCGCATCGCGCCATCCGTCGGGCCGTAGCGGTAGGCAATCGCGCGCGGAATGCAGACGAAGTCGCCCTCCCCGGCGATGAGGCTGCCGACATCGGTTTCGAACTTCACCGTGCCCGACTGGATGAAGTGAATCTCGTCCGCCTCGACGTTGCGCACCACGAACGGCATCGGCGCACGGCGGGCGGATACGTGCACTTTCACGCCGATCCGCGATGTTGCGACAGTCGTCGGGAGGGCTTGCGGGTCGCTCGCGTCGCCCGGAATCAGGCGCTCGAGCACGGCTCTGCGGGGCGCATGCGGCCCTTCGACAGAAAGGTAATCGGGCGCATACGTCGGTCGGGTCACGACCGAAAGCGCACCGAGAAACCCGTCCCGCGTCCACAACTGCACGGTGGGCTCCGCGCCTTTCGTTTCATCGTTCATCTGTCATTTCTCCTGGGGGCTTGAAGGCACCGGGCCGTTACAGGCGTTATAGGCGCGATCTCGCGACCGTGGCTCATTGCGCTTGAGGCCACGGTCGCGCGGCCCCGTTCTCAGCGGGCCGGCTTGCCGATCAGCTGCCGGTACTCATTGGCCGTTGCCGGCTTGCGTCCGAGCAGGGCCGCGATATCGCGCGCCATGGTGAACATTTCGAGGTTGCTCGCGAGACGTTCGTCGCTGTTCGGGTACTTCCACGGCGTGTCTTCCGTGCCGACGCGGATATGCAGCCCCATCATGGTGGCGAGGGTCGTCATGTAGAGCGTTGCGCGTCCCGCCGCGCAGACGCTGATCACCGACGTCGGATCGATCTTGCGAATCTGGTCGACCATCAGGAACAGGTGTTTCGTCATGTCCTCGGTGTCGCTCACCCACGTGCCCGAGACCAGCGTGCGTCCGACATTGAACGGCAGGCCGTACAGGATCAGCCAGTTGTACGGCGGCTTGAGAATGCCCGTGTCGATCAGCTTGCGCTTGGCAAGCTCGATTTCGCCGGAGCTGTGCACCGCCAGTTCGGGCTTGACGCCGACTTCCTCGAGCGTGGCGACGGCCGGCACCGCGAAGGCCTCAGGGTGACCCGGCGCGCAGGGCGCGACTTCGGTCAGGCCTTCGCGAGCGGGGCCCATGCACATGTCGAACGTCGTGCCGTGCAGCACGTTCACGTTCGGCACGAAATCGTTGCCGAAGCGCTTGCGCAGCGGCTCGATCACCTGTTTGTAGGCCTCGACCGGCACGATGTCGCGATCGAGGCGGCGGCCTTCTTTGTCGGTCATGAACGAGAAGTCGATGTGAACGCCGCAGGCCCCGGCTTCGATCACGCTGGTCGCTTCATCCACGTAGGCCTGAAAGGACGTCGTGTCTTCAAAGCGGCCGGAAACGGCAGCATTGATGGCGACTTTCTCAGGCACGTCCCACTTGGGCTGCAACTCGGCCCCAGCAATGAATTGGTACTCCTCCATTTCGCGCTTGGCGGCTTCCCAGAGGGGCAATTTCTCGATCATGATGATCCTCGACACAGGTAGTGAATTTTGGTCCGCAAAGCTTCCGAACCGACGGCAATCAAACTGGAGAGGTTTTGCCGGGGCGCCAGTGACGTCACGGCCCGTGCCCGCCCGGGGCGCGGGAGGTGGATGCCTCTCACCAAAATCGTTTGCGCAGAGATCATTCCGAGCAAGATCGATTTATATCGAATGATGTTGTTTGGAATGAATTAAGTCAAGGGACCCAGGGAAATTACCTGGGTGGGCGCGGCCACTGCGTCAGATGACAGCAAACGTGGAGCGGCACCGAACCGGCGCGGGGCGGCGCTAGGGAGATTCCCCAGGAATCTTGACATCGGTCATTCCGAAACACATCATTCGACATAAATCGATTCTGTATCGCATCATTGAGTTTGGGAGTGGCCTAAGCGTGGACAAATAACAAGGAAGTGGCCAGGAAAGGCTTGGAGACCAATCCATATATTTCGTAGTACGGATGAAGCGGCGCATCATGACGCTTCGAATCACACTCAACACGACATCGAGGATCACCATGTTCGACCCGCTTCACGTATGGCCGAATGGCACGCGAAACAACCATTCGCACGGCCTCACCCAACATGCCATCGAGAGGAAAGAAGCTCATGCACTGTCCAGGTCCCGCCGTATGCTCGCGCAGATCGCGGCGTTGCTCGGCGCGAGCGTTATCGGCACGGCGGCTTACGCGGCTGGCGACTCGGTGACGAACCAACAGGGCGATATCACGCCGTTGTGCGGCACCAAGCCGATGATCGTCGGCGTGTCGGACGGCTATGGCGGCAATACATGGCGCAAGACCGGCCTTGCCGAGGTCAAGGACGAGCTGAGCCGCTGCAAGAACGTCAAGCGGATCATCTACAGCAACGCCAATGGCGATCCGCAAAAGGCCAACTCCGATATCAACAGCATGGTGGCGCAGGGCATCAACGTGCTCATCCTGCTTCCTGACTTCGGCGCGGTGCAGCTTCCCGCCATGCGGGCGGCCATGAAAGCGGGCGTTGCGGTGGTGCCGTACTCCGCGCAGATCGCGGGCGTACCCGGACGCGACTACGTCGTGAACGTGGTTGGAGACACGAAGCAGATTGGCGTGCTGTGGGCCGACTGGCTCGGCGCCAATGTGAAGAAGGGGAATGTGGTGTTTCTGGGCGGGTCGCCGGGCGCTGCACCCTCGCAGAACTTCCTGGACGGCCTGAAAGCCGGGCTCAAGCCATACCCGAATCTGAAGCTGCTCAACGAGCAGTTCGTCGTGACGAACTGGAACCCCGTAGATGCACAAAAGGCCACGGCCGGCCTCATTGCGCAGTATCCGAAGATCGATGCGATCGTCACCGATTTCGGCGTAACGGCACTCGCGGCGGCTAAGGCATTCGAGCAGGCGCATCTGCCCGTTCCGGCGATTGCGACCATTGCGAGCGACAACGAGTTGAACTGCCACTACATGGCGGCCAAAAAGGCCGGCACGCATTTTCCGTATTACACGGTCGATGGCACGACGTCTTACGTTCGCTTCGCGGTGCGCCAGGGGGTAGCGGCTTATCAGGGGACCCAGGACAAGGAGTCGCCGTCGATCCTTCCGTTCACGTACGCCGATAGCGCCAAAGGCATCGATCCGAAGTGTGATCCGTCGGCGCCGCCCGACGCCGATCTTTCCTCCGCGCTGCCCGCCGACAAGCTCAAGCAAGTCTTTGCCCAGTAAAACGTTCGAGACGAATCATGAATGACCAGAAAACGCTGCTGCAGGTCGACGGTGTCACGAAGATCTTTCCGGGTGTACGGGCGCTCGACAACGTGACGTTCTCGGTGGTGAAGGGCGAAGTGCACGGTCTCGTGGGTGAGAACGGCGCTGGCAAGTCCACGCTGATGGCGGTCGCTTCAGGTGCGCTGGTTCCGGAGCGCGGGCGCGTGGTGATCGACGGCGTGGAAACGCGAGGCGATACCGAGCAGGCACGCCGCCTGGGGTTGACCATCGTGCGGCAGGAACCGGCGCTCATGCCCGACCTGACTGTTGCAGAGAACCTCTATCTCGGCGTGCCGATCGAGCAGCGTCCAACGCTCATGCAAGTCGCGCAATGGGCGCAAGGGCTCCTGAAGCAATGGAGCGATGACGTCGCCATCGATGCGAACGAGCGCGTGGTGAGTCTGAATCCGGAGCAACGGTTCATCGTCGAGATCGTCAAGGCGCTTGCGGCGAAGCCCAAGGTTCTGGTCCTCGATGAACCGACCGAGCATCTGCTGGCGGAAGACGTCGAGCGCCTGTTCGAGCGCATCCGCAAGATTACGGCTTCGGGTTGTGCGGTCGTGTACATCTCACACCGGATCCGCGAAGTGCAGAAGATCGCGAATCGGCTGACCGTGCTTCGCGACGGTCAGGGGCAAGGCACCTGGCAAGCCGCGGGCCTGAGCGAACAGCAGATCGTCGAACTGATCGTTGGCGGGGCGCTCGATCGCGACTTTCCGGTCAAGGGCAACGATGAAGACGCGAGCGTCATTCTCGACGTGGCGGGACTGCGTGGCGCAGGCTTCAGCGATGTTTCGCTTCGGGTCAGCAAAGGCGAGATCGTAGGTCTCGCGGGTATCGATGGCAATGGCCAGCGCGAATTCATGCGGGCGCTTGCGGGCCTCGCGCGAAGCCGCGGCCGCGTCACGGTAACGGGGGCTCAAGCGAGACTTCACCATTCGCAGGCCGCGGCCGCGTCAGGCATCCGGTATCTACCGGGCGATCGTCATCGAGAAGGCATCTTCGGCGAATTGTCGGTGCGTGAAAACTTTTCGATCCGCAGTTTGCCCTTCGATTCCATCAGGGGCTGGGTCAGCCAGCGCAGCGAAGCGAGGCGCGCGCGAGACGCAGTGAAGCGATTCGCGGTCAAGACGCCGTCCATCGACACGACGATTCGCAGCCTGTCGGGCGGCAACCAGCAGAAACTGGTGCTGGCGAGTGTGCTGGCCAGCCAGCCGAAGGTGATGCTGGTCGACGAGCCGACTCAGGGTGTGGACATCGGCGCGCGGATGGAAATCTACAAGGTGTTGAGAGAAGCGGCTGCCGCGGGCACGGCTGTGATCGTCGTTTCGTCCGATGCGCACGAAGTGGCGGGACTGTGTGACCGCGTGCTGATCTTTTCACGCGGGCACGTCGTGAAGGAACTTGCCGGCGACGCGGTCAGCGAGAACACCATCACATCTGCCGTCCTGACTGTGACGACCGAGCGGGAGAAAGACGCGTCCACAACGGCACGGTTCTGGAAGTGGGCTTCGGGGGATCTGGCGCCGATCGTGATGCTCGCGGTGGCCGTGTGCGCGCTCGGTCTGTATGCGGCGCATGTCAATCCCGCTTACCTGTCCGCACGAAACCTGAGCGGCATGCTGGCGCTCGTCGCCACGCTGGCCATCGCCGCTTATGGGCAGCAGTTGCTCATGCTGGTCGGGGGCATCGATCTTTCGGTGGGGCCGCTCATGGGCCTCGTTGTGGTGATCCAGTCGTTCTTCCTAAACGATGGCGCCACATTGGGCCATCAACTCTCGGGCTGGGTGATCGTGCTGCTCGTGGCCCTGGCCGTCGGGCTGGTGAACTGGACGCTGGTTGGACCGTTCCGGCTGCATCCCATGGTGGCGACACTCGCGACTTATATGGCGCTTCAGGCCGTCTCGCTGCTTCTGCGCCCGGTGCCTGGCGGCCTCATAGCCGATCGCGTCGTGGACGCGATCGGCGCACAGTTCGGCTTCATGCCCGTCGTTGCGATCGTGGCGATCGCGATGGCGGCCGTGCTCGAAATCGCGCTGTTCAAGTCGAGGGTGGGGCTCACGCTTCGCGGTGTGGGTTCTCGTTCCGAAGCCGCTCGGATGGCCGGCGCGCGTCCCCAACTGACGACGCTCGCCGCCTACCTTGGTTGCTCATTGCTTGCGGCTGTTGCGGCAGTGCCGATGATGGCGCAGGTCGGTTCCGGCGATGCCAGCGCCGGCATCAACTACACGCTCGGAAGCGTTGCGGCGGTGGTGATCGGCGGAGCGAGCCTTTTTGGCGGGCGCGGCTCCTTCGTTGGCGCACTGCTTGGTGCGCTCCTCATCATTCAGGTGAACGTGGTGACGTCATTTCTCGATATCGGCGACTCGTGGCAATCGTACCTCCTGGGCGCAATGATCCTGGCTTCGGTCGCGCTCTATTCCAGAAGCAGAGAAATGGCGGTGGCGAAATGAGAAAGGCAATGCACAACCAGGCGGAAATCATGTCGGAATTTCTCGAACCCTCCTCAACGAAATCAAAAGCAAAGCCGGCGTGGTTCCCCGCGATCGATGAATTCTCGTGGATCTGGGTGGGGTTGATCCTGCTTTTCGCGTGCAGCTTTATCGTTGCGCCGGGCACCGTTTCGCACGGTTCGATCCTCGCCATGCTCCCTTTTGCCGGCATCCTTGCGATCGTCGCGACGGGGCAAACGCTGGTCATCCAGCAGCGCGGGCTGGACATGTCGGCAATCGGCATGGTTTCGCTGGCGGGCATCGTCATGGCCAGAACCGGATTCGTGTTCGACTCCATTGTGCTTGCCGTTGTTATCACCGTTTGCGTTGGCGGCATCGTCGGTATCGTCAACGGCGCTTTGGTCTCGAAGGTTGCGATTACGCCACTGGTTGCAACGCTTGCCGTCAATGCGTTGTTGATTGGCCTCGCACGCTCGCTGACGGGCAACGTTCCGGTCAATGTCCCGACTGTCATGCAAACCATCTCGCATGCGCAGTTCCTCGGCCTGCCTGCCAATGTCTGGTTCGCGCTCGTTTTCGTTGCGAGTGCCTGGCTAATCACGCGCAAGACCGCGGTAGGGCGCAGGTTCATTGCCGTGGGCGTCAATCCGCGCGCGGCCGAAGCCGCGGGCGTCAACGTGTTGAAGTACAGGATCGGCGCGTACTTCGCGTCGGCCGTGTGCTTTTCGGCGGCGGGCATGCTGCTCGCCGGCTTTATCGGCAGCGCGTCGCAAACGTCCGGTAACGACTATCTGCTGCCCGCTATCGCAGCGGTGGTGGTGGGCGGCACGCCATTCACCGGTGGCCGGGGCAGCGTCGTTGCGAGCGCTGTAGCCGCGCTATTCATGGCGCAACTCGGGCAACTGGTGCTGGCGCTAGGTGCGGGTGCTGCGGTTCAGCTACTCGTACAGGCGTGCGCGATCCTGCTGGCAACGACGGTGCGTCATCTTCCGGAGTTACTCAGAGCACTTCGCAAAGCGCGGAGGTAGGAACTTCGCAGAGGCTTTCAGAGGATGGAGTGGAGACAATTTTTTGCTGAGGAATACAAAATGAAAAGATTGGCATTGTTTGCAGCTTTAACGACCATCGGAATCTGCAACGCGTATGCGCAAAGCTCGGTGACGCTGTATGGGCGCATTGCGGCAGGCTTCGACTACGTGACGAATGTGGCGACTCCGGAAGGCTCAAAGAACAACTTCCGGTTTGGCAGCAATCAGTACGGCTACAGCTGGTTTGGGCTCAAAGGTGATGAAGACCTTGGCGGAGGTCTACACGCGGTGTTCAAGCTTGAAAGCCTCTTTACTTCGGGAACCGGCGAAATACCGCCGAACACCATCTTTACGCGGGACGCGTACGTAGGCCTCGCGAGCGACCGTTTCGGCAGTATCTGGTTTGGTCGCGCGATGAGCCTGACCGACGAGACCGGCTGGTACATCGACCCCCTGGGCGAGCAGGTAGGGATCGGCGTCGGCAATTTCGCGTACGGTCGCGCCTGGGGTCCGCGGCCGAACGTGGTCACCTACAATTCGCCGAATTGGGCGGGATTCTCATTCCGCGTGCAGAACGGATTTGGCGGCGTGGCGGGCAACTTCCAGTCCGGCCGCCAGTTCAGCGTGAGTGCGCAATACACGCGGGCGAGCTTCGCCGCGTACGGCGTATATGAAGAAATACGCGACGCGAACGGGCAATTCTCCGACCTGTATGCGGCTTCGCGAGAGTACATGATCGGGGCCACCTATACGCTTGGGTCACTGAAGTTCTATACCGGCTTTCAGCAGCTGGTGTCGTCCGGACAGGATACGGTCGCGACCACATTCAATCCGTTTGCGGCAACGCGCAGCCAGCAGGAGTGGATTGGCGCCTCGTATCAGGCTACGCCTGCTCTCGCGATTCAGGGCGGCTGGTATCACGGTAACGTGAATCATGGTGGTGGAACAGGCAATCTCGCCGCTCTAGGCACGACTTACAACCTCTCTGCACGGACATTCCTCTACCTGACCATCGGCGCCATGTTCAACGGCAAGCAGTCCTCATTCCCGGTGGAAGCGACAGACTCCCTGCCGCTGCCGGGCCACAACCAGCAAGGTGGCTACTTCGGCATCATGCACTTCTTCTGATGACGCCTGGGGTCAAGGCGCGGTGCTATCCCAGACGGGAGCGAGTCCTGGGGGATTGACGATGCGGCTGTCGGCTGTCGTCAACGAGTGGATTGCCGACATCTCCGCGTCGTCGAGCGCAAAGTCGAAGATGGCGAGATTTTCCGCGAGGCGTTCGATCCGGGTGGTTCTGGAAAGGGCAACCGTGCCGGGCTGCTGAACGAGCCACCGAAGAACGATTTGCGCAATCGTCTTGCCGTGGCGGCCTGCGATTGCTTTCAATACATCGTCGCCGAATACGCGTCCGATCGCCATCGCGCAGTAGGCCGTGACGGCAAGACCGGCTTGCCGTGCGCTTTCGATCAGCACGGACTGGTTCAGGTACGGATGGTATTCGAACTGATTCGTCACGAGGGGCGCGGCGGAAAGGCGAATGGCTTGCGTCATCATTGCGCTGTTGAAATTGCTGACGCCAATATGCCGAACCTTGCCCGCCCGTACTACGGCATTCAGGCCTGCGATTTGTTCGGCAAGCGGGATATCCGACCCCGGCCAGTGCAGTAGCAATAGATCGATGTAGTCTGTCCCGAGCTTGCGCAGGCTCACATTGACGGACGCTTCGAAATGTCTCTCTGCGTAATTGCTCACCCAAACCTTGGTGGTGAGAAAGAATTCACTTCTTGGGCGATTTGAAGCGGCAACGCAGTCGCCAATGGCGGCCTCATTGCCATAGATCTGGGCGGTGTCGAAATGGCGGAAGCCCGCGTCAATGGCCGCGGGCGCCAATCGATGGACTTCGGCTTCGCTCAGACCATAGGTGCCAAAGCCAATGGCCGGTATGGCTGCGTCGCCAACATGAACGTCACGCATGAGGGAGTTCCGAAAGAGAAAGGAGGACAAACGGCGCGGGGCAATCAACTGTCGGACGGCGTGATTCGGGCGTAATTCGACGCTGTCTCGACGTGTCCGTTACCAACGAGTCGATCGATACTGAACAGGCCGGCGCCGTAAATCGAAAGCGCAAGCAGTCCGCCTGCCATGGCCAGATTCGTGAGAAATTGGATCAACTGGTTCTGGTCTGCGAACGCATGGTGAAAGATGATGGCCGTCGAAACACAGTAGGCGGCCAGCATCCATGCTACGGCGCGGGTTCGGTAGCCGAGAATGAGCAACGTTGCGCATGCGAGTTCCAGCAACATTGTGCCGATACACCATAGCTGCGGCTCGGGCAGCCCGAACGTCCTGGCGTATTCAATGGTCGCCAGCGGCCAGAGCAGCTTGTTCACGCCGCTCGCAACGAAAAGGGAAGCGAACAGGAACCGTCCGGCCATGGCGAGCAGATCGTTGCCTGTGGAGTTCGCGATGGCCATGTGCCTGCCCTCGATGCCTTGACGCTCGACTGATCAACGTGTGGGCGTCTGGCCGAAATGGCCGTCGCGCCGAAGCTGCGCACCGATCTGCTTGATCCTCGCTTCTCCCGCGCGCAACGCGTCGGCAGATGTATGAACGGAGTAGTGTCCGAGCACAAGCGGGTGCGGATGGGCGATGGCAGAGCCGAGCACGAACTCGCAGTCCTCACTCGCGGTGAGGGTCACGGCGTCTTCAGACTCGTCGAATACGACGAGTTCGTCGGCGACACGCGCGTTGCCCACTCGCAATGCGCCGCGTTGAACGCTCAACCAGGCAACGCTGTGACCGGCTGGCGGCGTGTACTGCCATTGTTCGCCGGCCTGAAGGCTCACGAGCAGATAGTTGATGCCTGCGGGTGCACGAATGGGGCTTTCTGCTTCCCCGTAGCGACCCAGAATGACAGCTGCTGGACCGGTGCGAGGAATGTCGCTCGCGCTCAGGTACTGGCTGTGAGGAGCCGCCAATTCGAGGGAGGGCGGCAACGCGGTCCACAATTGATAACCGCGTATTGTTCCGTTGCCTCTGGCGCCGCCGCCATGCCAGACCCCGCCGCCCGCATTCATCCACTCTACGCCACCAACGGGCAGTACGCCTGACGCGCCGGTCGTGTCCTCATACTCAACTTCGCCTTGCAGCAGCACGGTCGTGGTCGCGAGACCCGAATGCGGGTGCATGGAAAACTGCAGCGCCGCCGCATCCTTGCTCTCGAAGTAGTCGAGAAAGACGAATGGCTTCAGGATCTCGCCAAGGTCGCCCGGGCTGACGAGTCGCGTGATGGAGCCGTGCTGCCGCCCCGCCGTGCGCAAGACGACCGCTCTCGCGGTGTCTTGCTGCCCGGCGGTATCGAGGCCGGGCCGTACTTGAAGAGGGGCGCATTGAGCGCTCGATGCTTTTGACACGCCGTGCGGCAAGGTTGTATCGGACGACATAATAATCGGGCGCGAGCGCCAGTTGATGACATTGAGCTAGGGTAGGCGCTTACGTGTCTCACGAAAAGCCTGTATTTCTCGATGCAATCCATCGCCAGTGGAGATACGTGAGCGTTGCTGCACGGATGCGATGGTCAATTTCATGTTCCTAGAAAAAGTGCTGGATACCCAGCGAGACGCCGGTTGTCGACCGGCCGGATGCCAGACCGGCGCCCGCAAGCGATGCCACACTATTGGCGCCCGACGCATGCTGGTAGGTGACCTGCTGGTAGATGGAAGTGCGCTTCGAAAAAAGATAGGTGTTCGAGAGCGTTATCGTCTTCCAGTTTCCGCCGTCGAGATTTTCGACCCAGCCGCCAATCGCGACGATGTCGTCGGGCCTGACCGTCCAGTTCGCGCCAGCGTCGACGGTATTGGCGTTGCCCTGGCCTGTGGCCAGGGTGATGCGCGACTGCGTGAAGGCGGCGTGCAGCAGCACGTGAGTGAACTGATAAGTTGCGCCCACGCCCTCGGACGCGCGCAACGGCGTGCCAAACAGCGAGGGGAGGCCGATGAAACTTGAAAGCTCCAGGAAGCGGTTGTTCTCGTTCGCGTAAGTGGCTGCGAGGCTCAACGGTCCGTTCTTGTACTGGACAAAGAACGAGTAGTTCCGGCCTTCGCTAAAGTTGCCGGGCACATTGCCAAATGCGAATTCCACACCGGTCGAGAAGCCGGCAAACGTCGGGCTCACATACTTGACGGCGTTGGCGAACTGGAAAAAGTTCGCGACTTCGTCGAGGTTGCCCTGATGGAGCGAAAGAATATTGCCGAGCAGCAGAGGCGTTTGATAGTTGGCGAGAACGTCATACATGAAGCTGGGCTGGCGGCCGAGCGTGAGCGTGCCAAACGTGTCCGACTGCAGCCCAACGTAGGCCTTCCGGTTGAACAGCGTCCCTGGAACGAGCAACTGCCCGTTGTTCAGCAAATACTCGCCCTGCAGGTCGAAGATCGTGCGCAAGCCGCCGCCAAGATCTTCCACACCCTTCAAGCCGAAGATATCGGGCGAATGCGTGTTGCCTTGCTGAACAAGGGAGTGTCCACCGACATTGCTGATGTATTGGACCGCTGTGTCGGCGATGCCATACAAGGTGACGCTCGATTGCGCGTGGGCGATGCCGAACATTGAAAATGCGGAAAGGGTTCCTGCCACTGCACGTCTGCGAAAGGCCATTGCTTTGACTCCGAAGCGGTAATTGTTCTTCTGATGGATTGTGTCGATGAGAAAAAGAATTGCAGTACTAAGCAATCAATACGTAAAGCTCCATACCAGGGTCCAACGGCTCGTGTAACCTTGCGGTCCACCTGCTTCTCATGATATTGCATTCAACAGTAATGAATGCAATAATTTATGTTGAATACTATAGAAGGCGCCCGCGAAGGGTGTCAACAAGGTTGACGTGCGGGGAAACCCGGGCGGCGTGTGTTCAACAACTTCAATACGGCAGCGATATGACCAATGTGAGCACGAGGCGCGGCATTCAATCCGTCGAGATAGCGTTTCGAATCCTCTCGGCGTTGCAAACGAGTGTGCGAGCCCTTCCTCTGAAAGAGATTGCCGCGCTGTCCGAACTCACGCCGAGCGCGACGAGCAACTACATGATCAGCCTCGTCCGCACGGGCCTCGTTTGCGCCGATGAAAAGCCGGGATGCTACAAACTCGGCCCGGCTTCGCTGGCTCTAGGGATGAGCGCGATCAACCAGCTCGACGGTTTCGATATCGTGCGGCGCGAAGTGATTGCGCTGCGCGACGCCACGCTCAACGGTGCGGCGGTGACGGCATGGACCGACGACGGGCCAGTGAGTCTGTTCAAGCAGGAGGGGGAGACGCGCAGCATCCTCGAATTGAGAACGGGGTTGATCCCACTGGTCACGACGGCAGCGGGAAAGCTCTTTATCGCCTGCCTGCAGGCCAGCCGCACCGACGAACTCATTGCTCGCGAAATGTCTGGCGAGAAGAATTGGAGTGCGGCCGCCATGCGGGAAGAAGCGAGCGCGGAATTGCACAAGAACGGCTTTTCGTTGGTTCATCGCGGCAATCTTGGCTATGTATCGGTTGCCGCCCCGATCTGGGACCGGGACGGGAATCTTCAGTTTGCAATCAGCCTTATCGGCTCGCCGGCCACGCTCGATACGGATATCAACAGCGCGGCAATCAAGGCGCTCCTCGAGAGCGCCGTTCGCGCGACGATTGCACTCGGGGGCAAGGTGTCCCGCCAGATCGGGTAGAAGTCTGCGTCACGTGTATCCACCGGCGGCAGCGGCCAATACGATGGAATTGAACCTGTCCGGCGCTTCAAGCTTCGGCATGTGGCCAATACCTTCGAGCACATGGAGCGTTGAATTGCGCGCAGCCTTGTGTATAGGCCGCGCGTGGTCGTCGCCAGGCGCGATGCGATCTTCGTTGCCGATAACGATGGAAATCGGCGCCTCGACTGATGCGACCACCACTGGCGTATAGGCCGAGAAGAGCATGTCGACCGCATGTTCCCATCCCGTTGGTGTAACCGCGTCCCGGAGTGTCGAGACAAGCGCGCGGACCTGGGGCGTGGCGTTGGCGGCGAGCAGGGCGTCGACCACCGCGGCGCGCGCTTCGGGCGACTGCGCCGCTGCGCTTCGCATCAGCGCCTCGCGCGCGGCGGCGCGATCGGAAAGCGTCAGGTGAGCGCGCGCGACGTTGGGCGCGCTCAATACGAGGGCGTGCGTTGCGTGGGCATAGTGCGCCGCAAAGGTCGCTGCGATGACGCTGCCCCACGAACTGCCGACAACCGTCGCACGCGAGATGCCCAACGCCGTCATCATCGCCATGACGGCCTCCGCATAGTCGGCGGCGCGAGGCGTTGCGATCGCAAACGGGCTGCTTTGTCCGTAGCCCGGGGCATCCCAGGCGATCACGCGATGGCGCGCGGCAAGTCCTGCGAGTTGTGCGCGATATCCCGCCGAGTTCGATCCAATGCCGTGCAGCAGGACGATAGGTGGCGCTGCCTTGTCGCCCGCCTCGCGGTAGGCGATGGTTTGCTTGCCGCTTGGCGAGTCGAGGTTCACCCGGATCTGTGCTACGGGAGGCAAGGCGGCTTCGAGTAAGCGGCTATCTGTTTCAGTCATGGCTTTCGTGGGGTCGCTATCGAGTGCGCTATGTGCGGAGCGGGCATTCATGCTTCGCGCAGCGCTAGAGAAATCTCCTGTGCGGCGGCTTTGAGGGCTTGCGCGCACGGTCCGTCGGTTGCCGCATCGAATTGCTCCGCGGGGCCAATCGCGGTCAAGGCAAGCACTGCCCTGCCGTCTGGCGAAAGGATGGGCACGCTGATTGCGTTGGCGAGGACTCGGTCGTCATGAAACGGTCCGGGGCGCCTCGTCGCTACGCGCGAAGCTTTGACCGATTCGAGCATGCCTGAGAAGGTCTCTGCGGCAACGGGCAAACCCTGTGATTCGCGCCGAGCGTTTTCACGCAACTCCGCGACAACGAACCGGTCGATCGCTTCACGCGGAAGAAAGGCCGCGAGTGCAAGCCCGGAAGCCGAAGACGTCACCGGCAGCACGAGCCCCAAAGGCAGATCCGCGGCTACAGGTGTCGCCGCGGCCTGCCAGGCGATCACAGTCGGTCCGTGATTGCCCCATGCCACCAGGGCGAGAGATTTGTCGAGCGTACTGGCGAGCCGCAACATACTGCGGCTCGCCAGTCGCACCGCATGCGGCTGGGATTTCATCGTACCTTGCGTTCCGACCGGAGCGTGACCCAGGTCGTGTGGATCGGCCACCAGGTACTGGCCGCCGCCAAAGACCAGCGGCCGCCGCGCGCTTTGGCGAATGCGCTCGACTGAACCGAGAAAGATCACATGGTCGCCGCCGGGATAGCAGGCAACTGCCTTGCATTCGAGCCAGGCACTGCAATCGCGCAGTACGGGGAGGCCGTCGACCCCGACGTCATATTCGATGCCCGAGAACTTGTCCGGCGATCGCGTGGCGAAATGATTGGCCAGGCCATGCTGATCTTCCGCCAGGATGTTGATCGCAAAGCGCTCTGAATCCCTGAAGGCCGCGTGGCTTCCAGCGGATGTCGCCTGACTCCACAACACAAGCGGTGGGTCGAGAGACACCGAGGAAAACGAATTGGCGGTGAGGCCATGCATTTTTCCTTCGGTGTCGAGCGTGGTTACCACGGTTACGCCAGTTACAAAGGAACCCAAAACGTTTCTCAGCTGACGTTTGTCGAACGTTCCGATGGCTGACTGTTCGTGCTCGGACAGAGGAATCGCGTTCATGACGGAACCTTTTCCAGCTCGCCGAACGCCGGCATGACGGATTCGTGGAAGAGTCCGATCGACGTTTTGGCTTCCTGCATCGACATATTTCCGAACATGAAGGTGCCGATCAGATAGTTGAAACCGCCGTTGCTTGCCTGTTCCAGCAGCTTTTCACGGACGGTTTCCGGCCGTCCCACCACGGCGAGACCGGATTCCACGAGCGGTTCGAACGTCGGCGGAAGCTTCTGGTTGACGGGTTCGGTGCCGTGCTTCTTCCAGAGCTTGATGAAATTCGGATAGAACGCAGACCATGCCCGCGAGCCGATTTCCATCGCTTCCTGATCGGTTTCCGCTACGACGATATAGCGATTCACGCCCATGAGCGGTTCTGCTTCAAACGGATGCCGCTTGGCGAATTCCTCACGATAGCGATCGGTGATTGCCCGGACGCGCTGAATGGGGCCTGCGCACACGATGTTCATCTTTTCCTGTGCGGGCCAAACCGTCGACTCAGGCGATGCCAGTGCGTACCACGTTGGCGGCGGCGACTGCAGTGGCTTGATCTCGATGGGCATATCCTTGAACTTCCAGAACGTGCCTTCGTAGTTGAGCGTATCCGAGTTGAGGAACCGCTTCACGACTTCATACGACTCCACATATCTGGCTTGAGCCGTGGCAGGGTCGATGCCGAGCGCTTCGATCTCGTGGGGCGAGGCGCCGCGTCCCACGCCGTATTCGAAGCGGCCGCCGCTCAAATGGTCGAGCATGCAGATTTCTTCGGCGAGCCGCACGGGATGATGAATCGGAAGAATGTAGACGAGCGGTGAAAGGCGCAGCTTGCGGGTGCGCTGCGCGGCGGCGGCGAGGAACACGCTTTGCGACGGACACGCGCTCAGCGTGGTCGCGTGGTGTTCCGACATGTGATAGCAGTGAAAACCGAGCTTGTCGTACAGTTCGATGATCTGCAGTCTCTCTTCGTACTGCTGATTGATTGGCAGACCATTGCGATCATTTTGGTCAAAAATTCCAAACTTCATGATTGTTCCAGTAATTGAGGATTGGGTGAGATTTGGCCTGACGCGGGTGCGGAAATTAACGCGTCGAAGTCTTGCTGAAGACCTGAAAGATGTTGTCTTCGGGGTCTTTGTAGGTGGCGACGAAACCGTGCGTTCCCATGTCGCGCTGCCCGAGCAGCAGACCGCCTGAACTGAGAATCTTCTGTTCGACTTCCGCACGCGCCTCGCCGGCAATCTGGAAAACGGGGACGGCGCCGACCGCGCCTTGTGCGGCTTCCTCTGCGGAACTCAGCGCAAACGCACTGCGTTGCAGGCGGAATTGCGTCCACTTGTTCGCGTCGCGAAACTGGACCGGCATATTTAACGCCGCGATATAGAACTCGGAAAGCCGGCCAACATCTTTCGCGACAATATAGACCGATTGCATATCAACTTCTGCCATGGCGAGTGCTCCAGCAAACTGTGATGAGGAAAGGTGAGGGACCTGGCGAGTGCCACGCGCTCATGAGTGTCAGGCCGTTTGTTGGTCTTGCAGACCGAGTTCATCGCTCATGATTTGCCGGATCAGGTACTTCTGGATCTTCCCGGTTACGGTAGTCGGGAACGAGTCGACGAAGCGAATGTATTTGGGCACTTTGTAATGCGCGATGCGTTGCTGGCAGAATTCGCGGACACTGCCTTCGTCAAGAATGGCGCCGGGCGCGGTGACGATCCAAGCGCAGAGTTCTTCGCCAAAATGCTTGTCGGGTACGCCCACCACCTGAACGTCGAGCACACCGGGGCAGGTGTACAGGAATTCTTCTATCTCGCGCGGATAGAGGTTTTCGCCGCCGCGGATCACCATGTCCTTGATTCTTCCAACGATGTTGACGTAGCCCGCCGCATCCATCGTTGCGAGGTCGCCTGTGTGCATCCAGCCTTTGGCGTCGATCGCTTCTTTCGTCCTTTCCTCCTGGTTCCAGTAGCCGAGCATGACCGAATAGCCGCGCGTGCAAAGCTCGCCGGGCTGACCTCGGTCCACGGTTTCTCCGCTCACCTGGTCGACGATCTTGATCTCGAGATGCGGCAGTACCTGACCAACCGTGGTCACGCGCTTGTCGAGCGGAGTATCCGTCATGCTCTGGCAACTCACGGGGCTGGTCTCCGTCATGCCATAGGCGATGGTGATTTCGGAGAGGTTCATTTCGTCCACGACACGCCGCATGATTTCGATCGGGCAAGGGGAGCCGGCCATGATGCCGGTGCGTAGCGTGCGCTTGTCGAATGCCGCAAAGCGCGGGTGATTCAACGCGGCAATGAACATGGTGGGCACGCCGAGCAGCGCCGTGCATCGCTCGGCCTGCACGGCTTCGAGAACGGCTTCAGCGTCGAATCTTGCGGCGGGGTAGACGATTGTCGAACCGTGCGTGAGCGATGCCAGATTGCCCATGACCATGCCGAAGCAGTGGTACATCGGCACGGGCACGCAGACGCGATCCATTTGCGTGAGCTTCATGCATTCGCCCACGAAGTACCCGTTGTTCAGGATATTGCGGTGACTGAGCGTCGCTGCCTTGGGCAGTCCGGTCGTGCCGCTCGTGAACTGGATATTGACGGCGTCGTCCGGACGCACGGTTGGGCGAACCTCGTCGAGCAAAGTGCGGCCGGCCGCTGCGAGGTCGAACAGGCCGGAGAAGCGTTGCGCGCCCGCCTCGTCCGGCGCGCCGCTTTCGTCGATCCACCAGATCGTCTCGAGCTTCGGCAAGCGCGACTTGCCCAATTCCCTCAGCATGTTCAGGTATTCGCTCGAACGGTACTGGACCATCGTCACGATCGCCTTGCACCCCACCAGGTTCAGCGCATGCTCGAGTTCAGCGCTCCGGTAGGCCGGGTTGATGTTCACGAGAATCAGCCCGGCCTTTGCCGTGGCCAATTGCATGAGCAGCCAGGCAATGTTCGTGTGCGACCAGATGCCGATCCGGTCGCCGGGCTCGAGTCCAGAGGCAAGCAATCCCGCGGCGAGATCGTCCGATTTTTGCCGAAGCTCGCCGTAGGTGAGGCGGATGCTTTCATGCCGGCTGATGACCGCAGCATGTTCATTCAAGCGATGGGCGATTGCATCGAAGTAGTCGCCAATCGTCTGATTGATGAGCGCCGTGGTGCGTGTTCCGCGCTCATACGAAAGCGTATTCATGGAGTCTCCTGATTTTTTCATTCAACAATAGTGAATGTGTGCAGCATTGTTGTATGTTAGGATGCGCTCACGGGCGTGTCAACCCGTTTTGCCGCTGACGTGACTTTTCAAATGTCGGCGTGAAGACACCGGGCTCTGCAGGTAACGTTTCAGCAATCAATTTGGATAACGAAATAAATAGAAGCGTCGGCCGCTGAAGGGCCAACGCGCACTCAGGCTCTCGTTATTGCTTGCTGTTCAGCTTTTCGAAGCCCGCGACTAGCGCGTCCAGCAGCTGCCGGACTGCTGGAACCATGCCGCGGCGCGAGGCGAAAATCGCGTGCACGAGGCCGGGTTCGGTGGCAAGCCCAGGCAGCAGGTGTAGAAGCTGGCCGGAACGGATATCGGCATCCACGAGTTCGCGAGGCAGCAAGGCCACGCCAACGCCATTCATCGCTGCGATGCGCAGGCTGGCGAGGTCATCGCTCGCGAGACGTGGCCGATGTGCCCATGACGATGCGTTGCCTTCGGTGTCCACGAGGTTCCAGACAAACTTCTCGCTGCTGTTCGCCATGGAGAGCGTAGGCCACGCTTCGAGTGATTGCAGCGACGCGGGCGCGGCATGGCGTGCGGCCAGGTCCGGACTGGCAACGAGGATTTGCGAGGAGAGCCCGAGTTGCCGGACGGCGAGATCGGTGCTTTCGAGAGGGGGAAGCCGCACGCGGATAGCGAAGTCGAGCCCTTCTTCCACGACGTCCACGCGGCGGTTGGTGGCATCGACGAGCACCTGCACCTCGGGGTTGTCCTGAATGTATTGCGCGATCATCGGGGTAATGCCCGAGCTGAGCAATCCTACCGGGCAACTAATCCGTATCGTGCCCTGCGGTTTGGAGCGTGTCTGGTCGACGATATCCTTGGCGGCTTTCGATTCCGCAACGAGGGCGAGGCAATGCTGGTGAAAGCGCCGCCCAATCTCGGTCAAGGACAGGCTGCGGCTGGTGCGATTGAGCAGGCGAACACCCAGCTCCTCCTCGAGTGCACGAACACGCCGGCTGAGCTTGGATGTCTGCGAGCCGAGGGCGTGCGCCGCCGCCGTGAAGCTCCCGCGCTCGACAACTTCTACAAAGATCCGGAGGTCGTTGAGGTCGGTGATCTGGTTCATCGTCGGGCTCTCGCTGAGGATGCGTCGTTCTATCACGCGCAACGTTGCTTTGCAATTCGGGAGATTGGCGCGTGATCGTTGCGGATTTAGTATGGCGCAACTGACCGAGGACGGGTTATTCAGCGGCTACAGAACAGTTGAATCGCGCCGGTTTCGAGCGTCCGGGCAACACGGTGGATGCGGGCGATCTGTCGATCGGAAGGGGTTATGTTTCGTAATCCTGATTGAAATGGTCTGTGCGCGACTGGCGATGGTGGAGGCTGGCGCGAATCCCTATCCTGGTCCACCAAAGTGAACTTCTTTGAGGAGATCGTCATGGAACGATTCAAGTTTATTCCGTTGCTGGGCCGCGTCATGCTGGGTGTGCCCTTTGCGATGAGCGGGCTCAGCAAGCTAGCCGCCTACGCGGCAACGGTTGGCTATATCAAAGCGATGGGTTTGCCCGTTCCGCCGCTCGCGTACCTGGTTTCGATCGTGATCGAGCTGGGCGGCGGCCTGCTGCTGATTTCGGGCTACCGCGTGCGTCCCCTGTCGGTCGTGATGGCCGTGTTCTGTCTGGTCACGGCAGCGTTCTTCCACAACAATTTCGCAGACCAGAATCAGATGATTCACTTCCTGAAGAACGTCATGATGGCGGGCGGCCTTCTGCAGATCGCTTACTTCGGCGCGGGTGCTTATAGCCTGGATCAACGGCTTGGGCGCTTCAGCGCGCGACTGGCAGCGGCCAGTGCGAGCTGAGGCACCGGGCTGAGGCAGCGCGACGGGCCGCCCGTGCAGTATCGACGGGGCGGCCTTTGTCCGCTTCCGCCCCGGTGAGTTTTCGAGTTTAGGAAACCAAAATGTTGGATGGCGTATCGCTGGACCAGCTCCGGGCATTCATCACGGCAGTCGACGAAGGCAGCTTCTCCGGGGCGGCGAGGAAGCTTCGCCGCGCGCAATCGATGGTCAGCGAGCTAGTGTCGAATCTGGAAGGACAGATCGGCGTAGCGCTGTTCGACCGGCGAGGGCGCTACCCGGTTCTGACCGCGCAAGGGCGTGTGCTGCTGGCCGACGCGCGCAATGTTGTTTCCGGCGTGGATGGCATGAAGGCGCGTGCCAAGGGCATGGCGGCCGGGCTCGAACCCGAATTGTCCGTCGTGGTGGACGTCTTTTTCCCGTTTCAGGTTGTCGTCGAGGCCGCGAAGGCGTTTCGCGAGCACTTTCCGGGTGTACCTTTGCGGCTCTACGCGGAAGCGCTCGGCGGTGCTTATCAACCCGTCATCGACGGACGTGCTGCGGTCGGCATCGTGGGTTCCTTGCCTTTTGTGCCGCCAGGACTGACGTCGGAGCGGCTCGCTGGCGTCGCGTTTACGATGGTTGCGGCCAGTACGCATCCACTCGCCGCGATTCGTGGGCCGATTCCCAAGGATGAACTCGCGCGCCATACGCAACTGGTGCTAACCGACCGGACCGAATTGTCGGCAGGCCACGAATTCGGCGTGATGTCTGCGGCGACCTGGCGCGTTGCCGATCTGTTCGCCAAGCATGCGCTTTTGGTGCACGGGCTAGGTTGGGGCGGCATGCCCGTGCATGCCATCCAGCACGACATTGCGGCAGGACGTCTCGTTGAACTTCACGTCGAAGACGTGCCCGCCGGTGGGCTCGTGCTTCCGATGCTGGCCGTGTACCCCGTTGCGGCACCGCCGGGTCCGGCTGGAAGATGGCTGATCGAGCAACTGCGCGACTGTTCCGCGAGCGCGCCGCACGAATCGCTGGAGGCATAAGCCATCGAGCGACGCACGCAGGGACCGCGCATGCGCGCAACTGGATCACGCTCGCGAACTGGCGAGTCGATGGATATCGGCAGGCTTCAGAATAGCTTGCGGTACACCGCGGCGCACCGCGTTTAGCATCGCATCGCCAATGATTCGGGTAGTCAATACGCTATTTGGCGAGATTCGCCGAACCAATGCGAGTAGCGGCTTGAGGGCGACGTACATCCATCGATACGCGGCCGTGCGCGACTGTATGCCGTCCTCGGGAAAGATCGCCGCCGGCCGGAAAATAGCCACCTGCCGAAACGGCAGGCGCTGCAGCGCATTTTCGGTTTGTCCGCGCACGCGGGCCCACATGCTGTTGCCTCGTTCACTACTGTCCGCGCCCGCGCCGGACACATAGACCATCGTCATCGCGGGGCTCACGCGAAGCAGTTCCTGAGCGATGTGGAGCGTGAGATCGTAGGTGATCGCCCGATAAGCCGCTTCGGCCATGCCGAAGGACGATACGCCTGCACAGAAAAAGCACGCGTCGATACTGGAAAACGCTTCGTCCGTGGCCTGAAAGCCTGCAAGATCCGGCACGGTGAAGAGCTTGAGTCGCGGATCATCGTAGCCCTCCAGCGCGCGCCGGCCGATCACGATGATTTCGGTGACGTCCGCCGCCGATAGGCACGCACGCAACACGCCCTGGCCGACCATGCCGGTCGCGCCGATCAGTACGACGCGCATGATGTCACTCCGACGGCCACGCGGGCATTGCGGAATCGAAGTCGGCCGCGAGCGTCACGCCCTTCCAGGCTTGCATGGATTCGCGGCGGGCCTGCTCCTCGGCTTCCACGATCTGCCAGGCATCCGAGCCGAGCACGAGCCGCGCGGGCACCGCTTCATGCGAGGCGAGCATCACGATCAGCTTCGCAATGCGCTCGGGGTCGCCCACTTCATGACCCACGTACGCGTCGATCAGCGCCTTGAATCCGGCCATGGAATCCTCGTAGTCCTGAGGAAGAGTGTGCAGCGTCGTACGCGCCTCGTTGCCCCATTCGGTGCGCATGCCGCCGGGTTCCAGCGTGCAGAGGCGAATGCCGAACGGCGCGACCTCCTTGCCCACGACGTCGCTGAATCCGCCAACGGCCCATTTGGCCGCCTGGTAAGCGGAGAGCCCCGGGCTGCTGATGCGCCCGCCTGCCGACGAGACCTGAAAGATATGGCCGCCGCCCTGGGCGCGCATCACGGGGATGGCCGCGCGCGTGAGGTTCACCACGCCGAAGAAGTTGGTTTCGATCTGCGCGCGGAAATCATCGGCAGGCATGTATTCGAACGGCTGAATGTGTCCGTAACCGGCGTTGTTGACCAAAACGTTAAGGCATCCGAATCGCCGTGCCGCCTCGGACACCGCCTGCTGTGCCTGCTCTTCGTTCGTGACGTCCAGTTCGAACGTCGCGAGGCGCTCGCCATAGCGCGCCTGCAAATCGGCGAGACGCGACGTGTCGCGCGCGCTCGCCAGCACCTTGCCGCCGTCCTGCAACGCGGCTTCGAGAATGGCGCGGCCCAGACCCCGGGACGCGCCAGTAATCAACCAGACTTTTGACATGATCGTTTCAACCTTCGTCGAGCGAGCGGCATCGACAATTTGGCAATGAAAGGGTGGGTGAATGCCTGCGAAATGCGACTCGCAAAGCTCACTGCGGATTGAATCCTGCCTTGCCTTCGAACATCACCGAGTTGGCAAGGTCCTTTTGCGCCTGCAGCGCGGCGAGACTGCGCGTATAGCCGGCCTCGAGCACCGCGTAGGCGTCGCCGCCGAGAACAGTACGCAGCGGCGGCTGCGGCAACTGACTTACCTCGTAGATGGCGCCGGCCATTTTCACGGGATCGCCCGAGGCATACTCATCGCCGACTTCCTTGATCTGCTGGCGCAGCTTGCCGACGACACCGTCCTTGTAATCCGCAAGCGCCTCGGTCCAGCGGATATTCGCGACGAACCCCGTCTTGATGGAACCCGGCTCGATGATGAGGGTCTTGATGCCGAACTCGGCCACTTCCTGGCTCACCGCTTCGGCAAAGCCTTCGAGACCGTATTTCGCGGCGTGATACATCGAGCCGCTCGGAAAGGCCGCACGTCCCCCGACGCTCGTGACATGGATGAACGTGCCGTGCTTTCTCGCGCGCATTGCTGGGAGAAAGGCGCGCGTGACGTGGATGGGCGCGAGCAGATTCAGCGCGATCTGCTGCTCGATGTCGGCTTCGCTCAACTCCTCCATCGCGCCGATGACCGCGCCGCCCGCATTGTTGACGACGACATCGGCATCCGGATGGCGTGCCGCCGCGGCCTGCACCTGCTCGGGACGGGTCACGTCGACCGATTCCACTTCGAGCTGATCCGGCCAGGACTGCTTGAGCGCGTCCAACGCTGCTACGCGCCGCACCGCTGCAACCACGCGATGCCCTTCGGCCAGGACCTTTTCGGCAAGGGCAAGCCCGAGACCGCCGGATGCGCCGGTAATGAACCACTTTTGACTGGACATGTTGATTTCTCCTTTTCCACATTGAGTGCGTACGCACTCAATTATTAAAGAAAATTTTTACGGCGTGATGGCTCGCCAGGCGGCATGGAAACCCAGCTGGCGGTGACGCTCGGCATCGTCGGGTTGGCGCTCGACAAATTCGATCGTCGTATCGGCAATGCGCTCGATGATGGAGTAGAGAAACGCGATCGGTGCGTCCAGCAGTACGCCGCGCTGCACCGCTTCTTCCATCATTTGCGAAACAGCCATGAACGGCTCCATGCCTTGTGTCCGCGTCTCATCCCACAACTGACCTGAAGCCGAAAGCCTCGCGATGGCGAGCCGCCCGGCCGTGTTCGCCACGCCCCAGCGCACATAGTGCTGGAAGACATGTTCCAGCCGAAGCTGGAAGCCCGCCTCGGAAGGATAGCCAGGCATGATGGTTTCAGCCAGTTCGTGCTTGAGGTGCAGATACAGTTCCTGGAACAGCACGTCCTTGTTCTCGAAATACGTGAACAGCGTTCCTTCGGCAACACCCGCGCGCCGGGCGATACTCGCCGTGCTGGCCAGCACACCCTGTTCGGCCACGGCTTGCGTTGCCGCAACCAGCAGGGCATTGCGCTTTTCAGGGCTCAAAGGACGTGCCATCGTATTTCGGTTCAATGTAGAGTGAGTACGCACTCAATTATAGACTCGGTTCGAGGCCAGTGCAATCACACGAAAATCGCGCCAGAGCGCATCGCCGCTCGCCGATAAAGCAGGTCACGCAATCACCGGCTGCGCGCTCCCGGCGGCTTCCAACCCATCAGCGTCTCGGCGCTCCATTGCGCCGCAGTGAGCCGCGCGATGAAGAAGTCGGCCAATGCGCTCACCTTGGCTGGCCGTGTGCGGGCGGTGGGCGTGACGAAATACAGGCCGCCTTCGGGCAAGCGCCAGTCGGTCAAAACCGGTTCGAGTTGTTTGTCCGCGAAATACTGCGTCGCCACGAACTCGGGAAGCTCGGCGACGGCGAGTCCGGCGAGGAGCGCCGGCAGCAACGCTTCCACGGTCGTGGCTCGCAGCGCGCCGCTTGGCGTGACCGTGCATGCCTCGCCATTTTCGTGCGTAAAACGCCAAACGTCCCGCCTGCTCCTGTTGGCATAGGTCAGGCATTGGTGCGCGCCGAGGTCATGCGGATGCTGCGGCCGGCCATTGCGCGACAAATACACGGGCGATGCCACGACAAACCGGCGCACGGGCGCGATGAGACGTGCCGCGAGCGAGGAATCTTCGAGGATGGCGATACGCAGGGCGGCGTCAAACCCCTCGCCAATCAGATCGGCTTGGGCATCCGTGAGATGAAGCTCCACAGATATGTCGGGATAGGCCCGGAAGAACTCGGGCAGAAGTGGCGCCACCCAGCGCGCGCCGAAGGAAAGCGGTGCCGCGAGCTTGACCAGGCCGCGCGGCCGGCTCGAGGTCTCGCGCGCGAAATCCTCAGCCTCTTCGGCGTCGGCGTAGATTTTCGACGCGCGCTCGGCGAGCGTATGCCCGTAGTCCGTGAGCGCGAGCCGCCTGGACGTGCGGTTGAACAGCCTGCCGCCTAGCCGCTCCTCGAGCCGGGTCACGGCGCGGGAGACCGTGGCGACGGATACGCCCATGGCCGCCGCGGCAGCCGCGAACGAACCTTCCTCGGCAACCTTCGCAAACATCGCGAATCCTTCGAAGTCCGGTAGCTTTGACATCGACAATTTTGCAACGATGGCTTTCTGTCATTTCTATTTCGAAAAATAGCATGCGGCCTTAAATTTGTCTCGTCACAACGCCGGTACGGAGATTGTCGTCGGCGGTGGGAAGGCCCGGATTTAATCAGTAGTGCGATTGACTGAATCGATAAGGAGAAATGCCATGAACGAACGGATCAACGAACTGCTCTATCGCAACCTGCAAGAGGTTTTCGGCGAAGGCGATGCAAAGCGTCGCCGCACGGCGATCGAGGAACTCTATACGGAGGACTGTGTGCTCTACGCGCCTCCCGGCGTATTCGCCGGCCACGATGCGCTCGACACCTTCGCCGGGGCCCTGCGCGCGACGCACCCGCATTTCGCCTACGTGCCGCTCGGTGAGCCACAGGCGCTGCACAACGCTGGCCGTCTGTCGTGGGGATCGGGGCCGCGGGGCGAGGCGCCCGAGTATACGGGCGTGGATGTGATCATCGTTCGCGACGAGAAAATCGCCGCGCTCTATGTCTTCCTCGATTCGATGCCGTCGTAGCGGGAAGCCGATTCCATTCTGCGACAATAGCCCGCAATTTCCGCTCTTGCCGATCATGAAATGGAACTCAGACAACTGCGCTATTTTCTCAGTGTCGTCGAACACGGGAGCATGGGCAAAGCCGCGCTGGAACTCGGTGTCGTGACATCGGCGCTGAGTCAGCAGATTAGCCGCCTGGAAGGCGAGCTTTCCACACGTTTGCTGCAGCGCACGTCCAGCGGCGTCGTTCCAACCGATGCCGGCCTCGCGTTCTGGCGTCAGGCGCAACTCGCGCTGCGGCATATCGACGATGCCGCGCTCGCCGCACGCGAAGCGCGGTTATCCGGGCACGTGAGCGTCGGCATGGCGCCGAGCACGGCGAGCGTGCTTGGCGTTGCCTTCATGCAGGCCATGCGCGAGCGCTATCCCCATGTGCGTCTGCGCATGGTCGAAAGCCTTTCCGGTTATCTCGCCACCATGTTGAGCGCGCGGCAAATCGATCTCGCCGTGCTGTTTCGCGAGGTCCCGGCGCAACGCTGGAGCGTGGCGTCGCTGCTCGAGGAGCGGCTATTCGTCATCGGCGCGAGCGATCTCGATGGCATGCCCAGCGGCGCTTCGGTACGTCTCGCGCAGATCGGCAGGCTGCCGCTGATTCTTCCGAGCGGCACGCACGGGCTGCGTTCGCTACTGAGCGCCGCGTTCAAGCGCGCCAAATACGAACCCAATGTCATTGCCGAAGTGGACGGCCTGGCGCTGCTGATGGATTACGTCCGCGCAGGATTCGGCGCGACCATTCAGCCCGGCGCAGCGCTCGCGCGCCCGGAGAACGTGACGTTGGCGAGCGTGCGCGTGGCCGATAGCTTTGCAACACGCCCCAACATGATCGCGAGTGTTTCCGACGACGAACTGTCGCCTGCCGGGCTGGCGGCGCGTGTCGTGCTCGCCGATGTGGCCCGCCAACTGGTGCGCGAAGGGCGCTGGCCCGGCGCGCGCCTGCGCCCTGACGGCGGTCTTCACAAAAACTGAAGACCCATTAACGGCCCGCTGATGGCGAGGCGAGCGCGCGGTCATTAGAGTGTGCCCGAAAGGAGGCACACAGGATGGTCGATGTACTTGTGATCGGAGGAGGCAATGCCGCACTATGCGCGGCGTTGATGGCGCGTGAGGCCGGCGCGTCGGTCCTGCTGCTCGAATCGGCGCCGCGCGAGTGGCGCGGCGGCAATTCACAGCACACGCGCAATCTGCGCTGCATGCACGACGCGCCGCAGGACGTGCTCGTCGACGCGTATCCCGAAGAGGAATTCTGGCAAGACCTGCTGAAGGTCACGGGCGGGATCACCAACGAGCATCTCGCACGTTTGACGATCCGGGCCTCATCCACGTGCCGTCCGTGGATGCAAAAGCACGGCGTGCGCTTCCAGCCGCCGCTTTCCGGCGCGCTGCACGTGGCGCGCACCAACGCGTTCTTCATGGGCGGGGGCAAGGCGCTCGTCAACGCGTACTACCGCAGTGCGCAAGCGCTTGGCGTGGAGGTTCGCTACGACACGCCGGTGGATTCATTGGAACTGGACGACGGCCGCTTCGTTGCAGCGAAGAGCGGCAGCCAGCGCTTCGAGGCGCGCGCCTGCGTGCTGGCGGCGGGCGGCTTCGAATCGAACCGCGAATGGCTGCGCGAAGCGTGGGGGCAAAACGAGCGCGGCGAATGGCCCGCCGACAACTTCCGCATTCGCGGCACGCGCTTCAACATGGGCGTGCTCATCCGGCACATGATCGACGCGGGCGCGGACATGATCGGCGACCCGTCGCAGTCGCATTGCGTCGCGATCGACGCGCGCGCGCCGCTCTATGACGGCGGCATCTGCACGCGCATCGACTGCGTGTCGCTCGGCGTGGTCGTGAATCGCGACGCCGAGCGTTTCTACGACGAAGGCGAAGACTTCTGGCCAAAACGCTACGCGATCTGGGGGCGGCTCGTCGCGCAGCAGCCGGGTCAGATTGGCTATTCGATCATCGATTCGAAAGCCATTGGCCGTTTCATGCCGCCTGTGTTTCCCGGCGAACGAGCCGACGCGCTGCCCGAACTCGCGCGCAAGTTGAACCTGCCCGAAGCGCGCTTCATGGAAACGCTCACACGTTACAACGAGGCGTGCCGTGTCGGCACCTTCGATCACACCGCGCTCGACGATTGCCACACCGACGGCATTGCGCCGCCCAAGACGCACTGGGCGCGCCCCATCGATACACCGCCGTACTACGGCTATGCGCTGCGGCCCGGCATCACGTTCACGTACCTCGGCCTGAAAACCAACGACCGCGCGCAGGTCCATTTCGGCGGCGAGGCGAGCGAGAACCTGTTCGTCGCGGGCGAGATGATGGCGGGCAACGTGCTCGGCAAGGGGTATACGGCGGGTGTCGGCATGTCGATCGGCACCGCATTTGGACGTATTGCCGGCACGCAGGCTGCGCGCGCCGCACTTCAGACGACGGAGACTCACCATGCAGCGCACTGACGCCCTCGCGGCCGAACACACGCGCACCGCGCCAGCCGATGCAAAGATGCCAGCTCGCGGGACGCAAGGTGGTGGCGCGCGGGTGATCCCCATCGTGCCGATGAGCGACAGCGAAAGCGAAGTGGCGCGGCAGATGCAGATCTGCAACGCCTGCCGCTATTGCGAAGGTTTTTGCGCCGTGTTTCCGGCCATGACGCGCCGCCTCGAATTCGGCAAGGCGGACGTGAACTACCTCGCGAACCTGTGTCACAACTGCGGCGCGTGCTATCACGCCTGCCAGTACGCGCCGCCGCACGAATTCGCCGTGAACGTGCCGAAGGCGATGGCGCAGGTCCGCCTGGAAACCTACACGGAATACGCGTTTCCGGCTGCATTTGGCGCGTTGTACAAGCGCAATGGCCTCACGCTTTCAGTCGCGCTCGCAGCGGGGCTCGCGCTCTTCTTGCTGCTCGGCACGGCGATGCATGGCGGATTCTCGGGCGACACCGCCGCAGTGAGCTTTTACGCGATCTTCCCGCACAACCTGCTTGCTGCGATGTTCGGCGCGGTGTTCCTGTTCGCCGTGCTGGCGCTCGGCGTGGGCGTGACGCGTTTCTGGCGTGACGTATCGGCAGGAACGGCGAACGCGAGCGCGCCTGCGCTCGCCGAAGCCGCGAGAAACGCGCTGACGCTCAAGTATCTCGACGGCGGCCACGGCGACGGCTGCAACGAATCGAACGACGCCTTCACGCTTGCGAGAAGGCGCTTCCACCATCTGACGTTTTACGGCTTCATGTTGTGCTTTGCCGCGACGGCGGTCGCGACGGCTTATCACTACGTGCTCGGGCTGGAAGCGCCGTATCCTTTCTTCAGCGTGCCGGTGCTGCTGGGCACGCTGGGCGGCATCGGCCTGATCGTTGGGCCGGCGGGGCTGCTGTGGCTGAACCTCAAACGGCATGCGCAGCAGGGCGATACGCGCCAGCGCCCGATGGACCGCGGGTTCATCGCGCTCCTGCTGCTCACGAGTGCGTCGGGCCTCGCGCTCATGGTTTTGCGGGCGACTTCCGCCATGCCGTCGCTCCTCGCGATTCACCTGGGCATCGTGATGGCGCTGTTCGCGACGCTGCCTTACGGGAAGTTTGCACACGGCATCTTCCGCTCGGCGGCGTTGCTCAAATCGTCGATAGAAAAGCGGCAGCGCAATACGCTAAGTCTCGGTTCAGACTAGAAGCGGGCAAAAACGGGGGAGCGTCATGCTCCCCCGCACGACATCAACAACCACAGGAGACGTCCCATGAACCCCACAGAGCCGAGCGCCATTTCGGGCGTACACGGCGCCTCGCAGGCCTCGCGTGCCTCGCGGGCAGCGGCCGTGCTGCGCGTCACGAGCGGCAACTTCCTCGAACAGTTCGACTTCTTTCTGTTTGGCTTCTACGCCACGTCGATCTCGAAGATCTTCTTCCCTTCGTCGAGTGAATATGCCTCGTTGATGCTGACCTTCGCGGTTTTCGGCGCGGGCTTCCTCATGCGACCGCTCGGCGCGATTTTGCTCGGCGCCTATATCGACAAGGTGGGGCGGCGCATGGGCCTGATCGTCACGCTGTCCATCATGGCGAGCGGCACGATCCTGATCGCCTGCGTGCCGGGCTACGCGAGCATCGGCCTGCTTGCACCCGCGCTCGTGCTGCTCGGCCGGCTGTTGCAGGGCTTTTCGGCGGGCGCGGAACTCGGCGGCGTTTCGGTGTATCTCGCGGAAATGGCGACGCCCGGAAACAAGGGCTTTTACACGAGCTGGCAATCGGCGAGCCAGCAGGTCGCGATCGTCATGGCCGCTGCGCTCGGCTACGCGTTGAATCAGTGGCTTTCCGCGCAGCAGATCGGAGCGTGGGGCTGGCGCATTCCGTTTTTCATCGGCTGTGCGATCGTGCCGTTTCTCTTCATTCTGCGCCGTTCGCTGCAGGAGACCGCTGCGTTCGCAGCGCGTCCGCATCACCCGGGCGCGCGCGAAATCTTCGCGATGCTGCTGGTCAACTGGCGCACGGTGATCGCCGGCATGCTGCTCACGGCGATGACGACCACGACGTTCTATCTCATCACCGTCTATACGCCGACCTTCGGCAAAGCCGTACTCAAGCTCTCCACGGCCGACACGCTGATTGTGACGCTCTTCGTGGGCATATCGAACTTCGCGTGGCTTCCCATTGGCGGCGCGCTTTCCGATCGCATAGGCCGCAAGCCGATCCTGCTCACCATCTCCACGCTGGCGATACTCACGGCGTATCCGGCGCTTTCGTGGCTTGCCGTTGCGCCGAGTTTTGGCCGCATGCTGATCGTGCTGCTGTGGTTCTCGTTTTTCTTCGGCATGTACAACGGCGCGATGGTCGCCGCGCTCACCGAAGTCATGCCGGCCCAGGTGCGCGTTGCTGGCTTCTCGCTGGCGTTCAGTCTGGCGACGGCGCTGTTCGGCGGCTTCACGCCGGCGGTGTCGACGTACCTGATCGAGATCACGCGCGACAAAGCTGCGCCGGGCTACTGGCTCAGCTTTGCCGCGCTGTGCGGGTTCGCGGCGACGCTCTGGTTGTATCGGCGGCGTGCGGGCCGTGTCGAGTCGGCGCCTTCGCCGGTTTGACGACAGTTATGCCGCGGCGGCGGCGCGCAACCGGTTGACGATCTGGTTGTCCTTGCCCTGAACGAACGGCGTCAGCGTGAGGTTGAACTCGATGTCCTTGTACACGTCGGCCTTCAGCCCGAGCGCGGCGCCGCCGGTCTTTTCCGTCACCGGCGGAATCAACGCTTCACGCGTTGCGTAGGCGAAGTCGTCCCAGATCAGCGGATCGCCCTCGACGTTGAACTGCGTGGTCAGCTTGCGGTGAGCGTCGCTCGTGACGAAGAAGTGCACGTGCGCCGGACGCTCACCGTGACGGTCCAGCGCGTTCAGCAACTGCTGCGTGGCGCCTTGCGGCGGGCAGCCGTAGCCCACGGGCATGAGCGTGCGGAATGCGTATTTGCCGTCGGCGCCGGTCTTCACCGCGCCGCGCAGGTTGAAGTCGCTCTGCGCGCCGGTCGGGTCGAAGTGCGAATAGAAGCCCTTCGAGTTGGCATGCCAGCATTCGACCACGGCGCCTGCTACCGGCTTGCCGTCCGGGCCCGTGACCGTGCCGTGAATCACGAGCGGGCCCGCTTGCTCATCGGCGTCGAGGTCGATTCGCGAAACGCTGTCGCGCACTGGCGCGCCCGCAACGTACAAGGGGCCTTCGATCGTGCGCGGCGTGCCGCCGCGGATGCCCGCTTGCTCGTCGGCGGCGTCCATGCGGATGTCCAGATACTTTTCCAGTCCGATGCCAGCCGCGAGCAGCGCCGCTTCGCCGTCCTGGCCGAGCTTGTTCAGATAGTTGATGCCGGTCCAGACCTCATCGGGGGTGATGTCGAGATCGTCGATCGCCTTGAACAGATCGCTCAGCAGGCGGTGGGCAATCTGCTTGAAACGCGTACTGCCGCCGTTGCCATCCACGTTCGCGGCGGCCTTCAACAGGTCTTGCACTTCGCTGGTTTCGAATACTTTCACGCTCATGATGACTGTCTCCAACTGGTTTTAGGGGGGCGTTGAGCGCATTAGATATCCGGGCCCGCGCAGGCGCTATCCACCTGGTCGACACTCACTATCCGCTTTTTTCGGCGCGGGCGCGAAACCGCTTTGAAGCGGCCTGTGCATGGCCGGCCGCCGGGCGTCGCAAAGCCACGTCCGGCCACGAGGAAAACGCGCGGCAAAAAAAGCGGATAGCGAACGCCGACCAGGCGGATAGCGCCGGCGCCGCCGTGGGTATTCAATCCAGCTCATCAAGGACCTGGTCGCAAGACCGCTAAATGGCAGGAGGAGAACCCATCGTGAGCACAGAGAAAATCGCGTCGCAATGGCAGGATTTCGTTGGCGGATGCCTCGATTTCCGTCCGGCAGAAGGCGTCTATCGCATTGCGCGGGAGATGTTCACGGAGCCGCAACTGTTCGACCTGGAGATGGAGTTCATCTTCGAGAAGAACTGGATCTACGCGTGCCACGAGAGCGAGATCCCCAAGCCCCATGACTTCATGACGATGCGCGCCGGTCGCCAGCCGATGATCATTTCGCGCGACGGCAATGGCCAGCTCAACGCGATGATCAACGCGTGCCAGCATCGCGGCGCGACGCTCACGCGCATGGGCAAGGGCAATCAGTCGACCTTCACGTGCCCGTTCCATGCGTGGTGCTACAAGAGCGATGGACGCCTCGTCAAGGTCAAGGCGCCCGGCGAGTACTGCGAAGACTTCGACAAGTCCACGCGCGGCCTCAAGAAGGCGCGTATCGCGAGTTACAAGGGCTTCGTGTTCATCAGCCTCGACGTCGATGGGACCGATACGATCGAAGAATACCTGGGCGACTCGCGCATCTTCCTCGACATGATGGTCGCGCAATCGCCCACGGGCGAACTCGAGGTGCTGCCGGGCAAGTCGGCCTATACGTTCGAAGGTAACTGGAAACTGCAGAACGAGAATGGCCTCGACGGCTATCACGTGAGCACGGTCCACTACAACTACGTCGCCACGGTGCAGCGCCGTCAAGAGGCGAACGCGCAGAACGGCGGCGCGGCGAATGGCACGCTCGACTACAGCAAGCTAGGCGCGGGCGATGCCGAGACCGACGACGGCTGGTTCGCGTTCAAGAACGGCCATAGCGTGTTGTTCAGCGACATGCCGAACCCGAGCGTGCGCCCCGGCTATGCGAGCGTCATGCCGCGCCTCGTCGAAACATACGGCCAGGAGAAGGCCGAATGGATGATGCATCGGCTGCGCAACCTGAACGTCTATCCGAGCCTCTTTTTCATGGATCAGATCAGCTCGCAGTTGCGTATCGTGCGCCCGGTCGCCTGGAATAAAACGGAGGTCATCAGCCAGTGTATCGGCGTGAAGGGCGAATCGGATCAGGACCGCGAAAGCCGCATTCGCCAGTTCGAAGACTTCTTCAATGTTTCAGGCATGGGCACGCCGGACGATCTCGTGGAATTCCGCGAGCAGCAACGCGGCTTCCAGGCGCGCCTCGAGCGCTGGAGCGATATCTCGCGCGGTCATCACAAGTGGGTGGCGGGCGAGACGGCGAGTGCGCGCCTGCTCGGCATCGAGCCTGTGCTGTGCGGCACGGAGCTGACCCACGAGGGCCTTTACGTCAACCAGCACGGCGCGTGGCAGACGTATCTCCTGAAGGGCCTCGCACAGCAATCGAACAACACGAAGGAGGCTTGAGCCATGGCCATTACGCACGCGCAGCAACACGCGGTCGAGCAGTTTTTGTATCGCAAGGCCGAGCTTTGCGACGCGCAGAGCTGGGACGAGTACCTCGACCTGTTCGACGAACACAGCGAATTTCATGTGCCCCAATGGGACTCCGAGCACGTGTACACGACCGACCCGAAGCGCGGCATGTCGCTCATCTACTACTCGAACCGCACGGGTCTCGAAGATCGCGTGTTCCGCCTGCGCACGGGCAAGTCGGCAGCGTCGACGCCGCTGCCGCGCACGCTGCACCAGATCACCAATGTGCGTATCGCGGAGTGCGAAAACGGCGAGCTGGAAGTGAAGGCCAACTGGGCCACGTTTTACGCGCGCCATGGCGTTGCCGAACACTTCTTCGGACGCGTCACGTATCAGTTGCGCCCGGAAGGCGACACCTGGAAGATCGCGCGCAAGCATGTCCTGCTGCTCAACGACACAATCAACGCTGTGCTCGACTTCTACCATCTGTAAGCGGGAGTGCCACGAAATGAGCCACAAGGTCGCCTTTAGTTTTGCCGACGGCAAGACCATGTTCTTCGATGTCCGCTCGGGCGAACTCCTGCTCGACGCCGCGCTGCGCAATGGCGTGAGCATTCCGCTCGATTGCCGTGAGGGCGTGTGCGGAACCTGCCAGGGGCGCTGCGAATCGGGCAGCTATACGCTCGACTATGTCGACGAAGAAACCCTGTCCGCCGACGATCTCGCCGCGCGCAAGATCCTGTCCTGCCAGACGCGTGTGCAATCGGACGCGTCGTTTTACTTCGACTTCGATTCGAGCCTGTGCAGCGCGGGCGGCACCACGTCGATCACGGGCCGGGTCACCGCCGTTAAGCAGGTGTCCGAAACGACGGCGATCCTGCATCTGGACGCAAGTGCTCACTCAGGTCGGCTCGACTTCCTGCCCGGGCAGTATGCGCGCCTGAAAGTGCCGGGCGCGGACGTGTGGCGCTCGTATTCGTTCGCGAACCGGCCCGACGACGACAACCAGCTTCAGTTCCTGATTCGCCTGTTGCCCGATGGCGCAATGAGCAACTACATGCGCGAGCGCTGCGAGCCGGGGCAGAGCGTCGAATTCGAGGCGCCGCTCGGCACGTTCTATCTGCGGCAGGTCGAACGGCCGCTCGTGATGGTGGCAGGCGGCACGGGGCTCTCGGCCTTTTTGGGCATGCTCGACGATCTCGCGCACAAGGGCGGCTGTGGCCAGAAGGTTCACCTCTACTATGGCGTGACGAACGCGCGTGACCTGTGCGAACTCGATCGTTTGAAGGCGTACGAGGAGCGCATTGCAAACTTCGCGTGCGATATCGTGGTGATGAATCCGTCTGAAGTATGGCAAGGCAAGACTGGGCTCATTCCCGAACACTTTGATCGCGAGATGCTCGAAGCGAACCCGTTCGACATGTATGTGTGCGGCCCGCCGCCGATGGTCGAGGCAATCAAGACATGGCTCGCGAACGCAAGCCTCGACGACCACCGTCTTTACTACGAAAAATTTGGGGACAGCAACAGCGCGCAAACCGCTGTGTAACGCTGCGGGGTTGTACGCACTCGGGGTGTTTCGTTATTTTGTCCGCGCGTGGCGTGGTTTACCATTGAGCATTCCCCCATTGCTCAGTGATACACCATGCCAACCCCCGCCGCCCACGACAGCCGAGGTATTGACGCACTGCGTCACGACCTCGAAGGCGCGCGCGACTGGATGGCGTCGATTTGCGGACCGCATGGGCTGCACGTTCGCAGCCCGAAGGCACTGCAATTCCATCATAGCGGCACGGTAATGCGCTCCATGGCGAGCACGTTGGGCTACGTCGAGTACGGCACCGACGTCACCGTCTCCGTGCACAACGATGCGCCGCTCAACTGCTATAGCGTGAGTTTGCCGCTCACGGGGCAACAGGAACTTGCCGCGCACGGCCGCCTGTGGTTATCGGACCAGGACAGCGGCCTCGTGCTGTCGCCGCATGAGACGCAGGACCTTGCGATCACGGGCAATTGCCGCAAGATCATCGTGTCGATCCCGAGCCCGGCCTTGCGTCAGGTGCTGGAAGGGCTATTGCAGCGGCCGCTCGAGGCCGCGTTGACGTTCGAGCCGCAGATGAATGCCGCCGACGGCGATCAGGCATCGTGGTGGCGCATGGTCAAGTTCCTGCTGGCCGAAATGGGGAGCGCCGGCCCGTTGCTCAATCATCAGCAGATGGTGGGCGATCTCGAACAGGCGCTGATCAAGGGGCTGTTGCTCTCGCAGCCGCACAACTACTCGCAGGCGCTTGCCGATGCAATGCGCCCAGCGTGTCCGCATTATTTGTTGCGCGCGAAACAGTTTATCCACGACAACGCTCGTGAAAACATTGCACTCGAAGACATCGAGCGCGCAGCGGGCGTCTCGCGCTACAAGCTGTTCGAAGGCTTCGGGCAGCACTTCGGGCACGCGCCTATGGCCTATCTGAAGAAGTACAGGCTCGAAGCCGTGCGGCGCGAAATTCTTTCCGACTGCTCCGAGCGCAATGTTTCTTCCATCGCGATGAACTGGGGCTTTTCGCATCTCGGCCGCTTTTCCAACGATTACAAGCAGCTCTTTGGCGAAACGCCGTCGCAAACCCTCAAGCGCGCAGTGAGGCGCTAGGTTGTCCGCTGTTCAGTCGCACGCAGTCAAACTCACTCCTCCATTTGGGCGTGGCCTAATCGCCCTTTAAGCTCCCTTAGAAAAGTTGCCGATGCGTGCGTGAGCGGTTTATCGCTACGCGTGATGGCGACGAGAGGCCCGATATGCAGCGGCAATTCACATTGCACGAGTTGCAGGCGATATTGGGCGCATAGCTCGTCGGCGATGCATTCCGACGAGAGGACGAGGGCATCGCTCTGGCTGGCCAGACGAAAGGCCAGCGGCGACACCTGCGACGACAACACATTCGACGGCATGGCCAGCCCCATGTCCCGAATCGCGAACTCGAGCTGTTGCCTGATGATATTCGGCTGGGGCGGGAGTATCCACGGATAGTCCAGAAGCTCGTGAAGCGCCACCGGCTTCAAAGTCGAAGCGTGTCCTCGCTGGGCGAGAAAGACGGGCATGTCACGCTTCAACATTTCGAGTTTATAGAGTTCGCTGCCGAATCCACTGGCCATCCGTCCGATCACAATATCCACAAGGTCCTGGTCGAGATTCTCCAGCAACATTTCCATCGAACCTTCGCGCAGCGCTAGTCGCACGCGTGGCCACTTGATCCGAAAGTCGCTCACGCAATCCGATAGCGTCCCCCACCAGGTAAGCGGCGAAAAGATGCCTATCGACAGGTTGCCGATATCCCCATTCAACAATGCCTCGAGTTCGGCCTCCGCTCGCTGAACGTCGCTCGCGATCAGATGGCCGTGACGCACGAGGGTTTCGCCGTAAAGGGTCGGGCGCATTCCGCTCGGCGTGCGTTCAAAAAGCTGCGCACCGACTATCCCCTCGATCTCGGCCAACGCCTTGGAAAGCGCGGACTGACTGACGTTCTGCGCTTCAGCCGCTTTTTGCAGGCTGCCTAGCCGCGCGATTTCCACTACGACGGTGATGTGACGGAGCTTCAGGCGTTGTTGCAGTGAGTTCATGATCCGGGCCGGGTTGAACTTTTGTCATGGGGGGGCGGCGAAGAATTCCATTTTCTTTCCGCTGTCGATCCGTAAGCTCGTGGCTGTCGGATGCGATAAACCTATGTGCGCGAGTGCACAAGACAAAGGAGGCTACATGAAGGGCACCGTACTTGCCCAATGCGAGCAGGGCGTACTCGAAGGCGTGACCAACGATGGTGTACACACGTTCTTCGATATTCCCTACGCGGCGAATGGTGGGCGCTTTCGGCCCGCCACGGAGCCGGCGCGCTGGAACGGTCAGCGAAATTCTACCCGACCTGGCCCGGTCTTTCCTCAATTGCCAAGCCGCCTGGATTTCGTCATGGGACCGACGGCTCGAGGCGTTGAGCAGTCCGAAGATGCTTTCAGGCTGAATGTTTTTACGCCCAACCTCACTGGCAAATTACCGGTCGTGTTCTGGATCCACGGCGGCGGGTTCATGACCGGCGGGGCGCTGCCATGCTACTCGGGCGAATCGCTCGCCGGTCTTGGCCGCGCGGTGGTCGTGACGATGAACTATCGGCTCGGCGTGCTGGGCAACCTCTATATGGAGGGCATCTCGGCGGGCAATCTCGCCGTTTCGGATCTCGAACTGGCGCTTCAGTGGGTCAGGAAGAACATCGCCAGTTTCGGTGGCGACCCGGATTCCATCGTCGTAGCGGGCCAGTCGGCGGGCGCCTGGTTCGCGCAGCTGCTGGCATCGATGCCGTCGACCCATGGGCTGGTGAAGGCGATTGCCATGCTCAGCTATCCGGGCCTTCAGCCGATGGCGCCGTCTAAAGCACAGACGATTGCGGAGCAGTTGTGCGATACCGCTGGTATCGCTACTAGCGGCGAGGAACTGCTCACGATGCCTGTCGAGGACATCCTGCAAGCACAAACCCGGCTGACTGGCGCCGTGGCGAAGTTTGCCGAGGTTCCCATCGCGTTCATGTCGGTAGCGAGTGGCAACGTGCCAGCGGATCCAGGCGCAGATGCTCAGGAGCGCTTCGGAGGCAAGCCGGTCTTCGTAGGCTGGACACGCGATGAGTCCGGCAGTTTTTTTGCGAGCAGCCCAGCGCTCCTTGGAGCGACGCAGGAACAGGCCCTGCAGAAGTTCAAGGACGAATTCGGCGACGCTGCGGAAGCTCGATACGAGCGCGTGGCCGAAGGCCGGTTTGAGCGGAAGCCTTATGCCGCGTTGGTCGAGTTGAGCTCGGAAAAGCTGATCGTGGGCCCAACGCGGCGTTTCGCAAAGCGCATGGCCGAAGCGGGAAGCGGCGTATTCGCCTATCGGTTCGATTTTCCCTCTCCACAGCCGGATGTGGGTGCTTGCCATTGCCTTGAATTGCCGTTCTTCTTTGGCAATTTTGAGAACTGGATTGTGGCACCCATGCTCGAAGGCATCGACGAGCCGCACAGCCGCGCGTTGTCGGCCCGAATTCAGAGTCACTTTCTGAGTTTTGTGGAGTCCGGTAATCCGAATGGCGCGGGCTTGCCTGCGTGGAAAGCGTTCAACGGCGATGACGGCGATTTGATGTATTTCGACTGACGTGCTGGCGCCGATTGCGAGCCGAAGCTAGCGCAATCGTCTCGCAATCGTCATGAGTCGTAGATCATTGAGAAGGTATTCGAGCAATTACTAAGTAATCCAAATAAATACGGCGAAACATTGCCGAACCTGGAGACAAGAACGTCATGAAGATGAAGTGGAGTGCCGCGTTGCTGGTCGCGGTGACAGGGCTCGCGCACGCCCAGAGCAGCGTCACGCTTTATGGAATTATCGATACGGGCCTCTCGTACTATAACCATGCGACGGCCAGCGGCGGGACGTTCGTCGGCATGGCTTCGCTGACCGGGCGGCTGCCTTCGCGCTGGGGCCTAAAGGGCACTGAGGACCTGGGCGGCGGATTCAAGACCTTCTTCGTGCTGGAGAACGGCTTTCAGCCCACCAACGGCACGTTGAATTACGGCGGCCGGCTCTTCGGCATTCAGTCGAACGTGGGTATCAGCAGCGACTACGGCTCGATCACGCTCGGCAGGCAGATGGGCATGACGATGTACGCGCTGTTCAACGCGGATGTGATTGGCCCGTCGATTCATTCGCTGAGCGTCTTCGATTCCTATCTGCCGAACGCCCGCAGCGATAACGCGATTGGCTATATGGGCAAATTCCACGGCGTCACGATTGGCGGCACTTACAGCTTCGGCCGCGACGCCGCGGGCCCAGCCGGACCCAGTGCAACCAACTGCCCCGGGCAGGTTCCAGGCAATATGCTGGCGTGCCGTCAATATACGGCGCTCCTCGCATACGATTCGGCGAGCTTTGGCGTGGCGGCCTCGTATGACGTATTGCGCGGCGGCGCGGGCGCCACGGCGCCGCTGAACAACAGCCGCTACACGGATACGCACAACATCGTCGATGGTTACGTGATATTGGGCTCGGCGAAGATCGGTTTCGGGTGGATCAGGAACAACCTCGCGGCCGCCACCCATTTGCAGACCGATATCTTCTTTGCGGGGGCCACGTACTATGTCACGCCCGCGTTTTTCTTCGACACGCAGGGCGTGCGCTATCTTCAGCGCGGCTCTCAGGGCGCGAAGGACGTCAACTCGACGCTACTCATCGGGCGCGTGAATTACCTGTTCTCGAAGCGCACCATGGTGTACACGTCGGTGGGCTACATGTTCAACAGTGCACAGGCCGCGAACTCGGTCGCGGCTGGCGGCACGGTCGCGACCGGCATGAACCAGCTTGGCGTGATGGTCGGCTTGCAGCAGAAGTTCTGACCCCTGCTTTCAGAAGCGCGTGTTCGCATTGCGCAGCGCGGCGCCAAAAATGCGAATGGCTTCTTTCAAGGACGCGTCGCGTACGCGCGTGTAGACCGCGATTTCGATCGGCGCGAGCGGCGGCAATCCGAAGCGGCTTCCCACGTCTACCGCGCGCGGCGGCCGTCCTCGCCTCGTCAACGGCGCCACGGCGAGTCCTGCCATGACGGCCGCGCCAACCGTGCCGATACCGCCGCCGACAAACACCTCTGTCCATGGGATGCCGGCTTCGTCCAGCGCTTTGAGCGCGTTGGCGCGCACTCCGCAAGGCGCGGATAGCGAAGCCACGCGCAGCGGCTCATCCGGGTTGGGCGACCACTGCGGCGCCGCGAACCATGCGCAGTGCTCGACGAAGAGGCGCTCCGCATCGCGCCGCGCCGGGTCGCGCCGCGCGTAGGCAGCGTCGAGTTCGCCGGCGTCGTACGCTTCGAGCATCTCGCTCGAAGCGCCGATGCGCACTTCCACACGCAAGGTCGGGTCGTGGCTCGATACGCGCGCAAGCAGGGGAATCAACTCTTCCGCAGCGGTGTGATCGATGATGCCAAGGCGCAGGCTGCGCTGCTCGCGAACGTCGCTGGCCAATGCGCGGTCATGTGCGCTCAGCAACTCGCGCGCGGCAGAGAGAAACGCCACGCCTTCGGGCAGCAGTTGAATGTGCCGGGGCGTTCGTTCCAGCAAGCGCTTGCCGAGCCGTTCCTCGAGCCGCTTGATTTTCAGGCTGATGGCCGACTGCGTGGTGTCCTGCACCTCGGCCGCCCGCGTGAAGCTGCTGAGGTCGGCAACCAGCACGAAGGCCTGCACGGCGTCGAGATCGAGCAGGCGGCCGGTGTGTTGATATCCCGTGCTCATGGCGAAGGGCCCTCAAGCATCATTGGAGGAAATCATACGCCGGGGTTGCGCGTGGCGGCTTGCCGACTGAACAGGAACGACTCGCAGGGGGACGACGAACTTGCCAGGCGGCTCAGCCACGTCCAACTCGGGCAGCCGCGAGGGGCTTGCCGCTCGCGGTCACGACGCCATGCGACGCAGGGTTCCCGATCACGCCCTCGATTGACGGCATTGCGACCGGGCGGTTAGGCTCGGGCTATGCGCCCATCCAAAGTCGATTTAAATCTCTTCGTCGTTTTCGAAGCCGTCTATCGAACGCGCAACCTCACGCGCGCAGCGGAACTGCTGTTCATCACGCAGCCCGCCGTGAGCAACGCGCTCGCGCGCATGCGCAAGGCATTCGACGATCCGCTCTTTGTCAGCACGCCGGCCGGCATGATGCCCACGCCGGTTTCCGAGAACATCATTGGCCGCGTGCGTGAGGCGCTTCAGCTGCTCGATTCGAGCACCCATGCCGGTGAGCGTTTCGATCCGGCTTCGTCGCAGCGGACCTTCCGGCTCAGCATGAACGACCTGACCGAGGCGTTGCTGCTGCCCGCGCTGGAAGACGTGCTGCAGCGCCTCGCGCCCGGCATCCGTATCGAAAGCTACTTCACGACCCGCCGCGACGTGCCCGAAGCGCTCGCGAGCGGCGCAGTCCATCTGGCGATCGACGCGCCCCTCATCGACGACCCGTACCTCGAACAGGAGCCGCTCGGCAGCGACCGTTACGCGTGCATGGTGCGCAACGAGCATCCGTTCGCGAAGAAGAAGCTGACGATCGACGACTACCTGCGCTTTGGCCATATTCACGTGTCGAGCCGCCGGCAGGGGCCCGGTCTCGTCGACACGGAACTCAACAAGCTGGGCGTGAGGCGCACGATCCAGACCCGCGTCCAGCACTACCTCGTCGCGCCCCTGATCGCGATGCGCACCGACCTCGTGCTGACCGCGCCGCTCATGTTGCTCAAGCGCTATGACGCGCGCATCCTGGCGCTGCCGTTCGATCTTCCCGATCTCGAGACGCATGGCTACTGGCACCGCAGCGTGACGGCGGACCCCGCGCATCGCTGGCTGCGCGAGCAGATCGGCCGTCTCATGCGCAAGCAGCGGCAGTAGCCGGGGTGTCACGAATCGTTATGCCGCAGTATCACAAGAATAAATTTCCTGAATACTTCGCGCCCCGGTATGGTTGCAGTCATGTTCAAGCGAGGTTGGCATGGCGGAACTCTATCTGGTACGGCATGGGCAGGCGTCTTTCGGCGCTGAAAACTATGACGAGCTTTCAACGGCCGGCGGCACCCAGTCGCGCTGGCTGGGCGAATACTACGCGCAGGCAGGCCTGACGTTCGATCGCGTCGTGATCGGCACGATGCGGCGGCACGCGCAAACGGCCGACGCGTTGCTCACGGCGATGCGCGGCGCGCCCGTGGAGATCGTGCAGGACGCGGATCTGAACGAGTACGATTTTGGCGCCCTCTTTGCCGCGCTCGGCGAGAGCGGCCTCGCGCCCGGCCTGCAGGCCGAAGGCTCGAAGAAGGACTTCTACAAAGGGCTCAAGCAGGTCTTGCAGCTTTGGTCCGAGGATAAGCTGCCCGGGAGGGTTCCCGAAACCTGGGGGCAGTTCCAGGCACGCGTCGAGCGCGCGCGTCTTGCCATTCAGCGCGCAGGCGGCAAGCGCGTGCTGGTGGTGAGTTCGGGCGGCCCGATCGCCGTCTTCACGCAGCAGATTCTGCAGGCGAGCGCCGCGGCCGCCATCGCGCTCAACATGCAGATCCGCAACAGCAGCGTGAGCCAGTACGTCTTCAACGACAGCGCCGTGTCGCTGGTCACCTTCAACACCTTGCCGCACCTCGACCAGGCTGAGCGGCGCGAACTCGTCACCTATGGTTGACTCGAATCCGGATGCCCGCTCCATGATGAATGCAAGTCTTCAGTTCGATGTCGACGCGCTCACGCGCTATCTGGCCGCGCACGTGCCCGGCTTTCGGGGGCCCATGACCGTCGAGAAGTTCGCTGGCGGACAGTCGAACCCCACGTTTCTTCTCGAAGCGCAAAGCGGCCGCTATGTGCTGCGGCGTCAGCCGCCGGGTGAACTGCTCAAGTCGGCGCATGCGGTGGACCGCGAATTCCGCGTGCTGAGTGCGCTTGGCGATACGCCGGTTCCCGTCGCGCGGGCCTTGCACCTGTGCGAGGACCGCGACGTGATCGGCAGCCTGTTCTACGTGATGAGTTTCGAAGACGGCGAAATCTACTGGGACCCGTCGCTGCCCGCATTGGCCGCAGGAGAACGCGGCGCCGTCTACGACGCGCTGATCGGCACGATGGCGGCCCTGCACGACGTGGATGTCGAGGCAGTGGGACTCGCCGACTATGGCCGCGCGGGCAACTACTTCTCGCGCCAGGTCGACGTGTGGACCAAACAATATCGCGCGGCGCAGACCGATGAACTGGACGCCATGGAAGCGCTGATCGACTGGCTGCCCGCGCACTGTCCGCCCGAAGCGGGCAAGCCCGCGCTCGTGCACGGCGACTTTCGCATCGACAACCTGATTTTCCACCGCGGCACGCCAAAAGTTCGCGCCGTGCTCGACTGGGAACTCTCCACGCTCGGCAATCCGCTCGCCGACCTCGCGTACTTCTGCATGTGCCTGCGGCTTCCGCCGAAAGGGCATATCGGCGGTCTCGCGGGGCTGGACCGCGCAGCGCTTGGCGTGCCGGACGAGGCCGCGATCGTCGAGCGGTATTGCAGCTTGCGGCGCATTGCGTCGATCGAGAACTGGAATTTTTACCTCGCGTTCAGCTTCTTCCGGCTCGCCGCCATTGCGCAGGGCGTGAAAAAGCGTGCGCTGGGCGGCAACGCATCGAACGAGAAGGCGCGCCAGGTCGGTGAAATGGCCGGCTCGCTGGCGAGGATGGGCGTCGACGTCATCTGACGGCTGGCGTTTGACGCGTACGCGCGGATACATTGAGGAGACAGTTGTGACTACTAATTTGTTCGATCTGACCGGCAAGATTGCACTGGTCACGGGCGCGAGCCGTGGCATTGGCGAAGAAATCGCGAAGCTGCTTGCAGAACAGGGCGCTCATGTGATCGTCTCGAGCCGCAAGCTCGATGACTGCGAGAGCGTGGCGCGCGAGATCAGGGAGACGGGCGGCAGCGCCGAGGCGTATCCGTGCCACGTTGGGCGTCTCGACGACATTCAAGGCGTGTTCCAGCATATTCGCGCGAAACATGGCCGGCTGGACATACTCGTGAACAACGCGGCGGCGAATCCGTATTTCGGCCACATTCTCGACACCGATCTTTCGTCCTTCGAAAAGACGGTGGAGGTCAACTTGCGTGGCTACTTCTTCATGTCGGTCGAAGCGGGCAAGCTGATGCGCGAGCACGGCGGCGGCGCGATCGTCAACACGGCTTCCGTCAATGCGCTGCAACCGGGCGACAAGCAAGGCATCTATTCGATCACGAAGGCCGCCGTGGTCAACATGACGCGCGCGTTCGCCAAGGAGTGCGGCCCGCTCGGCATTCGCGTGAACGCCTTGCTGCCCGGCCTCACCAAAACGAAATTCGCAGGCGCCCTGTTCGCGGACGAGGCCCTGTACGAGAGCTGGATGGCGAAGATTCCGCTGCGCCGCCATGCGGAGCCTCGCGAAATGGCCGGCACCGTGCTGTATCTCGTCTCCGATGCGGCGAGCTACACCAACGGCGAGTGCATCGTCGTCGACGGCGGCCTGACGATCTGACCATGGAGCGGCGCGCGTCACTGACGCTCGCGCCGCACGACATACACCCGTATTGAAGGAAGAGCAAAATGGACTTTGCCTATAGCCCGAAAGTCGAAGCGCTGTGCACGCAGGTGCGCGCGTTCATGGACACGCATATCGTGCCGCGCATTCACCAATGGCATGAAGAAGTGAGCGCGGGACAATATCCCGTCTCCTTCATGGAGGAACTGAAGGAAAAGGCGCGTGCGGAAGGTCTCTGGAACCTGTTCCTGCCGCATCTGCGCGACGACGAACCGGGCACGCGGCTAACCAATCTCGAGTACGCTCCGCTTGCCGAAATCATGGGGCGCGTTTCCTGGGCCTCCGAAGTATTCAACTGCAACGCGCCGGACACGGGCAACATGGAGTTGCTGCACATGTTCGCCACGCCGGCGCAACGCAAGAAGTGGCTCGAGCCACTGCTCGACGGCAAGATCCGCTCGGCGTTTGCGATGACGGAACCGGCGGTCGCCTCCTCGGACGCGACCAACATCACCACGTCCATTCGCCTCGATGGCGACGACTATGTGATCGATGGCCGCAAGTGGTTCATCACGAACGCCGCGCACCCGAATTGCCAGATCTTCATCGTCATGGGCAAGACGGACCCGGACGCGCCCGCGCACCGTCAGCAAAGCATGGTTCTCGTGCCGCGCGACACGCCGGGCGTGACGATCATCCGCAATATCACGGTGGTCAATCACACGGCGCCGGAAGGCCACTGTGAGATCGAATTCAAGGGCGTGCGCGTGCCGCGCTCGAATCTGCTTGGCGAAGAGGGCAGCGGCTTCGCGCTCGCCCAGGCGCGCTTGGGGCCGGGACGCATTCACCACTGCATGCGTTCGATCGGCGCCGCCGAACTGGCGCTCGAACTGATGATCGAACGCGCGCAGGCGCGCACGGCGTTCGGCAAGAAGCTTTATCAGCAGGGCACGGTGGGTGAATGGATCGCGAAGTCGCGTATCGAAATCGATCAGGCGAGGCTCTTCGTGCTGAAGGCCGCGTGGATGATCGACAACGTGGGCGCGAAGGAAGCGCGCAAGGAAATCTCGATGATCAAGGCGCTCGTGCCGAGCGTGCACACCGCCGTCTGCGAGCGGGCGATCCAGACCTTCGGCGCGATGGGCCTGAGCCCCGACACGCCGCTCGCGGACAGCTGGACGTGGGGGCGTGCACTGAAGTTCGCCGATGGCCCGGACGAGGTGCATCTTCAGAGCATTGCGCGCATGGAGGTCAAGGCGCGGCCCTATGAACCGGGCCAAGAAAGCCCGTATCTGACGCGCTAACGAGCTGTCTCGCGATTGCTTTTGGACTCGCCCAACAGCGATTGCGTTTCCTCCGAAGGCCGCGCAACGAGCATGCCTTCGAAGGTATCCATCAAGTTCGACACGGCGTAGCCGGGGGCCCAGAGCCGCCCCGGCTCGCCGCTGTCCCGGCTTGCCTCCCAGGCGGCCAGCGCGGCATTGCCATAGATGCCGACGAGCGACAGCCGGTGGTCGACAATCGCCGGATCGATCTCGGGCAGCAGGTCCCGCAGCAGCGCATTGCAGCGCTGATAGCCCGCATTCCACTTGTTCTCCAGCGCCTCGCGCAGGAACGCGCGATCGTTCAGCTGCAGGTTGGCGATCATGCGGATGTACGTCGGCTGGCCCGTTCGATCGGCCAGTTCGAGCATGGGAAAAAGCAACGCCCCCAACACCGCGCGCACGCTCAGCGTGCCTTGCGCTTCCAGCTTGTCCACCCGCGCCTGGCGGTCCTCGTCGATCAGGCGCGCGCCATCTACGACCAGTTCGCGCGCCAGCTCGAGCTTGTTCCCGAAGTAGTAGCGCAGCGAGGCGCTATTGCGCTGACCCGCCGCCGAAATGATGTCCTGCACGGACACCCCCTCCAGCCCGCGCAGCGCGAACAGCCGCTGCGCCTCCTCTTTCAGGCGCGTTCGCGTCTCGGCGCCGTCCGATCTAAGGGGTTTTCCTGGTGTCGTCATTACTTTACCGTATCGATATAACTAACTACACTGGGTTAATTAACCCGGTAGGAGAAACTTAGCATGAAAGTCGTAATTGCAGGAGGCGGCATCGGCGGCCTCACCACGGCGCTGGCCTTGTTGCATCAAGGAATCGAGCCGATTGTACTGGAGCGTGCTCCGCAGCTGACCGAGGTCGGAGCGGGCGTGCAGATCGCCGCCAACGGCACGATCGTGCTGCGTGAACTGGGGCTTGAACGCGCCGTGGCGAGCGTCGCGACGGTGCCGGCAGGCTTCGATTACCTCGAGTTGTCGACGGGCCGGCGCCTCTACTACGCGCCGCTCGGCAAGGACGCCGAGGCGCGCTACGGCGCGTTGCTCTACAACATTCACCGCGCCGACTTGATCGACCTGCTCGCGAAGGCGTTGCCGCCGGGCGTGGTGCGTCTTGGTGCGGAGTGCGAATCGGTTTCGCAGGACGAGGACAGCGCCTGGGTCACGCTGAAGAACGGCGAGGTGATCCGCGGCGACGTGGTGATCGGCGCGGACGGCATTCATTCGGCCGTACGCACGGCCTTGCGCGGGCCGGAGGAGAAGCAGTTCGCCAATATCCTGATGTGGCGCTCGCTGATCCCGGCCGACCGGCTCGAAGGGTTGAGCCTTCCCGTGGCAGGCAACAACTGGTTTGGCGTGGGCCGCAATATCGTGTCGTACTGGGTTCGCAAGGATCTGTACAGCATTCTCGCCTCCGTGCCGGCAACCGAAGTGAGCCGCGAGTCGTGGACGCAGTCGGGCGATGTCGAGCAACTGCGACGCTCGTTCGAGGGCTGCGAGCCGACGGTGCAGAAGATGCTGGCGCAGGTGGACAACACGTTCATCACCGGCATGTATCACCGCGATCCGATCGAGAGCTGGACGACGGGCCGCATCGCGCTGCTCGGCGACGCCGCGCACGCGATGGTGCCGTATCTCGCACAAGGCGCCTGCCAGTCGATCGAGGACGCATGGGTGCTCGCCACTTGCCTCAAGAATCACGGCAGCGCCGGTGTGCAGGATGCGCTGCTCGAATACGAACGGCGTCGCCAGCCGCGCACGAAGCGCATTCAGGCGGGCGCGCGCTACGTGGTCGACTGGGCGCACGAGCCCGACGCGGCGCGCGTGCGTCAGCGCAACGGGCGGCTCAAGGGGCTTTCGCGCATCGATCCGCTGGGCGAGATTTCGTGGTCGTTCGCCTGGGGGCACGACATCATCGCGGCGGCCAAATTGCCGCCGGGCGAGGTGGTGGGCCTGAGCGCGGCGCGTGAAGGCAAGCGCATGGAGCGCGCCGAGAGCCAGCGTGCATTCGATCTCTGGAAGGGCGTCTTCACGCCCGACGACGTGGCGCGCGGCGACCGCGGCCAGCACGCCGCATACGAGCGCTTCCTGCTGGGGCAATTCCCCGCACCGGCGAGCACCCATGTGAAGGAAGTCGATCTCGATGGCGTGCGCTCGCTGCGCGTAACAGCGGAAGGCGCGGGGAAGCAGGCGACCGTGCTGCATTTTCACGGCGGCGGCTATGTGCTTGGTTCTGCTAATAGTTCCGTGGAATACGCAAGCCGTCTTTCGCATGCGCTGAACGGCCCGTGCTACACGGTCGACTATCGCCTCGCGCCCGAGCATCCGTATCCGGCGGCCATCGACGATGCATTCAGCGCGTATCGCGGCCTGCTCGCCACGGGCGTCGATCCCGCCACGCTCTTCCTGAGCGGCGAGTCGTCCGGTGGTGGTCTCGCACTCGCGCTGGCGGCGGCGCTGCGCCGCGCGGGGCTGCCGCTGCCGGCCGGCGTGATCGCCGTCTGCCCGATGACGGATCTCACGCTGAGCGGCCCCTCCGTGCAAGCGAACTCGGGCGACGACCCGGCCGCGAATCGCGAGACGCTGACCAATCTCGTCGCGGGCTACTTCCAGGGCCACGAGCCGACCGACCCGTTGGTGTCGCCGCTGTTCGCCGATCTCGCGGATCTTCCGCCGGTCTATCTCGCGGCCGTGCATGGCGAAGTGCTGGAAAGCGACACGACGCGCTTTGCCGAGCGCGCGAAAGCCGCCGGGGCGAACGTGACGCTAAGGATGGTGGACGACTCCGTTCACGTCTTCACGCTGTTCCCGTTCTTGCCCGAGACCGCCGAAACGCTCGAAGCGATCGCCCAGTGGAGCCGCAAACTGCTGCCGCAGTGAAGAAAAACCTCTGCGCCGGGCACTGCGCCAGGTGCGGAGGCATCCTGTTTCATGTCTGGAGTGCCTATGACGGCAACATCATTGCGTCAACTCGCTACACCGCAGACCTCGCTCTACGCGAATCTCGAAGTCTGCGCGAATCGTCATCCCGAGAAGGACGCCATTCTCTACTACGGCAGTGCCCTGAGCTACGGGAATTTACGCGACGAAGTGGAGACGATGGCGGGATTCCTGCAACAGCATTGTGGAGTCCGTCGTGGCGAGCGCGTCGTGCTCTTCATGCAGAACAGTCCGCAGTTCGTCATCGCGTTCTACGCGGTGCTGCGCGCGGACGCGGTCGTCGTGCCCGTCAATCCGATGAACCGGACCGCCGAGCTGCAACATATCTTCGAAGACAGTGGCGCGCGAGTCGCGTTTGTTGGCGAAGAGTTGTTGGAGCACGTGCGGCCGCTCATGGGGCGCCAGGTGGGACATGTCGTGACCGCGCGCTATGCCGACTATTTAGCCTTGCAGACGGATCTGCCGCTGCCCGATATCCTGACTGCCCCTGAACTGCGGCTCAACGCACTGCCGTCCGAAAGCGATGCCAGCATTACCGGCTGGTACGACGCGCTACTTCATGCGTACGTTGCGCGCGCCCACGAAGCGGGACCCGATGACCTGGCGGTGATTCCGTATACGTCCGGCACCACGGGGCACCCGAAGGGATGCATCCATACGCACCGCAGTGTGATGCATTCGACCGTTTCTTGCGGCGCGTGGCCCGAACTCCCCGGTGAGAGCGTGATGCTGTGCTCCGTGCCGCTTTTTCATGTAACGGGCATGCAGAACTGCATGAACATGCCGGTCTTCATCGGCGCGACGATGGTGATCATGACCCGCTGGGACGCGAGATGCGCAGCGCACCTGATCGAACGCCACCGCGTGAGCACATGGGTCACCGTGCCGACGATGGTGATCGATCTGCTGAATCTCGCAGACATCGCGAGCTTCGACCTCGGCTCGATCACCTATCTGAGTGGAGGCGGAGCCGCGATGCCCCAGGCGGTTGCGCAGGAGATCGAGAAGCGCTGGGGCATTGCCTACGTGGAGGGCTACGGGCTCACCGAAACGATGGCGGCAACGCACATCAACCCACGCACGCGCAGCAAGCCGCAATCCATGGGCGTGCCCGTTTTCAACACCTATGCGCTCGTAGTCGACCCCGATTCGCTGCAGACCCTTGGAGAAGGCGAGACGGGCGAAATCCTCGTGAGCGGGCCGCAAGTGTTCGACGGCTACTGGAACGCGCCGCAGGCGTCGCGTGACGCGTTCGCTTCGATCGATGGGCGGCGCTATCTGCGCACGGGCGATCTCGGCTATGTCGATCAGGAGGGCTACTTCTTCGTTGTCGACCGGCTCAAGCGCATGATCAACGCATCGGGCTACAAGGTGTGGCCCGCCGAGGTCGAGGCCATGCTGTTCGAACATCCTGCCGTGCAGGAGGCCTGCGTGATCGCGACTCACGACGCGCGCAGGGGCGAATCCGTCAAGGCCGTTATCGTTCTACGTAGCGGTGCGTGTACGACGCAAAACGACATTGTCGCGTGGGCTCGCGAACGCATGGCGGCCTACAAGGTTCCGCGCGTGATCGCGTTTGCCGATAGCTTGCCGCGCACGGCGAGCGGCAAGGTTCAGTGGCGCGTGTTGCAGGAAGCGGAAAACCGGCGCAAAGGCCTACCAGAATCGTCGTGATCCAACTGCAAGATTCCTTGCAATTGACGCGCGCCCGGAAATGTAAAGTTTCTGACGGTTTGGCGACGCCTTCTCGGGCAACTTATCGTCTTGGGCACGATGCCTCGACAAGGCGATAAAAAACGCCACAAGGCATAACAGAATTTGAGCGGGGGAGACCTCCAGCATCTTCGCGCAAAAAGCGCGTGTCGATCTGGTCAAATTAATTCGTAGTACAACATAAACATAAGATTGGAGTCATGGAATGCGGAAGGTAAGGAGATTGCCCGTCAACGTCGCTTCGGTGGCGAGTAGCCGGGTTGGAAGGAGACCGCGAGGCCGCACGGCGGGCGTGCTGGCCGGCGCCATTTCTGCGGCTACGTTGTATTCGGCTTCGGCGGCTGCGCAATCGTCGGTGACCCTCTACGGTCTGGTCGATGCCGGCCTGCGCTATACGACACACGCGAACCCGGCAGGCGATTCGCAGTTTCAGATGTTGAGCGGCGCGAGCGAAAGCCACTTTGGCATCAAGGGTGCGGAAGACATTGGCGGCGGGACGAAGGTTATTTTCACCCTGGAAAATCGCTTCTTTCCGAACAACGGGCAAATGGACCCGGCCTATCCGTTCTTCAATACGGCGTTTGTCGGCCTGCAATCGAACACGTTCGGCAAGCTGACAATGGGTCGCCAGATCAATCCGTTCGCCGACGCCGTGCTGGGGTCGTTCATATCGAACCGCTGGCTACCGTCGTTCTATCAGTTCCGGCCGGAAGTCACGATGGCCCAGGGCGTATGGACGAGCAACATGGTCAAGTACGCCGTGCGCTATCAGTACCTGACCGCCGAGGTCTCGTACGCGTTTGGCGGCCAGGCGGGGCAGTTCGGTGCGGGTAGCCAGATTGGCGCGTCCATTCTGTATCTGCCCGCTGCGCCGCTGACCTTTTCCGCCGCCTATCTCGACTCGCGCGACGCTGTGAATGGGTCCCAGCACTTCAAATCTTGGGCCGTGGGCGGTTCGTACACGTTCGCCTCGACCACCGTGAATGCAGGCTGGATGGTCAACCGGCAGGACTCGGGCTTCGTCGGCAATTTCCCTAACGGCCCGTTCTCCGTGCCCGCATTGACCGCGTTGAAATTCAATACGTTCAGCGCACGAGAGATGTTCTTTGGTGGAGTGAGCCAGCAGATCGGCTTTGCCACGCATCTCTCGGCGAACGTGTGGCGCACGATCCAGACCGGCAAGGCTCAGTCCGGTGACGGCAACGCGACGCAGTTCCAGCTGCTTGCCGACTACAACTGGTCCAAGCGCACGGATACGTACGTCGAAGTCGATTACTCGCTGTACCGGGGCGGCATGATTGGCGCGCAGTTCCAGGGCATCAACGCGGTGAGCTCGGCTTTCGGCAGCACCCAGCTTGGCGTGACGGCAGGCTTGCGGCATCTGTTCTAGGCGGGCCAAATGAGCGCCCGCGAATCCAGCGGGCGCTCGTGGGCGAAATCATTGGTAATCCTGAAAGGACGAGAGGAGGTCTTTCGACAAGATTTCGATGCGGCCATACCGAAGCGTGATCGCACCTTTTTCCGCCATCGCCTTGAGTTCCAGCGAAAGCGTCTGGCGCGTGATGCCCAGCATCATGGCGAGCGTGTCCTGCGAAAGGCTGACGTCCTGGCGGCACTGCGGCGCGAGTGTCACATCGCCCGCAGCGAGCGAGAGCAGGCGGCGGGCAATGCGCGCACGCGTGGAATGTAGCGTCGCGTCTTCGACCATGCGGTAAAGCCAGTTCATATGGAGCGACTGCAACTCCGCAATCGCGCGCACGAACGCGTGGCTGCGCTGCATCAGTTCCTCGAAGGCGGCGGCCTTCACGACAAAGAGGCTCGACCGGTCGAGTGCAATGACGTCACGCGGACGCGGTTGGCGGCTCGTCAACGAGGTCTGCCCAAACCAGTTGCCCGGTTCGATCACGGCAAGGATCGCTTCCTTGCCGTCTTCGCGAACGGTAGAGGCTTTGAGGCGTCCGCTCTTGACGCCATAGAACGCACTTGGTGCGTCGCCGCGATGGAAAAGATATTCGCCCGGGCCGAGCGTCATGAGTTCGCTGCTGCCGATCAGCGCTTCCTGTTCTTCGGCGGGTAACGCGCTGAACCACTGGTTGGTCCGCATTTCGTCGGACGTGTCGATCATGAGGGCCATGTGAAGCAGTCAATTTGCAGATCAATGTTCGAGCGCGGCGCTGGCCGCTTACATGCACCGCATTTTATTCGTCGAAAGATGGCGTGACCTCCCTCAAACGGGGGAGGCACGCCGCGGCCCTCATGGTTTTAGTGCGCTTACTTCGTGTTGTCGCTCAGCGTTTTCAGGTCCGTCACGCTATAAGCCATGGAACCGCGGAAACCAGCGCCCACACGCACAGGCTGGAGATCCGAAATCTCTTCGCCTTCGGCGACCGGGAACGAGAGCTTGCCTTCACCCGTCCACACGCCGGCGATCTGCGCGTTGTTCATGACGGAGAGCACGAGTTCGTTCACGGCCGGCGTTTCATGCTGGCCAGCGGCGAGGCGCGGGAAATAGCGCAGGTTCACAACCGGTCGGCCCGCAATGCTCAGTTTCGAAACGTCTTCAACGGCCTTCTCCAGCTTGACCTCGGCGCGGGCAAGACGCTGTCCGGCGGCGCTCGCCGAGGCGGCGAAGCGCGTGCCTGCGGCAACAGGTGCGGCGGCGGGGCTCGGCGCCGCGAACGAACGCGTTTGATGCACCTGGCCATAGCGCTTCGGGAAGCCTTGAATCAGACCGCGCATCATCGCGGAGTCGTTGTCCACGAAGATGTACGGGCAATACGAAACCGGCTTGCCGTCGTGCAGCGCGTCCACGAGGATGAAAAATTCGCGGTACTGATAGCGCGCCGGGTCGAGCATCTCGTCGTTGCTGCCGGTGAATTGCCAGTCGATGAAGAGGGCCGTGGCATGCCCCGGCGACGCCGGATCGGCGCTCAAACCTTTGGGGAGCACGGCGGCGACCGCAGCGGGATCGGCCCAGAATTCGACGAGGATGAAGTCGCCGGAATAGTGCCACGGCGGCGGGGGCGCGATGCTCGAAAGTCCACGGGGCGAGAGAGGAACAGCGTAAGGCCTGGTCATGATGAAGACTCCAGATTGATTGGGTTTGCGGCCAGAGAATGGCTTTCAGGTTATCTAACGTTGCTGTCAGCTGACGGTGGAAGCGGCGGACGAATTCGCAGCGGGAATGACCGCATTGCGGCCGGCAATCCCGTTACCGGGCGACCAGTTCTCGCTGGCCACTTCAATGATGTTGATGAAGACATCGGCGGGATCGACGCCGAGCGTCGCTTGCAGTTTGCTGACGAGGTGTTCGTAGAAGCGCTTCTTGTCGTCGGCGCTGCGGCCGGCGGTCAGCGTGATCTGAACCAGCAGCAGGTCCGCGCTGCGCTTGAATGGGAATGTCGTGTTCGCGAGGAAGTTGGCGTCTTCGTGCTCGGTGATTGTCATGAAGAAAGCTTGCGGGTGAACGCCGAGCGCCTCGTGCAGCGACTCGTGAATACTCTTCAGGACTGCGGTGCGAAATGGCGCGGGCCGGCCGGCGCGCATCGAAACATGGGTCATTGGCATGGAAAGCTCCGTTTGGCGATTGCTGCGCCAAATCTTAGGCATGCATCCGATCACATCCAACAATCACAGCGAATTGCTGTGATGAGATTTTCAAATCATCAAATCGCGTTTTATCGGGCTATCTCGGGGTATTCGCTGCGCTCCCCCATCCGGGGGATATTGCGGGCGTCCCGATGCCGGGATCATTGCTTCAACGGAACGTCGCTCCGATCAGAACGAAAAACAAAGCATCGGCGTTCATGCGATCCATGTTCAGGAACCCAGGAGATATCGATGTCGGACGACGTGAAGACGGCTCACGCCAGCAACGCCTACGCTTACCCGCTGTTAATCAAGCAACTGCTGCATACGCCCTTTGCTCAGGCACAGGAGCAGGAGATCGTCTATCGCGGCCAGGTGCGCATGAGCTATGCGACCCTTCGCGAGCGCATTGCGCGCCTCGCCAACGGTCTTGCCCAACTCGGCGTGGAATACGGCAGCACGCTTGCGGTGATGGATTGGGACAGCCACCGTTACCTCGAGAGTTACTTCGCTATCCCGATGATGGGTGCGGTGCTGCAGACCGTGAACGTGCGTCTGTCTCCGGCGGAGATCGCTTATACGATCAATCACGCTGGCGCTGAAGTCCTGTTCGTACACACTGATTTCATTCCCGTAGTCGAGTCCATCAAGGACCAGCTCGAAACCGTGCGCAAGTTTGTGTGGATCGACGAGCCGGGCAGCGAAGCGCCGGCCCATACGATTGCGTTCTCGAACGAATACGAGGCGATGCTGGCCGCAAACAGCACGAGCTACGACTTCCCGGAGTTCGACGAAAACACGCGCGCCACGACGTTCTATACGACCGGCACGACCGGTTTGCCAAAGGGCGTCTACTTCACGCATCGGCAGCTGGTGTTGCACACCATCTCGCTCATGGCGGCGCTCGCAGCGCCGATTGCCGGTCAACGCTTTCATCGCGGCGACGTGTATATGCCGCTCACCCCCATGTTTCATGTCCACGCATGGGGCATGCCATATATCGCCACGGTGATGGGCGTGAAGCAGGTTTATCCGGGCCGCTACGTGCCGGAGCGTCTTGCGAGACTCATCGAGGACGAAGGCGTGACCTTCTCGCATTGCGTGGGCACGATCCTGCACATGCTGCTTACGTGCGCCGAGGCGAAGGCAACCGACTTCAGCAAGTGGAAAGTGATCATTGGCGGCAGCGCGTTGCCGCAGGGCCTGGCCGCTTCGGCAGTGGCGCGCGGCATCGACGTGTTCGCCGGTTATGGCATGTCCGAAACCTGTCCGGTGCTGAGCCTCGCGCAACTGCCGCCGGGCGCCGAAAAGCTGGATGCCGACGAGCAGATTCGCCTGCGGTGCAAAACCGGGCTGCCGGTGCCGCTCGTCGATCTGCGCGTGGTGGACGACGAGATGACCGATCTTGCGCATGACGGGAAATCCACGGGCGAGATCGTCGCGCGTGCGCCCTGGCTCACGCAAGGCTATCTGAAGAATCCCGAGGCGAGCGAGCAACTTTGGGCGGGCGGTTATCTGCATACGCAGGATATTGCCAATATCGACCCGACCGGCAACGTGCAGATTACCGATCGCTTGAAGGACGTCATCAAGTCGGGCGGCGAGTGGGTGTCGTCGCTGGAAATCGAAAACCTGATTTCGCAGTACGACGGCGTTTCGGAAGTCGCCGTTATCGGCATCAAGGATGAGAAGTGGGGAGAACGGCCAGTCGCGCTCGTGGTGCTCAAGGAAGGCGCGGCGGTGACGGAGGAAGACATCAAGCAGCACGTGCTGTCGTTCACGACATCAGGACGGATCTCGAAGTATGCGGTGCCGCAGATCGTCAAGTTCGTCGAGGCGCTGGCGCGAACGAGCGTCGGCAAGGTCAACAAGAAAGCGCTGCGCGAGCAGATCGCCTGAATGGTCGGGAACATGCGAGGAGTGGAAGCGATGAGTCTGGAAAATTACCGCGTCGAGACGCTCGGCGACTTTGTGGGCCAGGAACTGGGCGTATCGGATTGGGTTCTCGTCGATCAGGAACGTATCGACGCGTTCGCAGCGTGCACCGGCGACCGGCAGTGGATCCATGTGGATGTGGAGCGTGCGAGGCGCGAGAGCCCTTTCGGCGGAACCATCGCCCACGGCTACCTGACGTTGTCGCTGCTGGCGAGCCTTGCGATGGAAATCGGCATCGTCCCCAAGGATGCGGCGGCGGGACTGAACTACGGGCTCGACAAGGTGCGCTTCATGACGCCCGTTAAGGCTGGGGCGCGCGTGCGCAACCGCGTCACGCTCGAGTCGGCGGAGAACAAGGGAGGAGGCCGCGTGCTCGTCAAGACGATGAACACGCTGGAGATCGAGGGCGAAGACAAGCCCGCGTTGGTCGCGCAAACCCTCGCAATGCTGATTGCGTGATACGCGACGAAAAGAGACTATTGAGGAGTCGAAAATGGCGGTAACCCGTGAAATGCCCCAGCAAAGCGAGAACGCGAAGGCTTTGGCCGCTTCGGTCGAGCAAGCCCTGCCGGGCCCCAATCCGTTCGTCGGGCTGCGCCCCTGCGATATCTTCGCGGCCGTGCAGCAGATCGGTGCTCAGGCAATACGACAGCCGGCGCTCGTGATGGAGCAGGAAATGGCGCTGGCGCGCGAGATGTTCAGCATCGTTTCGGGCAGCTCCAAGGCTGCGTCGCCACAAGGCGACAAACGCTTTACGGATACGGCGTGGCAGGACAACCCGATGTATCGCATGACGCTGCAAGGCTATCTCGCGTGGCGCGACTCGCTTGCCGGTTTCGTGGAGCGCTCGGGGCTCGACGCGAACAGCCGGGAGCGCGCGAAGTTCGTGGTCTCGCTCATTACCGATGCGGCCTCGCCGACCAACACGCTGCTGGGCAACCCGGCTGCGCTCAAGAAGGTGGTCGATTCGGGCGGAATCAGCTTGCTGGACGGCTTCAACAATGCCGTGACGGACATGCTCAAGAATCAGGGCATGCCGGCGCAGGTAAACAAGACAGCATTCGAAGTGGGGAAGAACCTCGGGACTTCGAAAGGTTCGGTGGTGTTTCGCAATGAATTGCTGGAACTGATTCAATACTCGCCCACGACGCAGCAGGTCTATAGCCGGCCGCAGCTGATCGTGCCTCCGCAGATCAACAAGTTCTATATTTTCGATCTGTCCGAAGGTAAGAGCATCGTCAACTATCTGCTCGACAACGAACTGCAGGTGTTCGTGGTCAGCTGGCGCAACCCGACCGCGGCGCAAAGCCATTGGGACCTCGACACCTACGTCACTGCGCTGATCGAGGCCATTACGGCCGTGCGTGAAATCACCGGCAGCGAAGATATCAATCTGCACGGGGCGTGCTCTGGCGCGATGACGATTTCGGCCTTGCTCGGCCACCTGGCGGCCCGCGGCGAAAAGACAGTCAACGCCACCACGCTGATGGTTGCCGTGCTCGACAACACGGCCGATTCCCAGCTTGGCCTCTTTGCGACGCCCGAGGCCGTGGCGGCCGCCAAGCAGCACAGCATTTCGCGCGGCGTGCTGGCCGGCGAAGAAATGGGCCGCGTGTTCGCGTGGATGCGCCCCAACGATCTGGTGTGGAACTACTGGGTCAACAACTACCTGCTCGGTAACGCGCCGCCGGCGTTCGACATCCTTTACTGGAACAACGACACGACGCGCTTACCGGCGAAATTCCACGGCGAACTGCTCGACATTTTCACCGGGAATCTGTTCAGCAAGCCCGGCGCGCTGACGGTGTTGGGCACGCCTATCGACTTGTCCGAGGTGAATTGCGACAAGTACGTGGTGGCGGGTATGACCGACCATATCACGCCGTGGAAGGGCGTTTATAACACCGCCCGGCGCTTTGGCGGCGAGACCCGCTTTGTGCTGAGTTCGAGCGGGCATATTCAAAGCCTGATCAATCCGCCCGGCAATCCGAAAGCGAAGTATTTCCTCAATCCTTCGTTGCCCGCCAATTCCGATGCGTGGCTCGACAACGCACAGGCCGAGAAGGATTCGTGGTGGAACAACTGGCGCGACTGGCTCGTGGCCCGCTCAGGCGAGAAGCGCGCCGCGCCGGCAGCGAACGGCAGCAAAAAGCACCCAGCAACGGCAAGCGCGCCCGGCAAGTATGTTTTGCAAGACTAACGATTTTCAACCCGCTACTTAAGCGTTTTTTCGATTCAATCAGGAGATTCAATCATGGCAACGACCAACACCAACGGCATTTTCGCTGAATATACGAAGCTCATCTCGCAGTTCAAGCTGCCGGGCGTGGATGTGAGCGCGTTCCTCGAATCGCGTCGCAAGGACGTCGAGGCGCTCACCGAGGCCAACATGACCGCGCTCGCCGGCGTGCAGCAACTCGGTCAAAAGCAGGTGGAGATTCTCCGCTCGAAGATGACCGAACTGCAGTCGCTGGTGACGCGTTTGTCGACGCCTGGAAGCGAAAGCGTCGCAAGCGCGGGCGAGGGCATGAAGGACGCGCTGCAAAAGGCGTTCATCGACATGCAGGAACTCGCGGATGCGGCGTATCGCGCCCAGACCGACAGCATCGCGGTCGTCACGAAGCGCCTTGCGGAGCATGTAGAGGAGATCAAGGCGCTGATGCAGCCGAAGAAGTGATATAGCGAGCCGCCACGATCCACAACGAAAACGAATTGCCGAGCCAGGGGAAAAACCGGATGACCGATACACGAACGAGCCCAGAGGTAGTCGACGCCATGCAAATTCAGATGATCGATCTGGATGGTCAGTGGTTGCGCGTCGGTGTGCGTCGCGGCCGCGATGCGTGCCCGCCGCTGCTGTTGTTCAATGGCATTGGCGCCAATCTCGAACTGGTCGAGCCTTTCGTTGATGCGCTCGAAGACATCACCGTGATCGTTTTCGACGTGCCGGGCGTTGGCGGCTCGCCCGCGCCCCTCATTCCGTACCGCTTCTCGACGCTCGCCGTATTGTCCGACAAGCTGCTCACGCGGCTCGGCTATGCGGGTCCTGTCGATGTGCTGGGCGTGTCGTGGGGCGGGGCGCTCGCGCAGCAGTTCGCGCACCTTTACCCAAGGCGGTGCCGCCGGCTGATACTCGCCGCGACGTCGCCGGGGGTGATCATGGTGCCCGCGCGGCTTTCGGTGCTGTCGAAGCTGGTTGGGCCGCGGCGATATACAGACCCGGCGTATCTGAAGCAGGTTGGCGCTGAGATATACGGCGGCGCCTACCGGCGCGATGCCGCGCTGCTCGAAGAACACAGCCGCCATATCCAGGCGCCGCGCGGCCGTGGCTATCTGTATCAACTGCTGGCCGCGTCGGGCTGGACGAGCCTGCCGTGGCTCGGCGCGTTGCGCCAAAAAACCTTGGTGATACATGGCAACGACGACCCGATCGTGCCGCTCACCAATGCAAAGATTCTCGTCGCGCGCATTCGCGACGCGACGCTCCATGTGATCGACGACGGTCACCTGTTTCTGATTACGCGCGCAAAGGAAATCGCTCCGCTGGTGAAAGCGTTTCTCGAGCAGGAGGCGAGTTGAGTTCGGTGACCGACGATAACGAGCGCGTTGATGGTGTGAACGTGCGCGCGCCCGTGAGCATCAAAGTGGCTCGGCTCAAGCGCATGCGCACGACGGCCACCTGTTTGCTCGCGGCGATGATTGCCTTGCTCGTGGTGAGTATTGCCTGGCAGGCGAGCTATCCGTGGCTTGCGTGGGTGCGTGCGTTTGCGGAAGCGGGTACCGTGGGTGCAGTCGCGGACTGGTATGCGGTGGTCGCGTTGTTCCGCCATCCGCTTGGCATCGCCATGCCGCATACCGCCATCATTCCCCGAAACCAGGCGCGCATTGCGGAAAGCCTGGGAAACTTCGTCGAGCAGAATTTCCTGACCACGGAACTCGTGGTGGGGCGCTTGAGTGAATACAACGCGGCACGCGCGCTGGCCATGTGGCTTGCCGAAAAGGAGAACAGTTCGACGATTGCCGATGTCGTGGTCGAGTCGCTTCCGCGCTTGCTGGAGCGTATCGACGAGTCGGACGTCGAAGATCTGTTCGATCGACTGCTCCTGCCACAATTGCGCGCACTCGATGTGTCGCGCGTCGCAGGGCAGATCCTGGGTGTCCTGACTGAAGGCAATCGCCATCAGCCGCTGCTCGATCGAGGGCTGGACGCCGTCGAACGGTGGCTTACGGCCAACGTCGGCATGATCAAGGCGAAATTCAGCGAGGCATCGCGGTTCACGCCCGCGCCGCTCGACACCTATATCGTCAACAAGTTCGTCGAGGGCGTGGTCGCGCTGGTCCACGAAGTGGCGGCGAATCCCGATCACGAACTGCGCCGTCAATTCGATGCGGCCGTGGCTGAGTTGTCGCGCGACCTGCAAACGGCGGCTCAATACCGCAGATTCGGCAGACTCTTGCTGCGCGACTGCATTCGCCACTTCAAAGCGGGCGACTATTATCGCCTCCTGCTCGACCGCGTTCGCGCGCGCGTTGCCGCCGACGCCGCGAGCGAGCAGTCGGTCGCGCGCGACATGATCGCCGGCGCGTTGACCTCCTTTGGCAAGACCATGGTCAGCGCTAGCGCAATGCAGAACAAGCTCAATGCGTGGTGGCTGGAGATTGCGCGGATGCTGGTGTTGCGCTATCGGCATCAGCTTTCGGGATTGATCACCGACGTCGTGAAGGGATGGGACGCGCAAGAGGTCAGCGGCAAGTTCGAAGCGGAAATCGGCCGCGATCTGCAGTTCATCCGGATCAACGGCACGTTTGTAGGCGGGCTCGTGGGCGTGCTGATACACGCGTGCGTACTCGTCGCAATGTGATGACGCGACGTCTAACTATGCTTGACAAGCCCAAGCGCCTGCGCGCGCGAAACAGCCTGAGCCCGCTTGTCCACCGCGAGCTTCGCGAAGATATTCTTCAGGTGCGATTTGACCGTTTCGGGCGTGATGCCCAGCGTGCGGGCAATTTCCTTGTTGGATTGCCCCTGCGCGATCAACTCGACGATATTGCGCTCCCGCGAACTGAGCGGCTCGCGCTCGCCCTCGCGGCGCGGCTTGCTCTGCGGCTCATACATCGCGCGCCAGCCTTCGATTAAACGGTCGAGCCATGCCGTCACCTCCGGCGTGCGCGCTGCGCTGCGCATGCGTTCGTGCGCCATGCGCAGGAGCGGTCCGACTGCGGCCCCCTGATCGAGGATGGATCGATAAATGCCGGTAGGCGCCGCAATATCTGCGACTTCGCGAAATGTCTCGAGCGCGCGGCTGGGTTCTCCCGCGCTGAGCCAGGCCACGGCGAGCAGGGTTCGAAGGCGCAGCGCCAGATAGTTGCCCTGCATGCGTTCGCAACGCGCGAGCGCCATGCGCAGGGACTCGATGGCTTCGGGCACGAGGTGTCGTTGCAGGGCGAGGCAGGCCGCTGCGAGGTCGCGGTAGTTCTCGATTTCGGGTGAAACAGGCGTAGCGGTCGGCTCACGCGGAGCGGCGAGTTCGCGAAGGTCTGCCACGCATGCAGCGGCTTCAGGAACACGATTTTCGGCGAGATAGAGCCGCGTGCGCTCGACCAGCGCTGCCGCAAGCAGCCGGTTCCAGCCGCGCGCCTGGCCGAGTATTTGCGCCTGATCGATCAGCACATGCGCGCCCGCATAGTCTTCGCGCGCGACGGCAATGCGAACCAGAAGGCGGTAGGCAATCAGAACGCTATCGAGCAGAACGGCACGGTCGATTACGGGCATGAGTTCGAGCAGCAGGGCTTCGGCTTCGTCGAGGCGGCCTTGCTCATAGCGGATTTGCGCGATCATGGGCGCGCACAACGCAGCCGATACGGAATGAGGTCCCGCGTAGCGTTCGGCGAGTTGCATCGCTTCGTTGAAGCGGCGCTCCGCAATCGAAACGTGGAGCTGCTGCAACTCCACATGACCGAGCAGGCACAGGCGGTAGACCGACGAAAAGACACTGCGCTGGTCTTCTTCCAGTGAATCGGGAATCCATGGCGTGGCGTAAAGCGCGTCGAGATTGCCGGTTTTCCAGTAGCTAAAGCGCGCGACGTTGGAAACCGCATTGGTCGTCCATGCGTCCGTTGACGGGCGGCCCAGGTATTGGCGCGCGAGTTCCAGCGCGCGATGCGGATCGTCCTGCAAGGCCGCGAGCGCAGAACGAATGGCGAGGCAGTCCCATTGAATCGTGTCGGCCGACTCGGTTTGGCCGTCGCCGCGCTCGATCGAATCGAGCATCGCGTTGACCTCGCCGAAGCGCATGGCGAGTGCCATGCCCCACGCGGTCGCAACGGTGACCGCCGTTTGCGCGCGCATGAGGTCGGCGGGAAACTGGCGTTGCCAGCCGACCAGCGTGAGCAGGTCTCCGCTTTTTAGAAGCGCCTTCGCGCAACGCTCCATCATGGCGATGGCTTCGTCGGTGGCGCCAGCGGCTATCGCGTGCTTTATCGCATCGGTCCAATGCTGTTGGGCGGCGTGCCAATGCCACGCGCGACGGTGCAACTCGGTGACTTCGCCAGGGTGCGTGTCTGCCAGACGCCGCTGCAGATAGTCGGCCATCAACCGGTGATAGCGGAACCAGCGTCCTTCGAGGTCTATCGGCTCGAGCAGCAGCTGGCGCGCAACGATGTCATCAAGCATGGCCTGGCTGGATGCGACGCCCGTCACCGCTTCGCACAACGGCGCGCTCAGCCGCTCGAGAATCGCGGTTCGCAGCATGAAGGCCTGCGTTTGCGGTGGCAGATGCTGAAGCAGGTCTTCGAGGTAGTCGGACACCGGCTTCGACACGCCGCCCGGTTTCGTGCCCGGCGGTATGCCCGCTTGCATGTTCGATTGCCAGCCCTGCGGGCGATCCTGCCGCGCCAACGCCGACGCCGAAATGCGCAAGGCGGCCGCCCATCCTTCGGTCGTGGCATAGAGCGACTTCAGATCGCCAAAGCCGAGCTTGCCGGGGCACTCGTGTTCGACGAAACGGCGCGTCTCGTCGAAATTGAATCGCAGCGCGGCCGCATCGATCTCGCAGAGATTGTTGCCGGCGCGCAGCTTCGCGAGCGGCAGCGGCGGATCGGTACGTGTGCAGATCACGACGTGCACATTAGAAGGCACATTGGCGATGAATAGCGACATCGCTTCGTGAATGGCCGCTGAGTGGATCAGATGATAGTCGTCGATGAAGACGTGCAGTTCGTCGTCGACTTCGGCCAGCTCGTTGATGAGCGTTGCGACAAGCGAATTCGCCGGGACGAACGACGACTCGGCGGTCAGCCCGATGGCGGATGTGCCAACGGTGCGGCACGCGCGCTGCAAGGCATGTGCAAGGTGATGAAAGTAACGGGCCGGCTCGTCGTCGTCTGCGTCGAGGGAAAGCCACGCCACCTGCGCGCCGTTCGCACGCAGCGCGTCGACCCAGGTGAGCGCGAGAGACGTCTTGCCGAAGCCCGCAGGCGCCTTGATGACGGTGATGCGCCGTATCTCCACCTGTGCGCTCAAGGCCTTCAGCCGTGGGCGATCGATCAAACCCGCGGGCAAGCGGGGCGCAATGACCTTGGTGGTCAGCAGGAGAGGTGGCCTCGCCACGGTCGTCGCTTCTGTCACTTCAGTCACGGCTGAACGGCTCAGAGGAGGGCCCATGAGGGATTGGCGAGGGTTGGCGCGCTGCCAACCGGAACGTTCAATCCATCATACGACAACTGCGGCAAGGCATGATGGGTCATGCGGGTCAGTGCGCGAGGCGTTGATGATGCGATGCATCATCGCGCGAGCTGGCCGCGTTTCGCACGCGGCCAGCCACGGCCAATGCGTCAGGCGTCGATCATGCCTTTGACGGCGGCTTCCGTAGCCGCCAGATAAGGCGCGCGCATCAGGAGATTCGACTCGCCGCCGGCGCTTTGAACGACAACCGGCTTCGCATGGCTGAACGTGCGGTAGCCATATTCGCCGTGGTAATGGCCCATGCCGGATGCCCCGACGCCCCCGAAAGGCAGCGAGTCGAAGAACACATGCGTCATCGCATCGTTGACGACCAGCGCCCCCGAAGTGGTTCGGCTCGCCACCTCGTGTTGCTCCAGGGCGTCATTGCCGAAGTGATAAAGCGCGAGCGGCCTCGGCCGCGCATTGATATATGCAAGCGCTTCATCGAGCGTTTCGTAGGTCACCACGGGCAGAACGGGGCCGAAGATTTCCTCCTGCATCACGCGCATCGTGTCGTTTGCATTCCGAACGATCGTCGGCGCCATCTTGCGTACCGCCGGATCAGAGAGGTCTTCGCTTGCGGGGCCGAGGTTCACCACGTTCGCGCCTTTCTGACGCGCATCCTCGACAAGCGCCAGTTGCCGTTCGAAACCGCGTACGTTGATCATCGCGGTGTAGTCGGGGTTCTCGCGCATGGTCGGATACATTTGCGCAACCGCCGCTTTTGCGTGCTGCACGAAGGCATCGGCGCGGTTCGCCGGAACCAGCACATAGTCCGGCGAAAGGCAGATCTGACCGGCGTTGAAGGTTTTCACCGTGAGAACGCGCTGCGCCGCGAGGGCGAGATCGGCGTCGTTGCCCACGAGGACCGGCGACTTGCCGCCCAGTTCGAGCGTCACGGGCACCAGGTTATCCGACGCCGCCCGCATGACATGGTGCGCGACTTGCGTGCTGCCCGTGAACACGAGATGGTCGAACGGCTGCGCGCTGAACGCCGCGCCGGTTTCGGCTCCGCCAAGCACGGTGGTGAATTCGTCGCTGTCGAAATTGCGGGCGATCAGTTCAGCTAGCAGCTCGGACGTTTGCGGCGTCATCTCCGACGGCTTGAGAATGGCCCGGTTGCCCGCAGCGAACGCGCCGCCAAGCGGTCCGAACGCCAGCACGACGGGAAAATTCCACGGGCTGATGATCCCCACGACGCCGAGCGGCTGATACTCGACGCGGGCCTTCACGCCCGGAAACGGCTCGGCCGTCGCCGGCTGCGCCATCCACGCCTCGAGATGTTCGCGATTGAAGCGCAGGCCTTCGATCGAGGCGAGGATATCGGCGAGCAGCGTTTGCTGTTTGCCGCGGCAGCTATAGTCCGCGTTGATGGCCTCGACCAGCGCGTCCTTGTTCGAACGCAGCAGGTCGATTGCGCGATCGATACGGTCGCGGCGAACGGCCAGCGGTGGCGGCCCCTCCTTGAGTTGTGCCGTTTTCATTGCATCGAGTTGCGCGCGGATCTGCGCGGCCGTCGCTTCGGCGGGCAGCATGAATGGCTTTGACATCCTAAACCTCATCAGAAAATGGAATCGCTCGTTGAACGCGTGGGACGCAAACGGTGCGCTTAGATCACGGCCTCGATCAGCATCGGGCCGCGGCGCTTCATTGCTGCGGCGAACGCGGCGTCGAAGTCGGTGCGCGACTCGGCGCGTACGGCTTCCACACCCATGCCGCGAGCCAGAGCCACCCAGTCGAGCGACGGGTCCTGCAGATCGAACATGGAAGCGGCGTGCGCGCCGTCCGTGCGTGCGCCCACACGCTTGAGCTCGTTCGCTAGGATCTTGTAGCCGCGGTTCGCGTAGATCACCGTCACGACGTCGAGCTTTTCCCGCGCTTGCGTCCAGAGCGACTGAAGCGTGTACATGGCGCTGCCGTCGCCCTGAAGGTTGACGACTTTGCGGTCCGGGCATGCCACGCTCGCGCCGATCGAAACGGGCATCAGGCAACCGATCGCGCCGCCGGTGAGCGCCAGCAGGTCGTGCGGCGCGGCGGTTTCGAGCAGGCCCGAGTACGCCATCGCGAGCGACGACTCTTCGGTAATGATGGCGTTGTCGGGCAGATGCTTCGCGACGCTGCGCATGATCGACTCGCCATCGAGCGCGCCCTCGGGCGAGAACTCGACCGCGGCGCGGGCGTTGATTCGGGCGATCGCATGCTGTGCGCCCAGCGCCTCGACAAGGGCTTCGAGCGCGGCCGGGCCGTCTTCATGCGGATGCGAAAGCACGGCGATGCGGCAACCCTCCGGCGTGAGCCAGCTCGGCTTGTCCGGGTAGGCGAAAAAGCTCACCGGCGGCTGCGCGCCGACCTGCACGATCAGCTCAGTCCCGGCGAGGAATTCGACCACCTGCTCGGCGAAATACGGCAGACGCTCGACCACTTCACGTCCCGCACCGCGCGCCACACGCGGCGCGAACGTGTCGCACAGCAGGCGGGCACCCGTTTTCGCGGCGATCCTTCCGGCGGCGCGCAGACCGCGCTCCTGCAATGCCTGACCTCGGAGCAGGAAGGCGGTCCGCACGCCGCTTTGGGCGAGGGCCGCAATCCGCTCGATGGTGTCGGCGCTCACGAGCGCGGGTGCCTGCACGGGCAGCGGTGCGGCCACGCCGTCGGCTTGCGACCAGGCCGTGTCGGCGGGCAGGATCAGCGTGGCGATCTGGCCGCCGTCGGCCATGGAGGCCTGCACGGCGCGCGCGGCGTCGGCACCCACCGTCAACGCGCTGCTCGACGAGTGAATCCAGCTCGAAACCGGGCGAGCAAAGCCTTTGATGTCGGACGTGAGCGGCGCTTCGTAACGCGCATGCGTCGAAGCATGATCGCCGACGATGTTGACGACCGGGCTCGACGCACGGCGCGCGTTGTGAAGGTTGGCCAGCCCGTTGGCGAGGCCCGGGCCGAGATGCAGCAGCGTGGCGGCGGGCTTGCCGGCCATGCGGCCGTAGCCGTCGGCGGCGCCGGTGACAACGCCTTCGAAAAGGCCGAGTATCGGCCGCATGCCTTCAACGGAATCGAGCGCCGCCACGAAATGCATCTCCGACGTGCCGGGGTTTCCGAAACACACGTCCACACCACTTGCGACCAGCGAACGCAACAGACTTTCAGCGCCATTCATTTTGGATCACCTCAGTAACAAACCTGTAAGAAGCTTCGCCCCTTCGGTTGCCGTGGGGCCCAGACGTCGTGCATCGACGTACGCCCTGATCCTAACTACCCGGCTACCATGCAAAAATACAGTCTGATCTGAAAATTTATTACGTCATGCGCAAGAATCTCGACTACGGATTGCTGCACGCGATGACCGCCTTCGTGCGCGTGGTGGATGCCGGGAGCTTCACGGCGGCCTCGGAGCACATGGGGCTGACGACGGCGCAGGTCTCGCGGCTCGTATCGGAGCTTGAGAATCGTTTGCAAACGAAGCTGCTGCAGCGAACCACACGGCGCATGTCGGTCACGAGCGCGGGCGAGCGCTACGCGAACCAGTGCCGCACGATTCTCGACCTCGTGACGGAAGCCGAAGGGGAGGCGAGCGGCGCACGCATGGCGCCGAGCGGGAGGCTGCGGGTGCTGTGCATGGCAAGCTTCGGCGACCGCTACGTGGTGCCGCTCGTGACGAAATATTGCGCACAGTACCCGGCGGTGAGCGTGGAATACAGTGCTTCGCAGTACGTACCGAATCTGCTGGCCGAAGGCGTGGACGTGAGCGTGTATCTGACGAGCAGCCTGCCGGATTCGAGTCTGGTTGCGCAGCGGCTTGGCGAGGTCCACGGCGTGTTATGCGCGACGCCAGGCTACCTCAAGCGGCATGGCGCGCCGGGAACCGTAGCGGATCTCGCGGGGCATGCCTGCCTGCGTCTCGTGAATCCGTCGACCACGTTGCATTGGGAGCTGACCGACGGCAAGACGACCCATTCGATGCAGCCCGAGGGCCCGCTGGTGGCGGACAAGCCCGAAGCCGTCGTGCAGGCGGCGTGCAGCGGCCTCGGCATTGCGCTGCTGCCCGGCTTCGCTGCGGTGGACCGCATACGCAGCGGAGAACTCGTACACGTTCTGCCTCAATGGCGCTCGCCCGACGTCGGTGTGTATGTGCTGATGCCCTCGAGGAAGTTTCTCGAAGCCAAGACGCGCGCATGGGTCGAGTTGCTGAAAGCGGAATTGCCGGGCGCGCTCGAGCGCGACATGATTCAAATCGGTGCGAAAGGCGCGCCCAGACAGCGGCGTGCACGTGCTGCGACCTCGCCACGTTCGCCTTGATTCGGGCAGCCGTTAGTCTGGCTGAAATTCCCCGTTCCAGAAAAACGAATTCCCCTCTCCCTGTATTGCGAGCAGTCTGGCAGCCAACTCAGGCTGCGCAAGCCGACGCGTCCTATGGCGATGCCAGACGCATCGATCGGCGTTGCGCCGGGCCAGACCCAACACAGGAGACAGCATGGCAATCGTCAATTCCGGCGCCCGCCTCGACCGGCTACCCATCAGCCGGTTTCACTGGAAAATTCTTGGCTTGATCAGTGCGGGCGCATTTCTCGATGCGTTCGACATCTATCTTGCCAATGGCGCGCTGGCGGCCATGGTCAAGACAGGCTTCGCCGACCTGCGCGTCGGCTCGTTCTTTTTGTCGGCGACCTTCCTTGGCATGATGATCGGCGCGGGCCTTTCGGGCTATCTGGGCGACCGCTTCGGACGCCGCTTTTCGTACCAGGCCAACCTCGCCATTTTCGGCGGCGCGTCGTTCGTTGCCGCGTTCGCGCCCAATATCTACTGGCTGATCCTGCTGCGCTTCATCATGGGCGTCGGCCTCGGCGCGGAACTGGTGGTCGCGGCCGGCACGCTGTGCGAGTTCGTGCCGCCGGCTAGCCGCGGCCGCTGGACTTCGTTGCTGGCGCTCATCACCAATTCGGGGCTGCTCGCGGCCACCGCCGTGGGCTACTGGGTCATTCCGCATCTTGGCTGGCGTTATATGTTCGCGATCGCGGGCGTGGGCGCCATCGTCGTTTGGGCGCTGCGTCATCGCATGCCGGAGTCGCCGCGCTGGCTGGAGACCGTGGGCCGGCTGGAGGAAGCCGAGCGAACGGTGGCCGCCATCGAGCAGGAGGTCGAGCGCCACACGGGCGGCGTCCTGCCGGCTGTCACCCGGGTGACGAGCCACGAGGCGTTGGCCGCACCGTTCTCTGCGCTTTTCGCGCCCGGCATGAAAGGCCGGACTTTCGTGGCGGCGCTCACCGCCATTGCGGTGAACGTGTCCCTTTACGGTTTCGTTGCATGGCTGCCGGCGTTCTTCGTCAATGAAGGGCTGAGCATCACGCGCTCGCTCGGGTTCGTGTTCCTCATGTCGTTCGGCGCACCGATGGGGGCCGTCGTTGGCTTCGCGATCGCTGACCGTCTCGGCCGCCGCAGGGCGCTGATCGCCAGCGCGCTGGTCTCGATCGTGCTCGGATACTTCTACGTGCAGATGCGCGACCCCGTTGCCATCTCTGTGATGGGCTTCGCGTTGGTGACCGCGCTCTATACGGTCTGCACGCTCGGTCTGTTCGTCTATATCCCGGAGCTGTTTCCAACCACGCACCGTCTGCGCGGCACCGGCGTGGCAGGCACGTGCGGGCGGGCTGCGTCGATGTGCACGCCTTATCTCGCCGTCCTGCTCTATTCGAACTTCGGGGTGTCGGGTGTGGTAGCGATGGTTGCCTGCGTGCTCGTTGCACTGTGTGTCGCGTTGCTCTTCCTTCGCGTCGAGGCGAGCGGTCAGACGCTCGAAGCCGTGTCCGCACCAGGCTTGCAGGAAGAAGCGATCAAACAACCCGACAGCCACCATGCATTTTGATTTCGTCGATCTGCGCTTGCTCACGGCGCTTGGCGAGACAGCCAATCTTGCACGCGCCGCGAGCCTGTGTCACATGTCGGCCCCGGCAGCCAGCAGCCGCCTGAGAAATCTCGAGGACTTTCTGGGCGTGCGGCTGTTGTACAGAACGAGTCAGGGCATGATTCCGACGCCGGCCGGCGAGTGCTTTATCCGTCATGCACTGTTGATGCGTGAACAGGTGGAGCGGCTCGCCGGAGACATCGAGCAGTTCGGCAGCGGGATGACCGGGCACATCCGGGTCTGGACCAACACGACTGCCATTACCGGCGCGCTGCCCGACACGCTAGGCCGTTTTCTTTGCGAGCACGCCCATGTGAACATCGAACTGCGCGAAGCGCCCAGCGACGATATCGTGCGAGGCGTGACCGGCAACCTGGCCGATATTGGCATCGTTGCCGGCAATATCGACGCGGGGCAGCTCGAGATGCTGCCCTACCAGAACGAAAGACTGGTGCTGGTGACCCAGCCGGATCATCCGCTTGCCCAACGTGACGCGGTGAACTTTGCCGAAACGCTGGACAACGATTTTGTCGACCTGCCGGCCTCGAGCGCCATTCACGCCTTCGTTCACCGCGCCGCGGCCGCGCTTGGCAGGGCGCTCAGAATACGCATCGAGGTGGGTTCGTTCGACGCGGCATGCAGGATGATCGCCGCAGGCGCGGGCATAGGGATCGTGCCGGCCTCGGTGGCGTGGAAGCATGCACGCGTGAAGGATATCGTCATGGTCACGCTCAAGGACGAGTGGGCGCAGCGGCGCCTGAACATCTGCGTGCGCAGTGTGGCAGACCTCCCGCTGTTCACCCGCGAACTCGTTGCCATGCTGGCTTCGGATGTCGTGGACTCGACACGGCGCGTGTAGCGGCGATTCATCAAGCGGCGCTTGGCTTCCCGCTAGTCGTGCGTTCGGCTCGAACAATATCGCGTGAACTGCTCCTCGGACACGGCGAATCCCTTCTGTTTCGCCAGTTCCCAGGGCCGTTCGCAACGTTGCGTCGCCTCACACCACGAATATCCGGCCGAACCGATGCACCCATGCGCATCGCGATCGGCGCCGGGCCTATTCGATGCCGTATTGGATGAAGGATTAGCGCAGGCGGCAAGCGCACTTGCCATGGCAACCGCGGTCAGAAACGCGGGAGAGATGATTTGACGCATAGAGCGTGCCTCCATAAGAGGCACCACCGTATCACGCCTGCCTAAGCGCTCAGAGGCAAGACCCGTTCCGCATTGACTCAAAGCCGAATCGCCCCCCGTTTATTTCGCCACCACTTCTGCGCCGTTGCCTCTAAAATTCCATGACACTGCCGTAGCGGAGCACCACCATGGAACGAAAGAAAGCTGAATACATCCTGCTCGAAGCCGACGAGATCGCCGGCCTGGTTCTCAACGGCTTCGACATGACGATGGAAACCGACGCCGGGCGCGCGCTCTACGAACGCACGTTTAACGCCTATATCCACAACGAAATCGGCGACTTGCCCGTTGGCGAGCTGTACGACGCGTTGAACGGTTCGCCCGAAGCCTTTACGGCAACCCTGCCGCAGTAAGCTGGCGAGCCAACCCGCCATCACGAACGGGCCATGCTGCAATCTCGCACGAAATCGCAGCGTGGCCGCATTTCATCGTTACACGTTCACTTCACGTCGAACGCGTAATGACCGGTCGTGCGATGCCCGTCGGCGGCAACCGCGACCCACACCACCGAATACTTTCCGGGCGTCAACGCATTCAGCGCGACCGACATGCGCTTGTTGTTGTTCGCGTCGACCTTGGCCTTCTCGCGAATCACGGACTTGCCCTGCGCGTTTGTCACGTCGATGGAACTGAACGCGGGCTCGAGCCCATCGTCGAAGTCGATCACGACGGCGTCGAGCGTGGCCGGTGCGGTCGACCCCGCGGGCGGTTCCTGATGCTTCGGATAAGCGTGCGCCCAAGCGAGATGGGCGGCGAGCAGCGCGATCGTGGCGACAGCCGTGCGCAATGTAGTGAGTTTCATGGCGAGATTCCTGTGTGAATGAATGGGCTTACTGGAAAAGCGGCTTGCCGATCGTGCGCGGCGCGACATCGTCGAAGAAGATGTGCACCTGCGCGAGAACGCCGACGTGCGAGCCGCTCGCCCGGTTGATCGGTATCTGCGCTTCGATGCCGAGCTGACCGTAGCGGTTCATCCAGATGAAGCCGGGGTTGACGGTCCCGGTCGTTTGTCCCTGGCTGCGCGAGAGGGGCACTTCGACGAGGGGGATGAGGTTCGAAAACGGCTGCGGCAAGCCGAGATCGTGCACGTGCTGTTGCAGGTAGGGCAGGCTGTATTGGAACGTGAAGCCGTAGTCGAACGAATTTGGCTGGCCGCCGCCTGTCGTGAACGACGGGCCCGCTTCGCCGGTGATCGCGATGGGCCGCAGCCACGCGAGCGAGTCGGGCAGGTCGCCCATGCCCTTGCCGGCGAAGATCGTGGGCGAGATCGTCGAGAAGTTGTCGGCAATCGCGCGGCTGCCGGTGCCGCCGAACTCGGCGTTCACGCCCACCGACGTCATGAATTCATGCGCGTCGTTCACATAGAGCAGGTACTTGAGCCCCACGCCGAAGTTGTCGAAGCCGCGCTCGCTCGGGTTGTTCTGCATGACGTAGCCGCCGTCCACGGAGAAGGCGAGCCGCGGCGTGATGAGCTTGTCGTACTCGAAGCTGAAGGTGTTGATGCTTTGGTCGCCGGCATCGCCCGGCACGCGCTGGTGCCCGAATTCGAGGTTGGCTTCGTCGCCTACGCCGGGGTCGTCGACGGAAAGCGTGGAGGGAAAGACGCGGTCGCCCGCGATAGCGTGCGCATGGGCCGCGCACGGTCCGAGCAGCAACGCGCAGCCGATCACGCGGGCGATCATGCGGTTGATTTCGAGGTTGGTCCGATTGAACGCGCGAATGTGTGCAAGCTCGCCCAGCGCCAGGCGGCTGGACGGCGATTGGTCAGACATGAGGTGTCCTGTCGAGGAGCGACGCACGCACGCAAGTTAAAGGGGCGCGCGTGCTGGCCCGGTGACACGCTGGGCGTGTCGTCCGGGATTGGCATGATCGATCCGGTCAGGACAGGGGTGGGGCGCGGGCGTGGATGTGGCTCGCAGGCGCGGCGAGGCGAACGCTTTCGAACTGCGCTTCGATGCGGGCCTGCACGAGTTTGCCAACGACAAACAGGGCGACAGGTACGCCCGAGACGACGGGCAGGTGTGCGAAGAAGCTGCAATAGCCGCAGTCCTGCATGTCGCCCGGCGTGGCGTGCATGCCTGCTGCGCCGCTCGCGCCGTGAACGTGGCGCTCCATCGACGGCATGCCGCAGGGGGCGCGTTCCACCGTGCCTGGCGCCATCTGCATGGCCTGGGCGGCAAGCAGGTGCGAAACCACGGGCGCGAGCGTCGCCATGAGGAGCGCAAGCGTCCCCAGTAGACTGCCCAGCCTGAGATGGAATCGGCGCACGGCGAATGGAAGTGGCAGGAATAGTGCGTGGATTATGCCACGCGAGCCGCCACTCCCGGCACGCTGCCTGTCAAAGCGTCGCGGCCTCGCACGTTGCGTGCGAGGCCGCGAGGAAGCCAGAGTCAAGCCGGATGCCGCGATTAAGCGCTCAGCCCGACCGTGTGACGCAATTCCTGGTAGCTGCGCAAACCCGCAACGCCCAGCTCGCGGCCAATGCCACTCAGGCCGAAGCCGCCCCAGCACACTTGCGGGAAGATCAGTTGCGGGGTGTTGACCCAGACGAGCCCGGCGCGAAGCTGCGCCTTGTAGCGTCGCGCGGCCTTTTCGTCCTTCGTCACGACAGTGGCGACCAGTCCGTAGCGCGTATCGTTGGCGAGGGCAATTGCTTCGTCATCCGAACGGAATGATTTCACGCAGGCCACGGGGCCGAAGATCTCGTCGGTCCACAGCACGTTGTCCACCGCGGGTTCAGCGATGACGACCGGCGCCATGAAGAAACCATCGGCGCAAGCGGCATCGAGCTGACCTGCGAACGCGATCTGTGCGCCGGTTTCGACGCCTTGCGCCACGAGCGCTGCCACGCGCGCGTGTTGCGCGGCACTGATGAGCGGCCCCATCGCCACGTCGGCGCCCTGCGGCGGCGCGACGACAACCGCTCGCACCGCTGTCTCGAACGCGGCCATGAACTTGCGATACACATTGTCGTGCACGAGTATGCGCGCCGTTGCCGAGCACATTTGCCCAGCGTTCGCGAACGCGCCACCCACCGCGAGCGAGACGGCTTGCACCACGTCCGCGTCTTCGCGCACGATCAGCGCGGACTTGCCGCCCAGTTCGAGCGTGAGGCGCTTCATGTCCTGCGCGGCGGCCTGCATGACCTTGCGGCCCGACGCCGTGCTGCCGGTAAACGAGATCTTGTCGACGAGCGGATGCGTCGTCAGCCATGCGCCGACTTCGCCGCCGCCGTTGACCACGTTCACGACCCCATCGGGCACGCCCGCTTCGTTCACGATCTCGGCGAGCATATGCTCGGTGGGCGAGGTGAGTTCCGAAGGCTTGATGACGACCGTACAGCCCGCGGCCAGCGCCGGTGCGAGTTTCCATGCGGTCGTGACCATCGGGAAATTCCACGGCACGATCAGCGCCGCAACGCCAACCGGTTCGTGCATGCGTTCAGCGAGGAGCGCGTCGTCCGGCAGCGCGACCGGTTCGGCCGCGAACATCGACGCGTCTTCGCACAGGCCCGCGTAGTAGTTGAACGTCGCGATGGCGTCGCTCACGTCGAGGTCCGCTTCGAACGGCGGCTTGCCGCTCACCTGCATCTGCATGGCGGCGAGGCGCGCGCGGTCGGCTTCCAGCAATTCGGCGATCTTGCGCAGCAGCTTGCCGCGCGCGGCGGGCGTCGTGTGGCGCCAGGCGATCAGCGCATCGTGCGCGGCGTGCACGGCGCGATCGACCATTTCGGCCGTGGCGTGCTCCTGCCAGCCGATGGTTTCGCCCGTGGCCGCGTTGCAGATGCGCGAGCACACTTCGCGGTCCGTCGCGCAGAAGGTTGTGCCCGCAATCATCGCGGCGGGCAGCACAAAGGCCTCGCCGTCGATCTGACGTTCGGTATTCGTAGCCATGATGTTTCTCCTCGCGCCCTAGCGGTAAGCCACACCGGGCATGATGCAAAGCATTTCGTAGGCGAGATTCGCGCCCACGAGCGCGGTCGTGCCGGCCTGGTCGTACGGCGGCGAGACTTCGACGAGATCGGCGCCCACCACGTTGAGCCCCTTCATGCCGCGCACGATTTCGAGGCCCTGCTGCACGGTGAGGCCGCCCACTTCGGGCGTGCCGGTGCCGGGCGCGAAAGCGGGATCGAGTCCGTCGATATCGAAGCTCAGGTACACCGGCGTGTCGCCCACGCGTGCGCGCACTTCTTCCATGAGCGGCGCAAGCGATCGGTTCCAGCAGGCCTCGGCTTGCACGACGGTAAAGCCCTGCTTGCGGCACCAGTCGAAATCTTCCGCGTGATAGCCGGTGCCGCGCAGGCCGATTTGCGTGACCTTGTCGCATTGCAGGAGGCCATCTTCAACGGCGCGGCGAAACGGCGTGCCGTGCGCGATCTTCTCGCCGAACATGGTGTCGTTCACGTCGGCGTGAGCGTCGATATGAACGACGGCAACCTTGCCGTACTTCTTGTGCAGCGCGCGCAGGATCGGCCATGCGATCGTGTGGTCGCCGCCGAGCGTGATCGGGCGACAGCCGGTCTCGACAATGCGGTCGTAGGCGGCTTCGATCAGACGAATTGAATCCTTCAGGTCGTACGGGTTCGTTGCGACGTCACCGATATCGGCCACCTGCAGCGAATCGAACGGCGCCGCGCGTGTGGCCATGTTGTACGGCCGCAGCAGTACCGATTCCGAACGGATCTGGCGCGGTCCGAAGCGCGCGCCGGAACGGTTCGAGGTGCCGATATCGAGCGGCACGCCCACGAAGCAGACGTCGAGGCCCTCCGTGGTTTCGGCCTGCGGCAGGCGCATCATCGTGGCGATGCCGCCGAATCGGGGCATCTCGTTGCCGCCGAGCGGCTGGTTGAACTGGCGCTCCATCTGGTGTGTCTCCGATCGTTAGAGTCAAATCGATCGGACGATGGTAGGGGAGATCCCGCGCCGCCAAATATTGAAGTTGAGATGTTTACATCGATGGAGGTCGATGTATGCAAGCCCTTAATCAGGCAAACGCTGCGGGTAAATCCTGGGACTGGAAGCGGCGGCTACACCGCGGCATGGCCCCACGCGATCAACTCGCGCTTGGTGCGCACGCCCAGTTTCGCGAAGGCGCGCTTCACGTACGACTCGGCGGTGGCCACCTGCACGCCCAGGATTTGCGCGGCCTCGGGCACGGTCTTGCCCGTGATGAGGTGCGCACAGGTTTCGTATTCGCGTTTGGAGAGGCGCACATGGTCTGCCGCAATACGCGCGTCGAACTGCGCGAGCGGATGCATGAATGGCGCCGCATGGGCAATGAGCCGGGCAGCGCTCGTGGAGGCGTGCAGTTCGAGCAGCGGAAACAGAAACTCGCTCACGCTGCGAAAGCGGTTCATTTCCACGAGCGTAAACGGCGGTTCGCGCAGCCCGCGTTCGAGCGCGATGGAGTCCTGAGCGTGGCGCGTGCCGCGTGCGAGCACGCATTCGTGAGCAATGCGCGCTTCGTCGAAGAGCCGCTGGCGGAACTCGCCCGGCGGGATCGCGCCGATGTCGCGCACGACCAGCATGGTGCCGAGCTTGCCGCGAATGCCCGCGAAAAGCGGATCGCTTTCGTAGAAGCGGTCGTAATAGAGCGTCATCACGTCGGAAATCGCGCCGGAATCCATTCCGACCCCGCCACTGCCGATCCATTCGCAGCGATAGCCCGTTGGCATCGTGCTGTCCGCGCGCGAACGCTCGATATGCACGACGTTGACGGGCACGACCTCGTTCACGAGCAGCGTGAGGCGCGGCACGAAATCGGGCGTGCCGACGGCCTCGATCACATTGCCGAGGGTCTTGAACGAGAGCGGAAAGTTCGGTTGATCGCGGTTGAGCGGGGGTACGTTGAGCAGCATGGCGCGCCCCTTTTTGAAGGCTGAATCATTATAGCTGAAGGGCTTAGGCCGCCAAAAATGCGGGGCTCGGGCAGCAAAACACCGCTTGCCCCCCCTGAGGGGGGGCATACCGCCGCCGCGCCAGTCGGTAACTTTGGCAGCACTCAATCAAAACAACCGGAAGTGACGCAAATGAGCAAACTGATTCAGGACATCGTGCCGCTGGGCGCTGGCATCGGCGAATTCACCAAGCTGGAATACGGCATGGACGAAAGCGACTGGCGTGCAACCGTCGGCAAGAACAATAACTACGTGATCGGCTGGTGGGAAGGCAAGGTCGGCGCCGTGGATTTCCCGGCCACGACCGCCGACGAAGCGGTATGGCTCGTGGAAGGCAAGATCGCCCTGACCGACGCGAACGGCGGCCGCAAGGAATTCACGGCGGGCCAGGGCTATCTCCTGCCCGCAGGCTTTGCAGGCCGCTGGGAAACGATCGAGGACGCGAAGAAGTTCTACGTGGTGCTCGAACACGCCTAAGGAACCAGGCGAGCCGCCTCCCGCGCGAGGCGGCGCAGTTTACCCGATCCTTTATCCCGATCCGTGCAGTGAAGACCATCATGAGTACCCCTGCAGAAGTTGAAGTCGCATCGCCCCCGCCCTTCACGCTCAGCGTGCAAGAGGCGCTTTCGCGCACGCGGTTCTTTCCGTACTGGCTCGACAACCCCGCCGAACCGCCGACGGAACCTAAGCTCACCGCCAACGTGGCGGCCGACCTGTTGATCGTCGGCGGCGGCTTCACGGGGCTCTGGGCCGCGGTGCAGGCCAAGGAGCAGATGCCGCATCTGAACGTCGTGCTGATCGAGGCGGGCAAGGTCGCGCACGGTGCGTCGGGCCGTGCGGGCGGCATCATTTCGACTTCGGTGATGCATGGCTTGCCCAATGCCGTACGGGTATTCCCCAACGACATTGCGCAGCTCGAAGAATTCGGCCATCACAATCTCGACGGTTTCGAGGAAACGCTCAAGCGCTACGGCATCGACGCCGACATCGAATGGAACGGCGAAATGACCGTTGCAGTCGATCCCGAGCATATCGAGCATTTGCAGGGCGACTACGACCTCCACAAACGCTACGGGCACGATGTCGTGCTGCTCGATAGCGAAGCGACGCGCGAGCAACTCGATTCGCCGTTGTTCGCGGGCGCGCTGTGGTCGCGCAATCGCAGCGGTATCGTGCATCCGGCCAAGCTGGCATGGGGTCTGAAGCGCGCGGCGCTTTCGCTCGGCGTGAAGCTTTACGAGCACACGCCGCTCATCGACGTGATCGACGAAGGCCAGACCGTGTACGTGAAGACGCCCGAGGGCAGCGTGCGCGCGCCGCGCGTGGTGTTCGGCAGCGGTACCGCGAAGGTCGGCATTCCCGATATCAACCGGCGCGTGCTGCAGGTGCGCGACCACGTGCTCGCCACCGAGCCGCTCACCGACGAGCAACTCGCGCGCATCGGCTGGAAGAATCGCCAGGGCATTTACGACACGCGCACGCAGCTCAATTACTTCCGCCTCACGAAGAACAACAACATCATCTTCGGCGGTCTCGTGAGCTATCACTTCGACGGCGATCCGAATCCCCCGCAGGACGAGAAGGCCGAGACCTACTACCGGCTCGCGCAGGCGTTTTACCGCACCTTCCCGCAGCTTGCCGACGTGCGCTTCTCGCATGCGTGGGGCGGCCCGATCGACTACTGCTCGCGCGGCTCCGTGTTCGCGAAGCGCTATCTGAACGACAAGGCCGTTTTCGTGGCGGGTTACACGGGCTTTGGCGTGGCGGCGAGCCGCTTCGGCGCCTTCATGGGCCTGAATATCCTGTTCGATCGCAACAGCCCGGAACGTGCGCTCGATATCGCCAACCAGAGCCCCACTTATATTCCGCCAGAGCCGGTGCGCTGGCTGGCCGCCAAGGTCACGTTCCATGCGTTCGACGGCGCCGACGCCGAAGGCGGCTGGAAGCGCGCGTGGATCAAGGGCATCAAGGCGATGGGCTTTCCCATGTGAGTGTGTAGCGCCATGTTCTCCAATACCTCCGATCTCGACCTGCGCCTGATCCGCGTGTTTCTCGCCGTGGTGGACGCGCGCGGCATCACGGCGGCCGAAGCGACGCTAGGCGTGCGGCAATCCACCATCAGCACGCAACTCTCCGCGCTCGAAGCGCGCGTGGGCTTCAAGCTCTGCGAGCGCGGGCGCGGCGGCTTTCGCCTCACTTCAAAGGGCGAACGCTTCGTGCCTTCGGCGCGCGCACTCGTTGCGGCCACAACCGATTTCGTGGCGCGCGTGCGCGATATCGACCGCAAGCTCGTGGGCACGCTCGGCATTGGCCTGATCGGCCAGGCTTCGCATGTCGAGAATGCGCGGCTTGCGGAGGCGATCGGCGCGTTTCGCAAACGCGATCAGGCTGTGCGCTTCACGATGAAGGTCGCGGCGCCCCAGGAGCTCGAGGAAAGTCTCGTCAACAACCAGCTCGACATTGCGATTGGCTACTTCTGGCATCGCGTGGCGGGGCTCGACTACACCGAGCTGTTCAGCGAGCGCCAGGTGCTGTGCTGCGGGCGCGGGCATGCGCTGTTCCACAGCGCACCGCATGTGAACGTGGACGACCTGCGCGCGCACGACTGGGTCTGGCGCAGCTATCCGATACCGGAAGAGCTTGCAGGTATTGGCGACCGGCAGGTGACGGCGATTGCCGACAGCATCGACGCGGCCACGGTCCTGATCCTCTCGGGCAGCCATATCGGCTATCTGCCCGCGCATCACGCCGAGCCGTTCGAGCAGCGTGGCCTCATCCGGGCGCTTGGGCGCGCCACGTTCGGCTTCGACGTGCCGATGCATCTGGCCGTCAAGCGCAGCGCCGCGGAAAAGCCCATCGTGCGCGCGTTCTGCGACGATCTGCTGAACGTCTATGGTCAGCATGCCGCCGTGCCCGAATCGCTGGTTGAATGAGAGATGCGGTGCGCGCCATACATTGGCCGCGCATGATGTAAACGTATGGAATGCAGAATAATTAGCCTGCTCCGATCGATTAAAGTGGGCGAGAGACGTTGATAGTGCGTTGACCGGTTGCTTGCATGCACAACCGGATCGGCGTGGCAAGGAGTGAGACAATGAGCGACAACAGCATTACCCAGATCGAAACATTCGGTTTCGAGCGTATTCCCGATGCATCGCGCTACGCGCGGCCCATCGATCTTTTCAGGCTGCTGTTCGGCGGCTGCAATACCTTCTCCACCTCGGTGCTGGGCAGTTTCCCGGTGCTAGTGGGCCTTTCGTTCAAGGCAGGCGTGTGGTCCATCTTGCTTGGCGTGCTCGCCGGCACCTGCATTCTCGCGCCCATGAGCCTGTTTGGCCCGCGCAACGGCACGAGCGATCCGGTTTCGTCGGGGGCGCACTTCGGCATACACGGGCGGATTGTAGGCTCGTTCCTCGCGCTGCTTACGTCGATTGCGTTCTTCGCGCTCGCCGTCTGGAGTTCGGGCGATGCACTGGTCGGCGGCGCGCACAACATGGTCGGCGTGCCGGTCAACACCTGGACGCTCGGCTCGGCCTACATGGTGTTCGCCGTGCTCGTGGTGGTGGTGTGCATCTACGGCTTTCGCTTCATGCTGTGGGTGAACAAGATTGCCGTGTGGGCCGCGAGCCTCATGTTCGTGGTGGGCGCCTTCGCGTTTGCGGGCGCGTTCGATCCGGGCTACGCCGGCACGCTGCACGAGGGCGGCGCGGGCTTCTGGGTGGCGTTCGTGAGCGCGGTGCTCGTTGCGTTGAGCAATCCGGTGTCGTTCGCCTCGACGCTCGGCGACTGGGCGCGCTACATTCCGCAGCACACGCCGCGCCGCCGCATCATGGGCGCTGTATTTGCCGCGCAGATCGCCACATTCGTGCCGTTCTTCTTCGGCCTCGTCACGGCCACGCTCATTGCGACGAAGGCGCCGAGCTATATCGCCTCGAACGATTATGTGGGCGGGCTGCTGGCTGTGTCGCCACGCTGGTTCCTGTTGCCTACCTGTCTTATTGCGATCATCGGCGGCATGTCGACGGGCACGACCGCGCTGTACGGCACCGGCCTCGACATGTCCAGCATGTTCCCGAAGCTGCTGAACCGCGTGCGTGCGACCATGCTGATCGGCACGCTCGCTATCGGCTTCATCTTCGTCGGACGCTTCGCGTTCAATCTCGTGGAAAGCGTCTCGACGTTCTCCACGCTGATCTGCACGTTCAGCTGCCCGTGGATGGCGATCATGGTGATCGGCTTCCTCACGCGCCGCGGGCACTATCTCGCAGACGACCTTCAGGTCTTCAATCGCGGCGGCCGCGGCGGGCACTACTGGTTCACGCACGGCTGGAATCTGCGCGCGATGGGCGCCTGGTTGCCGGCGGCGTTCCTCGGTCTTTCGTTCGTGAATCTGCCGGGGCAATTCATCGGTCCGCTCGGCTCGCTGGCGGGTGGGCTCGATCTGAGCGTGCCGGTTTCGCTCGCGGTGGGCGGCATGATCTACGTCGTACTGCTCACGATCTTCCCCGAGCCGGACGCCGTGTATGGCCGGGAAGGGCGGCGCTTCGTGCGCGGCGGCGCGCGCGCTCATGCCGCTGCGCCGGTTCATGCGCCACGCAGGCACGAAGCGCAGACTGCCAGCGCGGTGCGCGAACTGCAGCGCAGCCCGGAGTACGCCGAGTAAGTCGGGAAGCACGGGCCGCTTCGCTGGCGGCCCGTGCGCGCAGACCGGGTAAGATCACGGCTTTTGCACATCGTGCAAGGAGGCGATCTTGCTTCGTTCACTCGCAAGGGTCTGTGCCGGCGCAGTGCTCGTCGCCGTCGCGCTGAACCGTCCCGCCATTGGCGCAGAAGCCGAAATCGCGACCGGCAGCGACGCTCGAATACGCGAAGCCGCGCTCGCGTTCATGCGCGAGAACGGTATTCCCGGTCTCGCGATCGGGGTCGCCGTGAACGGCGCGGCGCGCTTCTACAACTTTGGCGTCGCGTCGAAGGAAACCGGCGCGCCCGTCACGAACGAAACGCTCTTCGAACTCGGGTCGATCAGCAAGACCTTCGCCGCAACGCTTGCCGGTTGGGCGCAGGTGAACGGCAAGCTCGCGCTCGATGCGCCAGTGAGCACGTATTTGCCCGACATGCGTGGCACGCCGTTTGGCGCGCTTACGCTGATCAATCTCGGCACGCACACCGGTGGCGGCTTCCCGCTGCAGGTGCCCGAAGAAGTCACAAACGACGCGCAGCTGATGGCGTGGCTCAAGGCATGGCGCCCGCGCTATCCGGCGGGCACGCAGCGCACCTATGCGAACCCGAGCATCGGCATGTTCGCGCGCATCACGGCGCAGCAGCTCGGCATGAGCTACGCAGACGCCGTGGAGAAAACACTCTTTCCGAAGCTGGGGCTGGCACACACGTTCATTCGCGTGCCCGACGGGGAGCGTGCCGCCTATGCGCAGGGCTACAACAGCAAGGATACGCCTGTGCGCCTGAACCCCGGCGTGCTCGCCGACGAAGCCTACGGCGTGAAATCGGATACGCGCGACATGCTGCGCTTTCTCGAAGCGAACATGGGCGAGGTCGGAGTGGAGCCGGAGTTGCAGCGCGCGCTGGAGGCCACGCATGTGGGCTATTTCCGCACGGGCCCGTACGTTCAGGACCTCGTATGGGAGCAGTACGCGCAGCCGGTGAGCCTGAATGATCTCGTGCAGGGCAACGCGAACTTCATGGTGCTGGAGGACAATCCGGCCACGGCGTTGATCCCGCCGCTGCCGCCGCAGGCCGATGTATTGCTCGACAAGACGGGCGCGACCAACGGATTCGGCGGCTATCTCGCGTTCGAGCCCGCGCGCAAGACGGCCATCGTCATTCTTGCCAACCGCAATCACCCCACCGAATCGCGTGTGCGGTTTGCGTACCGCGTGCTGGAACTGGTGCAGGGCGCGTCTGCGCAGTGATCCGCAGTGATCCGCGGTGAGCGAGCGCGCGTGCGGCCTCAGGCCGAATCGCTCGTCGCCCGGGCGGCTCGGCTGGCGGGCGCATTCGTGCTGGTCACGGGCTCGTCGTTTGCGGGCAGCCCGCTCACCGCCGCCGTGAGCCCGCGACCACCCGGGTTGTTGCGCAGCGTGAACGTCAGGCCCTGACGCTGCGCGATGCGCGCCACGATCGACAGGCCAAGCCCGCTGCCGGTGCCCTGGGCATGATCGCCGCGAAAGAAACGGTCGAGCACGCGTTCGAGATCGCCTTCGGGAATTCCGGGCCCGTTATCGATGACTTCGAAGCCGAGCGTGTCCTGCGAGCGCGTGAGCAGGAGATCGATCTTGCCGCCGGCTGGCGTGTAGCGGATCGCGTTGTCGAGCAGGTTGTTCAGCAGCGTGTTCAGTCCGTGCGCGTCGGCGCTCACGTTGCAGATGGACTCGGGTGTCACGGGCGGCCGCGATTCGAGGCCGAGGTCGATGCCTTTTTCCTCCGCGAGCAGCGAGAAGTCGCCGATGGCCTGCTCGCCCAGCCGCCGCAGGCTCACGATCGTGGCGGGCGCGCTCGCCTGCGCATCTTCGCGCGCGAGCGTGAGCAGTTGCTGCACGAGGCGTATCGTCCGGTTCAGGCGGGTTTGCATGCGCTCGAGCGTGCGCGGCTCGCCGTTCAGCGTGCCGTCGTGCAGCGCCGCCTGCCATTGCAGCTTGAGCGCGGCGAGCGGCGAGCGCAGCTCGTGCGCAGCGTCGGCGATGAAGGTGCGCTGCGCCTGCGAGGCCGCGTTCAAGCGGTCCAGCAGATCGTTGAGCGCGACGACGAGCGGGCGCAGCTCGACGGGCACCGAACCGTCGAGGCGCAACGGCTCCAGCGCATGCGCCGAGCGCGCAGCGAGCAGCGCCGACAGCGCGCGCACCGGTGCGAGCCCGCGCGTCACCACGAACAGCACGAGCACGATCGCCACCGGCACGAGCAGCGCGAGCGGCCACAACGTATGCAGCGCGAGGTGCAGCGCCAGCGAATCGCGCACGGAAATGGGCTGTGCGACCTGAACGAAGCGTTCCGGCTGCTCGATGCCGTACACGCGCCAATGCACTTCGTCGTCTTCGATCGTACGAAAGCCCGTGGACTGGCGCGGCAGGACAGGCGTTTCCTGCGAGCGGTAAATCAGCTTGCCATCGCGGTCCCAGATCTGGATGAGAATGCGGTCGTCGGCGATCTCGTCGAAGCCGGGGCTGGACTGCTCGACCTCGCGCGCCGTTGCGACGTTCGCGGGCATGGAAAGCGCCACGGCATGCAGCTCGTAATCGAACAACTCGCCCGCTTCGTCGCGCGCCGTGTGAAAAATGCCGTAGCCCGCCACCAAGGAAGCGGCCGCGAAGCCGCAGATGAGCCAGCCCAGCAGGCGGCGGCGGATGGAATTCATTCCGGTCTCTTGAGCCGATAGCCCACGCCGCGCACGGTCACGATCTGGTCGGTGCCGATCTTGCGGCGCAAGCTGTGCACATGCACCTCGATCGCGTTGCTGCCGACTTCCTCGCCCCAGCCGTACATGCGCTCTTCGAGCTCGGCCTTCGTGAATACGCGCGCGGGCTGTTCGATAAGCACGCGCAGCAGCGCGAATTCGCGCGGCACGAGCGCGACGCTCTCGCCGTCTTTCGTCACTTCGTGCGCGGCGGGGTCGAGCGAGAGGCCGCTGTGCGTGTAGACCGGCTGCTTCTGGCCCGTGCGGCGGCGTAGCATGGCGCGCGTGCGGGCGGCCAGTTCGTCGAGATCGAAGGGCTTGATCAGGTAGTCGTCGGCGCCGGCGTCGAGCCCGGCGATGCGGTCCGTGACCGAGTCGCGCGCGGTCAGGATCAGCACGGCCGCTTCGCCGCCCTTGCGGCGATAGCCGTTGAGGACCTCGATGCCGTCTTTCTTCGGCAGACCGAGATCGAGCAGCACGAGGTCATACACGTCGTTGTCGAGCGAAAGCTCGGCTTCCCGCCCGTCGCGCGCCCAGTCGACGGCATGACCCTCGCGGCGCATCGAGTCGAGCACCGTTTCGGCAATCATTTCATCGTCTTCCACCAGCAACAGGCGCATCGCTCGCTCCCCTTATTCCAGCCTTACATTGTCGCTCATCCCGGCTTAACCGGTGCTTAAGCGTCACGCGAGGGGGGCGCCCGGCAATCAGTCGAGGAGTTTCAGCACATCGTCGTAGAGCGCGCGCGGCACCTTCACGCCGTGGCGTTCGCTGCGCCCGCGCGCCTCGAACCGGCGCTGCGACGGCAAGCGCGCGCCCTGCGCCGTGATGGCGGCGAAGAGCCGCTCTGCACGCGCCTGGCCGGCTGCATAGCCGTCGCCGCCAAAGCGCCTGGGGTCGATCGCAATGACGAGCTCGCCGTGACAAGGGCTCGCACCCGCGCCGCCGTCGAAGGCCTGCGACTCCATGCTCGTGAGGTCGCCGATCAGCGCGCCCGCAAGCAGCTCGATCATGGCCGCGAGCGCCGAGCCCTTGTGGCCGCCGAACGTTTGCATCGCGCCGTCCAGCGCGGCGCGCGCGTCGGTGGTGGGCTGGCCGTCGGAATCGAGCGCCCAGTGCGGCGGAATGGGTTTGCCCTCGCGCGCGTGCAGTTCGATGTCGCCGCGCGCAATGGCGCTCGTGGCGAAGTCGAACACGAATGGCAGACCGCCTTCGCGCGGCCACGCAAACGCCAGCGGATTCGTGCCGAACACGCCGGTCGTGCCGCCCGCGGGCGCGACCCAGCTATGGCTCGGGTTCATCGCGATGCCCACGAGCCCTTGCGCCGCGATGGCTTCGACCTCGGGCCACAGCGCCGAGAAGTGAAAGCAGTGGTTGATGGTCATCGCCGCGATGCCCTGGCTGCGCGCTTTCTGCGCGAGCGCGGGCAGGCCGGTTTCGAATGCGAGCAGCGAGAAGCCATAGTGCGCGTCCACGGCCAGCACGCCGGGCGCAATATCGCGCAGCGTGGGCTCGGCGCGCGCATCGACCTTGCCGCTCTTGAGCGAACGTGCGCAAACGAGCAGGCGATAAATGCCATGCGAGTGGCATTCGTCGCGCTGGCCTTGCGTGATGACGCGCGCGATCGCATCGGCATGCGCCTCGGACATGCCGTGCCGCAGCAGCACGTTGCGCGAGAGCGTGAAGACTTCGTCGAGTGTGAGGACGACCGGTTCGGGTGCGTCGTTCGTGACGGTGCTGGACATGGCATCCCGTGTAAAAAGACAAACCGGGCCAATGTGGCCCGGTTTCGGTGATCTGGAAAAAGCGCTGGAGAGAGGCGTGCTTACGTCAGTCTTATAGACCGACGTCTGGCAGGGCGGGGCGCGTAGCGAGCGCCTTCTCGACCACGGCCTTCACGTGCGCGAGCGCCTCGCCTTCGAGCGGCAGGCGCGGCGGCCGCGTGATCGCGCTGCCGCGGCCCACCAGCTCCTCGCACAGCTTGATGCACTGCACGAGGTCGGGACGTGCGTCGAGGTGCAGCAGCGGCATGAACCAGCGATACAGCGCGAGCGCTTCGTCAAAGCGTTTTTGCTTCGCAAGACGGAAAAGCGTTTCGCCTTCCTTCGGGAACACGTTCGACATGCCCGAAACCCAGCCTTGCGCGCCCACGGCCACGCTTTCGACCACCACGTCGTCGAGGCCCGCGAACAGCACGAAGCGGTCGCCCACGGCATTGCGCAGATCGATGAAGCGGCGCGTATCGCCCGACGAATCCTTGAAGCAGACGATATTTTCGCAATCCTGAAGAGCGATCAGGATGTCGGGCGTGACGTCGTTCTTGTAGATCGGCGGATTGTTGTAGACCATCACGGGCACGTCGGTGCTGGAGGCCACGGCGCGGAAATGCGCGGCCGTTTCGTGCGGCTTCGAGGAATACACGAGCGCCGGCATGACCATCACGCCGTCCACGCCCACGCGGGCCGCTTCCTTCACGGTTTGACGCGCGAACTCGGTGGTGAATTCGGCAATGCCCGCGATCACGGGCACCTTGCCGCCGGCGGCGTCGCGCGCGGCTTCGATCACGGCAATCTTTTCATGCGTCGCGAGCGAGGTGTTCTCGCCGACGGTGCCGCACACCACGAGGCCCGACACGCCGTCCTTGACGAGATTGCTCACCACCCGGTGCGTGGCGTCGATATCGACCGAGAAGTCCGCCTTGAACTGCGTGCTGACGGCGGGAAACACCCCGCTCCACTGGATAGCGCTCACTGTGACTCACTCCTTGAATGCGTAGCGGCTCGCGCCGCGGTACGTGTTGAATGTGAGTGCAGTATCGCTGTCCAAATCGTTTGGCGCTTGGGGCCTTTCGTGCTTCAAAAAGACGAAATCTGCATAGTCGGGCGTGGCCTGGGGAGAACCCTGGCCTGCACACGCGACGCTTAGGCGCCGGGCGTCTGCGCGCTGGCGGGCGCTTGCAGCAACGCGCGATACTGGCTTGGCGTCACGCCCACGGTGGCCTTGAATTGCCGCGTAAACGCGCTGTGATCGTTATAGCCGCATTGCGTGGCGATGTCGGTGATACTCAGGTCGCTCGCAAGCAGCACGGAGGCTGCGTCCAGGCGCGTTTTCAGCAGCATCTGGCGCGGCGTGAGGTGAAAGATCTTGTGAAAGTAGCGCTCGATCTGCGCCACCGACATGTTGATGAGCTTTGCCAGGTGCGCGAGCTTGAGCGGTTGCGCATAGTTGTCCTGGATGTACTTGGCGGCGACCGCGAGCCGCTGGTAAGCGGGATGCGTGCCCTCGGCGGCCTGCAGGTCGCGCGAAATGCCCGCCACGCCCAGCACGCGGCCGCGCGCGTCGTGCAGCGGGACTTTCGAGGTGAGGCACCAGCCCGGTTGCCGGCCCGGATACAGGTGCAGTTCGAGCTGGTCGATGAGACTGCTGTCCAGCCGCACCACGGCCTGGTCCTGCGCGGTGTAGCTGTGGCCGAAGCGGGACGGGAAAACCTGCTCGGCCGTCTTGCCGAGCAGCGCGCGTTTGTCCTTGAAGCCGCAGCGCGCGGCGAGCGTGGTGTTCGCGATCACGTAGCGTGCCTCGTCGTCCTTCACGAAGAACACCACGTCGGGCATGGCGTCGAACAGCGGCTCGAGCATGGTGAAATGCGCGACCATCTGCGCAAACGTGGCGTTTTCGAGGGCGGCGGGCAGGACCAGTTCGGGCATCGCGTGGCGCTTGGGGTGGGATCGGCAGAAAACTCCATTGTGCCGATTTGCGCGCGCCCGCGCATCTGCAACAAAAAACGTGTGCGGTGCTTTTTCCGCGCTAAGGCGTCGTTTCCGCGTGCAGCAACGTGTCGATGCGCGCGGGCGAGAAGGGCGGGCGCTGGCCGTTTTGCGGCCAGCCGAAGCAGAACGCCGCCGCTTCGCCGCAAATCTTGCCCTGGCAGGGGCCCATGCCGCAGCGCGTCTGCAGCTTGGCGTCGCGCCACGACGCATGGCGGGCAACGTCGCGATACGCGACGTCCTCGCACCGGCAAAACACGGTGTCGGGCTGCGGGAGCGCGCGCAACGCGGGAGCGAGTTCGAACGCCGCGTGCAGGCGTTCGGCGAAACGGCGGTAGCGTTCACGCTCGGCGAACAGCTGCCGGGCGTTCGTGTTGTCCCCGAGCGCGGCGTAGGCCGCGATGCGGCCTTCCACCGCCGCGAGTTCCATGCCGCCCACGCCCGTGCATTCGCCAGCCGCGTAGATGGCTTCGGCGCGGGTCTGTTGCCATTCGTTCACGGCGATGGCGGGAGCGTTGGCGTGGGTGTCCAACTTGCAACCGAGCGCTGCGCCGACGCCCGTATTGGGCACGAGGCCATAGGCGCACGCGAGCCGGTCGCAATCGACCAGTATTTCGTTGTTGCCGCGGCGCACGCGCACCTGCGTCAAGCGCGTAGTGCCGATTGCCTCGCTCACGTAGGCATCGCACCAGTAAGGCGTGGCGCGCAGATCGAAGCGCATGCGCAGCGCCTGAGCGAGTTTCGCGGGCGTATGGACGAGGCCCGCCGCGAAGCGGCGCACCGCTTGCGGCGGCGCCTGTTCGATGATGGCGGCAATCGTCGCGCCATGCTGGCGCGCGGTCAAGGCGGCGGCCCAGAGCAGCGGCCCGCTGCCCGCGATGACGATCCGCTCGCCGCGCACGGGCATGCCCCCCTTGATGAGCGCCTGCAAGCCGCCCGCGCCGGTGACGCCCGGCAAAGTCCAGCCGGGATAGGGCAGGAAGCGTTCGCGCGCGCCGGAGGCGACGATGAGCTTGTCGTAAGCGAGCGTGAGCGCCCGGTCGGGGCTTTCCGCGAGCAGTTGTCGCCCTGGCAGCGCTTGCACGATGCGGGTTCCGCTTAGCAGCGTGACGTTCGCACGCGCGGCGAGGGCATCGAGCAAGGCGCGTGCGGGGCCCGTGGCGCGATGGCCGGGACCCTGACGCCAGATCTGGCCGCCAGGCAGCGCGTTGTCATCGACGATGCCTACGCTCGCGCCCGCCTCTGCGGCGATACGCGCGGCGTTCAATCCAGCCGGTCCGGCGCCGATGATCAGGATATCGAACTTCATGGCGCTGCATTCCCGGTAACGACGTTCATGCCCGCGAGGCAAACCGTCTGGCATGCAAGCCGATGCGGCACGCCGTCGATGGTGACGCGGCATTCCTGGCAGATACCCATGCCGCACAACGGCCCGCGCAGCGCGCCGGTCACCGAACGCCGCGTGACGAGCGCAGCGTGCCGTGCCTGTGCAGCGATGGCGATGGCTGCTGCCACCGAACTGCCAGGCGCGACGCTCACCTGGTATTCGTCAATCGTCAACGTCGTGCTGGTTTCAGACATGCACAGCCCCTTGGGCAGCGAAGCGCGCGGGGAGATACGGCGTCGCGTCGATCTCGGCGGGGCGTCCGAGTATTTGCGCGGCAATCAGCTTTGCGGTGCCGAGCGCTGTGGTGACGCCAAGGCCCTCGTGTCCGGTGGCGAGCCACGTGGACGGATGGCTGTCATCATCGGCGAACGGGGCAGCGGGGCCGATCAGCGGCATGCCGTCGCTCGATGCGGGGCGAAAGCCCGTCCATGCACGAATCGCGTTGAGCGTGGGCAATTGCGGCAGATATTCGGCGGCGCGGCGCAGCATGCGCGCGAGAATCGCAGGCTCGACGGCGGGGTCCGTGCTGTCGAACTGGCGCGACGAGCCGATCAGCAATTGCCCGGTTGGCCGCGGCTGCACGTTGAACGCAACAGAGGTTCCGCTCGCGTTGTGCGCGCTCTTGATATAGCCGAGTTCGAGAATCTGATGGCGAATCGTGCCGGGGTAGCGGTCGGTAATGAGCAGGTGGCCCTTCTTGGCCTGTAGCGGCAGGCGCGGCAGTAAATCGAGCGCTTGCAGGCCGTTCGCGACCAGCACCGCGCCCGCGCCGATGACCTCGCCATCGGCGAGATGCACGCCCGCGCGGTCGATACGCGTGACTTGCGTTTGTGTGCGGCAGGTAATGCGTCCGCTAACCGGTTGTTCGAGCAACCATGTTGCTACGGCAGGCGCGTAGACCACAGCGTCGTTATCGACGATCATGCCGCCTACCAGGCCATGGCGCAGGCCCGGTTCGGCTTCGCGCAACTGGTGCACGTCGAGCATCGAGCACGCCACGCCTTGCTGGTGCAGCGCCTGCTGGCGCGTTTGCGCGAGCGCCAGTTCCTCGTCGTCGGCAGCGACCCAGAGCGTGCCGCAGCGCAAGAACGCATGGCGTTCGTCGAGCCGCGGCGCGAGCGCGTGCCACAGCGCCAGCGACCACGCGCTCAGGGCGAATTCGGCGGGCGTGTCGTCCATCACGACGAGGTGGCCCATACCGGCTGCTGTCACGCCGCCGCCCACGCCCGCGCGCTCGATCACGAGCACATTCAGGCCCTGCGCCGCGAGTTCATGCGCGCATGCCGCGCCCACGATGCCCGCGCCGATTACGACAACATCGACGACAACATCGTGTTGACCGCTCGAACCTTGCATCACGCGGGAATGCCCCACGCGAACGGATCGTCGTCGGCGAAAATCAGCTTGGACTCCGCGCTAATATGCGCGCTGCCGCGAATGCTCGGGCGCACATGGCCCGCGGGAAGCTCGGGCGCGGTTTCATAGCTCGCCTCGAACACGCTGCCGATGATGCTTTCCTGGCGCCACTGCACGCCGGGCGCGAGCGTGCCGTCTGCGGCGAGGCACGCGACCTTCGCGCTCGTGCCGGTGCCGCAAGGCGAGCGATCGTAGGCCTTGCCAGGACACAGCACGAAATTGCGGCTGTCGATGCCCGCGACGTCGGAGTGCGCGAAGAGTTCGATATGGTCGATCAACGCACCGTCCGCACCGGTAATACCGTTTGCTTCGAGCGCCTGGCGCATGGCCCACGTGGCTTCGGTGAGCGCTTCGACGTTGCCCGCTTCGAGCGTGAGGTTGTGATCGGCGACGAGGAAGAACCAGTTGCCGCCCCAGGCGATGTCGCCATGCACGCGGCCGTAGCCCGGCACGTCGAGCGGCACGGCCTTGCGGTAGCGATACGCGGGCACGTTGTGCACGGTGACGCTGCCGTCGGCGTGCAGTTCGGCCTCGACGTTGCCCACCGGCGTTTCGATGCGATGCACGCCGGGCGCGATGCGCCCGAGATGCGCGAGCGACGCGATGAGGCCGATGGTGCCGTGCCCGCACATGCCGAGAAAGCCGACGTTGTTGAAGAAGATCACGCCGGCGGAGCAGGACGGATCATGCGGCTCGCACAGCAACGCGCCGACCATCACGTCCGAGCCGCGCGGCTCGTTGACGACGCCCGCGCGCACGCGGTCGAAGTCGCGACGGAAAACGGCGAGGCGTTCGGCGAGCGGGCCGTGGCCCAACTCGGGGCCGCCTGCGATCACGAGGCGCGTAGGCTCGCCGCCCGTGTGGGAGTCGATAACGGTCAGGGTTTTCATGCCGACAATCGTAGGTCGCGCCATTTTGGCCGTCTTGCTCGAACGGCCCTTGCGCGGTGACGATTTCGGCATAGTGCGCCGCGTGTGAATGCGCGGCGCTCAGGGTGATCCCTGGCGCATGCTTTCTTTAGTCTTTCACGAGCGCCAGTTGCTCCAGCTGGCGCACCACTTCGGCGCGCAGGCGCGGCGGCATGTTCTGGTAGCCGAGCAGGTCGGAGATCCACAGGCCGTCCGCGGCGAGCCGGCAGATCATCAGGCGGGCGGCGGCTTCGAGCGGAAGCGGGTCGGGGCGCGTCCACTTGCGCATGGGCGCGGCGTAGCGCTCGCGAATCGCGGGGTCGGTCATCATCGCGGCCACCAGCACGCGCAGCACGTTGGTGCTGGCGGCGGGGCTTGTTTCGTCTATGGTCGTGTGCAAGTAGGCGCGCGCGGCCGCGCCGTGTTTGGGCGCGCCCTTTGCCTCGCCTTCTTCGATGCGCGCATGCATCTGCTGCTCGAATCGCTCTAGCGTCTGCTCGAAGAGCGCATCGAGCAAGCCCTGCTTGTTGGCGAAGTGATATTGCAACGCGCCCTTGGTCACGCCCGCGCGTTCGGCTACCGCATCGAGCGTGACGGCGGGTACGCCCTGGTCGGTGGCGATATCGGAAGCCGCCTGCAGCAATTGCGCGCGCACCTGGGCCGGGGCTTTCTTGCGGCGCGTGCCGGCGGCTGGAGCCGTGTCCTCGCGTGGGGAAGCAGGCTTCGAGACCGCCGGGGCAGAGGGAGCCGCTGCGTCAGCCGCCTTCGCGCTGCGCCTTGTCGCGCGCGCGGGCGCCTTGACGGAGGAGTCTTTCATGGCGCCGATCATACCATTGCAGGCTTCGCGGCTAAACATTCCGTACGGATGGTATGATCCGCCGATGAAAAAAATCCCCCCGCCTTTTACCGCTTCCGCAGCCGCCATGGCGGCGCTCGACGCCTCGATCATTCGCGGCCGCGAAGCGCTCGTGCGACAGCAGGATGCCGATGGAAGCTGGTGTTTCGAGCTCGAATCGGACGCCACGATCACCGCCGAATACATCCTCATGATGCATTTCATGGGCAAGATCGACGCGGTACGCCAGGAGAAGATGGCGCGCTATCTGCGCGACATTCAGCGCTTGCAAACGCACGGCGCATGGGACCTCTATGTGGATGGTGCGCCTGATGTCTCGTGCAGCGTGAAGGCGTATTTCGCGTTGAAGGCGGCGGGGGATCCGGCGAACGCGCCGCACATGGTGCGCGCGCGGGAAGCCATTTTGAAGCTCGGCGGCGCGGCGAAGTCGAACGTGTTCACGCGCATTCTCCTCGCCACCTTCGGTCAGGTGCCGTGGCGCGCCACGCCGTTCATGCCGATCGAATTCGTGCTGTTCCCGAAGTGGGTGCCCATTTCGATGTACAAGGTCGCCTACTGGGCGCGCACGACCATGGTGCCGCTGCTCGCGCTCTGCTCGCTGAAGGCGCGCGCGGCCAATCCTCATGATGTATCGATTGCCGAACTGTTCGTCACGCCGCCCGAAGAGGAGCGCGAATACTTTGCGCGCGGCAAGGGCATCCGCCGGTTCTTTCTCGCGGCTGACCGGGCGCTGCGCCATATTGAGCCGCTGCTGCCGCGCGCGCTGCGCCAGCGCGCCATGAAGCACGCCGAGGCCTGGTGCGCCGAGCGCATGAACGGCGAGGACGGCATGGGCGGCATCTTTCCGCCGATCGTCTACAGCTACCAGATGATGCAGGTGCTTGGGTATCCTGAAGATCATCCGCTGCGCCGCGATTGCGAGAATGCGCTGGAAAAGCTGCTCGTCGAGCGCCCGGACGGCAGCGTGTATTGCCAGCCGTGCCTTTCGCCGGTCTGGGACACGGCGTGGAGCACGATGGCGCTCGAGCAGGCGCGTACGGTCGTGCCCGCCGATCCGGCGTCGGCAACGATCACCGGGCACGAACTTGAGCAGCGCATTGCGCGCGCGTACGAGTGGCTCGCGGCGCGCCAGGTGGACGACGTGCGCGGCGACTGGATCGAGAACGCGCAGCCGGATACGCCGGTTGGCGGTTGGGCTTTCCAGTATGAGAATCCGTACTATCCCGACATCGACGACACGGCCGTGGTCGTCGCCATGCTCCATCGTCGTGGCCGCACGGAGGCCCGCAAAACGGGCGTGGACCCCTACGCGGCGCGCGTGACGCGAGCGCTCGACTGGATGCGCGGCTTGCAGTCGCGCAACGGCGGCTTCGCCGCTTTCGACGCCGATTGCGACCGCCTCTATCTGAATGCGATTCCGTTCGCGGACCACGGCGCGTTGCTCGACCCGCCAACCGAAGACGTATCGGGCCGCGTACTGCTGTGCTTCGGCGTGACGGGCCGCACCGAAGACAAGGCGGCGCTCGCGCGCGCCATCGAGTACGTGAAGGCCACGCAGCACGCCGACGGCAGCTGGTGGGGCCGCTGGGGCACCAACTACATCTACGGCACGTGGAGCGTGCTGGCGGGTCTCGCGCTCGCAGGCGAGGACCCGAGTCAGCCGTACATCGCGCGCGCGCTCGCGTGGCTGCGCGCGCGCCAGCACGCGGACGGCGGCTGGGGCGAGACCAACGACAGCTATATCGACCCGCGCCTGGCCGGCACCAATGGCGGCGAAAGCACGTCGAATTTCACGGCGTGGGCACTGCTCGCGCAAATGGCGTTCGGCGACTGGGAATCCGAATCGGTGCGGCGCGGCGTGGCGTATTTGCTATCCGTGCAGCAGGAGGACGGGTTCTGGTGGCATCGCTCGCATAATGCGCCGGGCTTCCCGCGTATTTACTACCTCAAGTATCACGGCTACACGGCGTATTTCCCGCTGTGGGCGCTGTCGCGTTACCGGCGGCTGGCGGGCAGTGCTGTCGAAGTGCGCGAAGTGGAAGAGGCCGCACTCGCATAGTGCATTCGACGCGGGGCGCAAGCGCCCCGCATTGCTGGCTTAGCGTGACTTCGCCAGCGTAATCGTTTCGAACAACTCATAATTTCCGGTCGGCGTTTGATCGGCGCCCGGCGCGTGATAGTAGTTCATCGTGATCGTCGTCTTGCCGCCATGTGTGCCGGGATCGACGTCGAACACCGCAATGCCATAACCCGTGCCCGTATCGCGCTGCGCCGACCAGATCGCGTCTTCGAGCGCATCGGCGGTGGGGCGCGCGAAGGTCCCCGCGGTCGCGCCCGGCGCCGGGTGGTTGGGCTTCGTGAACACCTGTGCCTGCGGATTGCCGTTGCCGGCATCCACGCCATACACGTCGAGCGGTGCGCTCGTGCCGCCACCGCCGAGGATCAGGTGGATCGTGCCGTGGCTCGTGTCGAAGGTGTTGCCCGTGCCTTGGGCATGCGTGACGGGACGCGGCTGCAGCGTGTCGACGCTCACGCCGGTTTTCGCGTCGACGCCCGCGTGATGATTGCAGCCGCGCACCGGGTAGCTGCGCTCGTAGTCGTGATCGTGGCCGCACACCACGAGATCCACGCCATAGCGGTCGAAGAGGGGCAGCCACGCTTCGCGTATGCCCTTGTCCGAGCCATTGCCGGTTTTCGACGAGCTGAGCGCGTCCTGGTGCATCTGCACCACGATCCAGTCGATATCGTCGTCGTTCTTCGCTTGCTTCAGGGTTTCTTCGAGCCAGCGCGTTTGCACGCCGTTGCTGTAGCCGCGCACGTAGAACGACGAGCCGGGCTGGATGGGCGCGTTGCCCGTGCTCGCGGCGGGCACGAGCGGCGAGGGGCCGGCCACGAAAGCGGCGGCGTCCTGGTAGACCACGTCGTCGGCGTCGAGCGAAACGAACAGCACGTTGCTCACGCGGAAGCTGTACCAGCGGCCCGGAAAATGCGTGCCGTTATCGGGCAGCGTATAACGGGTGAGATACGAATTCAGGCCCTGCGCACCGTTGTAGAACTCGATCTCGTGATTGCCGGGGCACGGCATCCACGGACGGTTCGCCGCCGACGTCTGGTTGTTGTTGCCGAAGTCGCGCCACACGTCGGTCTGGTGCGCGGGATTCAGGTTCGCGTAGCAGAGGTCGCCATTGAGCAGATGAAAGAGCGGCTGGAAGCGCTCCACGGCTTCCACGGCGAAGCGGCTTTGCGGCGACGACAGCACCCAGCCCGTGTTCGGCGTGGCGAGGTCGCCGTAGCTCGTGAAGCGAAACGGCGCGCGAGCGCGCGGCGCGGTGGCGAAGCTCGAACTGAACGGGCTGCTCGTGCGGCTGTCGTTATCGGCAGTGACTTCGTAGCGGTAGGTCGTGGCCGGCTCCAACCCGCGCAGCCGCGCGTGATAGGTGAACACGACATTGCCCGTGAGCCCGTCGGTATAGGTGCGCTGAATGGCGTGCACGGTCTCGCGCTTGCCGCGATCGGCGCTGTAGATCACGCGCGGATTCGTGGAGGAGGCGAGCGATGCCCACGAAACGACGACTTCGCGCGTCGGGTCTTCGCCCCAGGTGAGGTGGATCTGCTCAGGTGTGCCGTCGGGTGTGGAGGCGTCGGCCTTCGCGCTGCCCGCAAACGCGCTGGCGGCGCTCGCAAAGCCGGAAGCGCCGGCAAGCTTCAGGAAGCCGCGGCGCGAGACACTGGCGCCGCTTTCGGTGGATGCATTCTCGGGGATGTCTTTTTTCGTCATGTCGTCTCGCCTTGGGAGCAGAAGGCGAAGCCTGCGCTAACGGACTTGCATGACTGACGCGCGCGGGCGCAAGCATCGCAGGGTGAGTGTCTGCGCAACGATGGCGCGCTTGCATGACCTGGCGATGACACCGCCCTTATTCTACGCAGCACAGCGGGCCGCCGCGCTTTTCCCGCGCGGCCCGCTGCGACTTCTCGGCTAGCCGTTAAGCATGAGCTTAGAACTTCAGGCGCATCCCCGCCGCGACGACGGCTTGTGTATTGCTCGACGAAGCCGCGAGGTTATAAATCGACGCATTGCCGAGCACCGGAATGCCTTGCGCTCCGGAAACGCGCTGATACACGCCCTCCAGATACACATCGGTACGGCGGCTCAGCGCATAGTCCGCCTGGAGCATGAACTGGTTCCAGTGCGGCGACGCGTTGCCCTCTGCGCGACTGACCGAACCGTCCGTATAGGTATAGGACCCGCCCAGGCTCAGTTGCGGCGTGAGCGCGTAACGGCCGTTCAGTTCGAAGTTATTGAACGTCAGGTAGTCGGCGTCGAACGCGTTGAGCGAGCCGCCCTGGGCGATCTGCGTGGGTTCGGCAACCATCGTGCGCGTGAACACGAGGCCCACCTTGGCCGGCCCGATCGTATAGCTGCCGCCCGCGCCAAGCGTGCGGGTGCGCGCGGCCACGAACATCGGATCGTTGTCGGTTCCGCTGCCGGCGCTCAGCGCGCCGTTGGTGGTCGAGCCGGGCTCGTTGCCCTGGAAGTAGGCCACGGCCAGGTTGATCGGGCCGCCGTTCCACGAAGCGCCCATCGTGTAGGCGTTATTGTTCGAGAAGCCGCCGCCCTGGTTGCTGAACGCGTAGGCGCCTTCCACCTGGAAGCCCGCGTAGGTTGCGCTGCGGAACTTGACGGCGTTGTTCATGCGCACGTCGTTGTTGAGGTTGTCGTTGTCGAACGGGTGCATCGCGAGGTTGCCGCCGAAGCCGGAGCCCGTGGCCGACATGGGCGCGATCATGTCCACGAGCGCGTCGTACTGGCGCCCGAGCGTGAGCGTGCCGTACTGGTCGCTGCCTAGTCCCACCCACGCTTGCCGGCCGAACATATAGCCGCCGTTGGAGCCCTTGCCGTTGACGACCGAGAAGCCGTTCTCGAGGTCGAAGATCGCCTTGAGCCCGCCGCCCAGGTCTTCCGTGCCGCGCAGGCCCCAGCGGCTCGTGCTCACGTTGCCGGACTGCATGCCCCAGGTCGTGCCATGACCCGTGGACGACTTCTGATTGCTGACGTAGTCGAGGCCCGCATCGACCGTGCCGTACAGCGTAACGCTGCTTTGTGCGTGAGCGCTCGTGCAGGCGGCGGCCGCCGCGAGCGCGAGGATGTTCAACAACGCTTTTTTCATTTCGGTTCCGTAGAGAAGGAGAGATCTTCGTGTGTGGCGGAACCGGAAATTTAGGCGCGGGCAATGACGCAAACGTGTCGAAAATGGCCCTTAAAATGAAACTTCGTTTAGGTTCTTGATGCCTTCAGTTCATGGGACGCGTTAGGTTTCAAATGATGGTTGATAATTCAACCAAATAGCAGAGAGCCGACGCTGACAGGCAGCCGGTCGAAATGACGCGTCAAGGCACTGAAAGGCTGACGTCAGACGATTTGACGATGGCAACGACCATCGCGCCGGCTTTCAGGCCGAGCTGGTCCAGAGTCCGGGTTTCGATGACGGAGGTGAAGATGCCCGCCGCCGTGGCGACATCGACCTCCGAATGCTCCGCTCCTCTGATAATGCCGACGATTCGGCCGGGAAACTGGTTGCGAACGCGGGGCGCTGGAATATCCATGATTCGCAAACGTATGGAGGTTGGGTGGCGAAGCGCTGGACCATACCGCGCTGCGTGGCTTTCAGGAAATCAGGGTTTCCCGCAGCAGGGTAAGCTTATCGAAACTATCGGATTTCGTGATGGCTGGTATCCGGAATGCAAAGTTGAGTAGTCAATCACACAGGCCTACCATCTCTAGCGCATAGATGGCGTGCCGTGGCGGTTCCCGGACACCCGTCAGTCGTTATTGGAGGCCTCTAGTGGACCACGGCGCCCGAACTCAAGACGAAAAGCTGGAAATCAAGACCACGACCTGCTACATGTGCGCGTGCCGCTGTGGCATTCGCGTGCATCTGCGCGAAGGGGAAGTCCGTTATATCGACGGCAACCCCGAGCATCCCTTGAACCAGGGGGTGATCTGCGCGAAAGGTTCGTCGGGCATCATGAAGCAGTATTCGCCGGCCCGCCTCACGCAGCCGCTCATGCGCAAGCAGGGCGCCGGGCGAGGCGAAGCGCAGTTCGAGCCCGTTTCGTGGGACGTGGCGCTCGAAACGATCGAGAAGCGTCTCGCCCATCTGCGGGCAACCGACCCCAAAAAGTTCGCGCTGTTCACCGGCCGCGACCAGATGCAGGCGCTCACCGGCCTTTTCGCCAGGCAGTTCGGCACGCCGAACTACGCCGCCCACGGCGGCTTTTGCTCCGCGAACATGGCCGCGGGCATGATCTACACCATGGGCGGTTCGTTCTGGGAATTCGGCGGCCCGGACCTCGACCGCGCGAAACTTTTCATCATGATCGGCACGGCGGAGGATCACCACTCCAATCCGCTCAAGATCGCCATTTCGAAGTTCAAGCGTGCGGGCGGCCGCTTCATTGCGATCAACCCGATCCGCACCGGCTACGCGGCCATTGCCGACGAATGGGTGCCCATTCGTCCCGGTACGGACGGCGCGCTGTTCATGGCGCTGATCCACGAACTGATCGAGGCCGACGCGTACGATCACGAATTCGTCAAGCGCTTCACCAACGCGGGCGAACTGCTGGACATGCGCACGCAGAGCCACACGTTCGGCCTGTTCGTGAAGGACGCGAACCTCCCAGAGGGCAATCCGCTGTTCCCGCAAAACCATCTGTGGTGGGACGAGAACACCGGCCGTGCGGTGCAGCATCACACGCCCGGCGCGCAACCCGCGCTCGACGGCCGCTATGTGCTCGACGACGGCACGCCGGTGGCGCCTTCATTTGCGCTGCTGCGCGAGCGCTTCAAGGAGACGACGCCCGAATGGGCGCAGGAAATCACAGGCATCTCGGCCGACACGATCCGCCGCCTCGCGAGCGAGATGGCGCAAACGGCGCGCGACCACAAGATCACGCTGCCGATTGAGTGGACGGATGCCTGGGGCGTGAGGCATGAAAGCGTGACGGGCAACCCCATCGCTTTTCACGCCATGCGGGGGCTGGCCGCGCATTCGAACGGCTTTCAGTCGATCCGTGCACTCGCCGTGCTGATGTCGCTGCTCGGCACGATCGACCGGCCCGGCGGCTTTCGTCACAAGTCGCCGTATCCGCGCGCGGTGCCGCCTTCGGCCAAGCCGCCAAGCAGTCCGAACGATGTCAAGCCGAATACGCCGCTGCCGGCCGGGCCGCTCGGCTGGCCCGCGGCGCCGGGCGACCTCTTCATCGACGAAGCGGGCGAGCCGGTGCGTATCGACAAAGCCTTCTCGTGGGAATATCCGCTCGCGGTGCACGGCCTGATGCACAACGTCATCACGAACGCATGGCGAGGCGACCCGTACCCCATCGACACCTTATTGATCTTCATGGCCAACATGGCGTGGAACTCGTCGATGAACACGAGCGAGGTCCGCAAGATGCTGACCGACCGCGGGCCGGACGGCGAGTACAAGATTCCGTTCCTCGTAGTGTGCGACGCGTTCCAGTCGGAAATGACGGCGTTCGCCGATCTGATCCTGCCCGACACGACCTACCTCGAGCGGCACGATGCGATGTCGATGCTCGACCGGCCGATTTCGGAGTTCGACGGGCCGGTGGATTCCGTGCGCGTGCCGGTGCTCGAGCGCACCGGCGAGTGCCGCCCGTTCCAGGAAGTGCTCGTCGAGTTGGGCAGCCGCCTGAAGCTGCCCGCATTCACGACGGCCGAAGGCGAGCGCAAGTACAAGGACTATCCGGACTTCATCGTCAACTTCCAGACCGCGCCTGATTCCGGCGTGGGCTTTTTGATTGGCTGGCGCGGCAAGGACGGCGACAAGGCGCTCGTGGGCGAACCCAATCCACGCCAGTGGGAGGAATACGCGAAGCACAACTGCGTGTTCCATTACACGCTGCCGGAAGAACTTCAGTACATGCGCGGCGTCAATGGGCCTTACCTGCAATTCGCCGTGGAGAAGGGATTCCGGAAGTTCGCAGAACCCATCCTTATCCAGCTCTATTCGGATGTCATGCAGAAGTTTCGCCTCGCCGCGCAGGGCAAGACGGATGCGCGCCAGCCGCCCGAACATTTGCGCGAGCGCGTCGAGCGCTATTTCGATCCGCTGCCTTTCTGGTATGCGCCGCTGGAACTCGCGACAACCGATCTCGAACGCTACCCGCTCGCGGCGGTCACGCAGCGCCCCATGGCGATGTATCACTCGTGGGATTCGCAAAATGCATGGCTGCGGCAGATTCACGGCGAGAACTACCTGTACGTGAATCCGCGTATGGCGCAGGAAAACGGCATCGAGGACGGTGGATGGATCTACGTCGAATCGCAGTGGGGCAAGGTGCGCTGCATGGCGCGCTACAGCGAGGCGGTCGAGCCGGGCACGGTGTGGACGTGGAACGCCATTGGCAAGGCCGCCGGCGCATGGAATCTTGGCCCGGACGCCAATGAGTCGCAACGCGGTTTCCTGCTCAATCACCTGATTACCGAAGAACTGCCTTTCGGCGACGGCCGGCGCGTTTCGAACTCGGACCCGATCACTGGGCAGGCCGCGTGGTACGACGTGCGTGTGCGTGTCTATCCGGCGGAGGCCGATGCCGATCACACACTGCCGCAGTTCGCGCCGATGCAACCGCTGCCAGGTTCGACCGGCACGGTTGGCCGGATTCAGGCGTATTTTGCGGGCGGTGGCAAGTTTGCCGCGCGCTTGCGCAATGTTGTGACAGGCAAGTAAGGAGGAATCCGAAATGACGCAAATGGCGTTGGTGATCGACCTGAACGTCTGTGTGGGGTGCCACGCGTGCGTGACGAGCTGCAAGGAATGGAATACCTCGGGGCAGGCGGGGAGTCTTTCGGACGTGCGCCCCTACGACGCCGATCCGTCCGGCACCTTCTTCAACCGCGTGCAGACCTATGAAGCCGGGGAGTTTCCGAATTCGGACACCATTCACTTCCCGAAATCGTGCCTGCACTGCGAGGACCCGCCGTGCGTGCCGGTTTGCCCCACGGGCGCGAGCTTCAAGCGCAAGGAAGACGGGCTCGTGCTCGTCGACTACGACAAGTGTATTGGCTGCAAGTATTGCTCCTGGGCCTGCCCGTATGGCGCGCGCGAACTGGACGAAGAGCGCAAGGAGATGACCAAGTGCACGCTGTGCGCGGACCGCATCTATAACGAGGCGCTGCCCGAGCGCGACCGCAAGCCCGCTTGCGTGCTCGCGTGCCCGACATCGGCGCGTATTTTCGGCGACATTCACGACCCCGAGTCGGATGCGTCCAAGGCGATTCAGGCGCGCGGCGGCTATCAGTTGATGCCCGAGTGGGGGACGAAGCCCTCGAACCATTATCTGCCGCGTGTGAAGACCGAAAGCAGTTGTGGCAGCGGTTCGTGCGGGTGCGGCGGTGGCGCATCGGCGGCGTCGCCGGTGAACATGCTCGAAGCCGGCGAGCCGATCAACCTCGCGAGCCTGGCGATCCGGCGCGGCACACCGGCCATGTCGCGCGATAAGCGACTCGACGCTCAACTGGATTCGGGCAAGCTGAATCTGGCCACCTTTGCAACGCGAGTGAAGTCGCTATTCACGCGTGCGCGGCCGGTCGCGACGAAGGAGATTTGAATGAGACCCGCATTTTCGGTTGTTTTCCTGACCACGCTTTCAGGTGCGGGGCAAGGTCTGTTGATCGCGCTCTTTGGCGTCGAGTGGCTTGCGCGAATGCATCCCGAGTGGACGGCGTTGCAGGGAATCCCTCAGCCGTTCTATATCTGCGGTGCGGGGCTCGCGGTTGCGCTCGGTGCGCTGGGGCTCTTCGCTTCGGTCTTCCATCTTGGGCACCCGGAGCGCGCGTGGCGCGCGATCGCCATGTGGCGCACTTCGTGGCTTTCGCGTGAATGTCTCGCGCTGCCCGTGTTCCTCGCAACGACGTTCCTCTATGGTCTGGCGCACTGGATGCATGCACCGTGGTCGTTCACCATCGGCGCGATTGCCGCGCTTGCGAGCGTCAGCCTTTTTGTCTGCACGGCCATGATCTATGCGTGCCTGCGCTTTCTGCAGGAGTGGGCCACGCCGCTTACGCTGGTGAATTTCGTGCTGCTCGGCTGTGCCTCCGGCTTCACGATCGCAACGGCTAGTGCCGCGTTGCTTGCGCCCGGCGTCGTGCCGGGCCTTGGGTTCGCGGCAGGTGGGTTGATTGTGGCCGCTTGCGTGGCTCGCGTTGCCGCGCTCGCACGCAATCAACGTTTGCATCCGCGTTCTACGTTGCAAAGCGCCACGGGCATCAAGGCTGAGAAAATCAGGCAGATTTCGCGCGGCTTTACGGCGAGCGCCTTCAATTTGCGCGAGTTCTTTCATGGGCAGTCCGACGCCGTGATGCAATGGGTCAAGTGGGGCTTTCTCGCGGGCGCATTTGTCGTGCCGCTGGCGTTGCTTTTACTGGCGCTGCATACGTCTTCCGCAACGTTGTTCGTCGCGGCGTGCGTTATTCAGTACGCGGGACTCGTTGCGGAGCGCTGGTTTTTCTTCGCGCAGGCGCGTCACCCGCAGAACCTGTATTACCAGCGTGCGGCCTGATGGGGCAAGAGGGCATCGGCACCGCCGATGCCCCGGTACGCGTTCACGCTCTGATCAATCGACTATTTTCTTCGTGACCACGAGTGCAATCACGAGGAATACCACGCACAGCACGACGAAGATAAAGAACAGGATCTTGGCAATGGCGGCTGCGCCGGCCGCCAAGCCTGTGAAGCCGAAGATGGCCGCGATCACGGCGATCACGGCAAAGAACAGGGCCAGCTTGAGCATGGTCGATTTCCTCCTCGCGTGAGAGCGCAGCCATGTAGGCTGTGCTGCTGGATGGACTGACGGCGCACCTGCGCAGCAATCGATGTGCCCGAGCCGGATGGCGAATGAAAAACGGCCCGGCGTGTGGAGGTGCACGCCGAGCCAAAAACGGCGCTGCACAGGGGAGCACAGCGCCGTCGAGGGTCGATAGCGAACTTCGCGTTCGCGAGGAACTGCGCGTCGCGCTTACAGGTAGGAGGTTCCGTCGATATAGGCCTTGCGCCAGCGAACGATCTTCACGCTTTCGAACAGCCCGACATGCGTGAACGGATCCTGCGCGATAAAGCGCTCGGCTTCTTCGCGGGTTTCGAGGTCGACGATATAGATGCCGCCGCCCGCGCTGCTGCCGTCGTCGTTGAGTTTCGCACCGCAGGCGAGCAACAGCGCCTTGTTTTGCGCGAGAAATTCCAGGTGCGCGTCGCGCTCGCGCACGCGCACCTCGGCGTGGCCGGGCTTGTCGAACGTTTCGATGAGAAAGGGCATGGCGCGTTCCTCTTAATTGGGCACGATGGCCGAGGGGTGCTGGGCGAGCGGCGTCACGCTGATCTTCATGAACGGGAAGAGCGGCAGCGCGGAAAGCAGCGTATGGAGTTCGTCGTTCGATTCGACATCGAACACGCTGTAATTGGCGTATTCGCCGGCCACGCGCCACAAGTGGCGCCATTTGCCTTCTCGTTGCAGCTTCTGCGAGAACGCTTTTTCTTCGGCCTTCAGGGCGTCGGCGAAGGCGGCGTCGGTGCCGTGCGGAATCTGCACCTGCATGTGCACGAGATACAGCATGAATGGTCTCCGTTAAAGGTATGGGTTCAGGGGCAGGCTCGTTTCAGGTCCCGTCAGCCCCAGGCGAGAATCGCAACCGAATAAACGATGCCGATCCAGAACATCATGATGACCGTGTAGCCCATGATGTCCTTGAGTTTGAGCTTCGAGAGCGCGAGGGCCGGCAAGATCCAGAACGGCTGCACGAGATCGTTCCATGCGTTGCCGAGCATCACGGCCGTCGACGTATGGCCCACGGAGGCGCCGATCGTCTTCGCCGCTTCGATCATGAATGGTCCTTGAATGACCCAGTGGCCGCCGCCCGAAGGCGCGAAGAAGTTGATGACGAACGAGCTGATCAAGCCCCAGAACGGCAGCGTGGCCGGTGTGGCGACCTTCACGAACGCTTCGGAAAGCGTATTCACGAGACCCGACGACGCCATGATCGCCATGATGCCGGCGTAGAACGGGTACTGCAGAATGATGCCGCTGATCGTCCGAATGCCTTCGTTGAGCTTCTCCACATAACGGATCGGCGTGCCGAGCAACAGGATGCCGAGGAACAGAATGAAGAAGTTGATGAGGTTCAGGTCGATCGAGCCGCCCTGCACGAAGTGCAGCGCGACATAACCCATGCCGATCAGGCCGATCACATAGCTCAGAATGCGGCTGTTGTTCAGGCGGTTGGCGAGCGTGTTGCCTTCGTCGAGATCCACGCCGAGCGCGGCTGCCTTCTGCTGCTTCTCTTCCAGGGCGCGGTCGATCTCCTTGATCGGCTGGCCGGGCTTCGGGTGCAGCCATGCGTTCAGGAGCGGCAGCGTGATGATGGTCACGAGGCTCGTGATGAGCATGGTGGGCGAGAAAATCGTTTCGGAGAGCGGAATGACGCCCATTTGCGCTTCGAGCGGATGCCCCTTCGTCGAAATCAGCACGGGAATGCTCGCCGAAAGCCCGAGGCCGTAGAGCGTAAAGCCGCTATAGGCCGAAGCGATGATGAGCGGATAGTGCACGCCTTTCACACGCAGCGCGAGTTTGCGCGCGACGATTCCGCCCACCACGAGGCCGAAGCCCCAGTTCAGATAGCTGCCGATGCCACCCACCAGCGTCGCGACAATGATCGCCATGCGCGGGTCGTTCACGCGTGCAACGACTCGGTTCAGGAAGCGGTCGGTGAGCGGCGCTGTGGCGAGCACGTAGCCCATTGCGAGAATTACCGCCATTTGCGTGGTGAACGCGAGCAGCGCCCAGAAGCCCTTGCCCCAGCTCGTGGTGAGGGCCGTGACGGCTTGCCCTTGCACGATCACGGCAAGCGCCATCGTCAGCAGCGTGAGGCCGATCGCGAACACGAAGGGATCGGGCAAGTACCGGCGCATCAGCTCGGTAAAGAAAGCGGTGACTTTCTGCATGGAAGTGTCTCTGTCTGAATCGTAATAGTTGTCGGGTCTCTTCGGCTCTCGGCGCGTGCGTTCGAGGCGCTTATGAGTCGTCGTGGCTTCGGGTCTTGCGATGGCGGGCGAGATGCATGAGCTGGCGGTCACGCCAGCCCACACGCTCGTCCCATTGATCGAGCGGCAGCGCCGCGCGTCTTGCGGCCTCGACCTGTGCGACGAGTTCAGGCGTCCACGGGTCGTGCTGGCCGCGTTCGGCGCCCATGCGTGCGTACGATGGGCCCATCTTCTGCGCATGCGAGGCGATGCCGCCGCGCGTGTTCAGATCGACGGTCTCGAACGGGCCGATCACCGACCAGCGCGGGCCGAGGCCTTCGCGCATCACGGTGTCGATGTCTTCCACCGATGCCACGCCGTCGCGCACGAGGCAATACGCCTCGCGCAGCACCGCGCCTTGCAGGCGGTTGAAGATGAAGCCTTCCACCTCGTGCTTCACGCGCACGGGCTTCATGCCCGCTTCGGCGTAAAGCGCGATGGCGTGCGTGGCTGCGGCTTCGGACGTGAAGGGGGCGGGCACGACCTCGATCACGGGCACGAGGTAGGGCGGGTTGCCGGGGTGAGCGACCAGGCAGCGCGCGCGGCCCGGCAGCGTTTCGTCCACGAATTTCGAAGCCGCGAGAAACGACGAAGCGCTCGCGAGGATCGCTTCGGGAGGCGCTGCGCGGTCGAGCTGCGCGAAGATCTCGCGCTTGAGTTCGGCGCGCTCGGGCGCGCATTCCTGCACGAGATCGGCTTCAGCCACGGCGGCTTCGAGCGTGTCGACAATCGCTACGCGCGCGGCGATCTCGCTCGCGCTTTCGTCGAGCAGGGCGTAGTGCGTGAGATCGCCAAGGCGCAGTGCAATCTCTTCAGGCGCGGCGGCGCGGCGCGCAGCGTCGGGATCGTAGAGACGCACGCGCCAGCCGGCCCGCGCGAAGCAAATCGCGAACGCCACGCCAATGCTGCCCGCGCCGACAATGCCGGCGCGCCGCTGCGTGGGCGTATCTGGGGCCGTCATCGTCAAACCCCCGCGACGCCAACGGTCATGCCGCCGCATACGTAGAGCACCTGGCCGGTCACGAAGCCGCTGCGCGCATCGAGCAGATACGAAGCGGCGTGCGCGACGTCGTCGGGCGTGCCGACGCGCTTCACCGGTACGGCATTGATGATCGCCTCGGTGCGCGGGGCGCCGGGCGGATTGGCGCGGTCGAACAGTTCGGTGCGGATGGGGCCTGGGCCAATGGCGTTCGCGGTCACGCCGAACGCGCCCAGTTCGAGCGCCCACACGCGCGTCATGCCGATCAACGCGGCCTTGGTGGCCGAATAGGCCGTGCGCAACTCTTTGCCGAGCGCGGCGCGCGACGACATGTTGACGATGCGTCCAAAGCCCGCGGCCTTCATGCCGGGCAACAGCGCCTGCATGCACTGCTGGGCGCAGCGCACGTTCAGGGCCCAGGCGCGTTCGAGTTCTTCGAGCGTCTGGTGCTCGGCGTCGTTGGGCACGACCACGCCCACGTTGTTGATGAGGCGCGTGATCGGGCCGCCTTCCAGCGCGCGCTCGAGCGCGGCCGCCGTTGCCTGGGTGTCGGAGAGGTCGGCGATGATGCCGTCGCCCACGCGGTCGATGACGACGGCTTCGTAACCGTCGGCCTCGCAGCGCGCAGCGCACGCGGCGCCGATGCCGGCGGCGGCGCCGGTAATCAGGACTCTTTCTTTAGCCATGTTTTCTCGGGAATTCGGATAAAACAAAGGATTGCGAATTAGTTCGTCAAACCGTTGCAACCGGCGTGACGGGCGAGCCCATTGCACCCGGCAACCGCAGCGGCGGCGCAGTGAGCATGAACCGCGAGCGCTTGTGTTCGCGCAGCCACAAAGCGAGATCGCGCAAATACCAAAGTTCGCCCAGCGGCAGGCCGAGCTTGAAGAGGCAGTGGTGATGCAGCGGCATGAGCGGGTGGTCGCCAGGCGTGGCCGGCGCGCGCGCGGGATACCGTTCGACGGCGTAGTTGTCGGCGGCGAGCGCGGCGATGCCTGAGTCGGTGATCCATTGCAGCAGGCGTTCGTCGCGTCCGTCGAGTGCGCTGCAGTGGCTCGACAGAACGGCCTCGTCGGGCTGGCGGTTCATTTCGAGCACCATCTCCGCGAAGCCGGTGCGCAGCACGAGCATGTCGCCGCGCTCGACTTCCACGCCGTCCGCCTCGATCACGCGCATCAAATCGTCGTAGCCGACGGTGCGAAACTCGCGGCCAAAATGCGCGGCGAAATCGATCAGCACGCCGCGGCCTTGCATGCCCTTCACCGCAAGATGCTCGATGCCGAGCACATCGGCATGGCTATGCTCGCCGCCACAGGCGTGGGGCGCGAAGTTGTCTTCGGCGCGATATTCCATCGGGCCGACCACGTCCACGTTCGCGCGATAGCCGTTGTAGTAGACGCTCTCGGCCATACCGTCGCCGTTGGCGTCGAAGCGCGCGCCCACATGGGCGAGCGAATCCCACTGCGTGGAGTACTGGAGCGAGAGCAGCACCTGATCGTCGCTCACCACGTCGGTTGCGCCCGCAACGTTCCGCGCGAACGGGAAGTTCACATACGGGAGGCCGTCGCGAAAGGTGGGGCGCAGCACCGGCGGATGGCGGCGCACGTTGAGCTTGCTGTCACCGGGAAAGTCGAGCGGCAGGGAGAGCGTGAACGTGAGCCCGGCCCGAATTTCCTGCGCGCCCTTGAGCACCTGCTGCGCGCCGATGAGATTGGGGCGGCCCAATTGATCGTCGGGACCGAAATCGCCCCAGTTCGAGCCTTCCGGCCGGTTCTTCCAACGCATGCTTTTGCCTCCACTTCGGGATTTCCGCGCTCGCGCGACGCTACATCGGGTGCCCGAGGGGTCTCAGGCGGCGAGGAGCGACGGCGGGATTTGCGCGTACACCTCGAGCAGCGCCTTCACGGCGTTCTGCTCGTTGTTCAGAAGACGCGCCTTGGGCGCGCCGATGACGAGCGCAAACGCCTCGCCGTGAATCAGGAAACCGCGCGCGAGGCCGGCCACGTCTTCCACGCTCTCGCCCGTCGAACGATGCCAGCCGTCCGTCACGCCTTGCTCCACGTCGCGCTCGAACGCGGCGCGGTCAATCGCTGCTCCACTGGCCGAGTGCAACTGCGGCTCGACACTGTCGAGCAGTTTGCGGCGCGCGGCGGGCGCGAGCGCGCCGAGTAGCGCCTTGCCCGCAGCGCTCGCGATGGTCATGAAGCCGCCCGGCTCGTCGCTGTAGCGGATCTTCTGGCGTGACTCCATCACGTCGAGATAGACCACGCGGTTGCCCGCAAGCGTGGCGAGCGCGGCGGTTTCGCCAGTGGCGTCGCGCAACGCGGAAAGCAGCGGCTGGAACATCAGCGTGAGCGGGTCCTCACTGCAGATGTCGCGCGCCACGTGCAGCAGACGCTGCGTGGGGTAGTAGCCCGCCTTCACGCCCGGCGCGTACAGATAGCCTTTGGCCACCATCGTCTGCAACAGCGCGTGGCAGCTCGACAGCGGGATCTCGGTTCGACGCGCAATTTCGCTGTAGATCATCGGCTGCCGGACTTCGGCAAAGAGGTTGATCACGTCGAAGACGCGCACTGCAGTTTTCACATCCATGAGAGCATTATCGGCATACCGATAACCAGCTGACAATACGGTTACGGGTAAACACCTAAGTCGCCGCAATCACGGCCCGCTCGGGCGGCGGGAGGGCTGAGGGTTATCCCTTGGTTGACGCTAGCGAACGACCGTTTCATAGTCCGCACCTTCTGGCGCTTTGTTCGATAAATGAAAGGTAGTTCGAAAGGCGAACGTGATCGCAAGGCACTTTCGAATCGAAAAAGCCCGGGAAACGGCGCGTTTCGCTCTGGAAACCGCCGCTCGAAATCGAAATCTGGAGACGTCTCTTGGCAGCAACCTCCCTCGACACCCAGCATCGCCAGGCTCGCAAGGCGGGCATCGCATCGTTCGTCGGCACGACGATCGAGTGGTACGACTTTTACGCGTACAGCACCGCGGCCGCGCTCGTGCTCGGTAAGCTGTTTTTCCCATCGACGAATGCGCTGATCGGCACGCTGGCCGCGTTCGCCTCGTTTTGGGTTGGCTTTCTCGCGCGCCCGATTGGCGGCATCGTGTTCGGCCACCTCGGCGACAAGGTGGGCCGCAAGAAAACGCTGATCGTCACGCTCATGCTGATGGGCGGCTGCACCACGCTCATGGGCCTTTTGCCCACGTACAACCAGGTGGGCGTGCTCGCGCCGGTGCTGCTGATCCTGCTGCGTCTCACGCAGGGCATCGCCATGGGCGGCGAATGGGGCGGCGCGGTCGTGCTTTCCTCGGAACATGCGCCCAAGGGCAAGGAAATTTTCTATTCGGCGTTCGCGCAGCAGGGCTCGCCCGCGGGCAATCTGCTCGCCACGGTCGCGTTTCTCGTGATTTCCATGCTGCCTGATCACCAGTTCATGACCTGGGGCTGGCGCGTGCCGTTCCTGATGTCGGCGGCGCTCGTGGCCGTGGGGCTCTTTATCCGCATGAGCGTGGACGAGTCGCCCGCCATGAAGGAGTTGCAGGCAAAGAACAAGGTGGCGAAGCTGCCGATCGCCGAAGTGCTGCGTCATCACAAGGGCCTGGTGGCGATGGGCGTGGGCGCCTGCGTGATCGCGCTCTCGGCCACATACTTCAAGACGACGTTCGCACTTTCGTGGGCCGTGACCTCGATCGGTTTCGACCGCACGCAGTTCCTGAGCGTCATCACGTTCGCGATTGTCGTGCAGTTGATCGTGCAACCGTTCGGCGCGGTGCTCGCCACGAAGATGGACCTCAAGAAGGCCATCATCTACATGCTCGTGCCCGAGATCGTTGCGCTGCCCCTGATGTTCTCGATGATCGCCACCGGGTCGACGAAGCTCGCGATGATCGGCATGGCGCTCGCCTCGATTCCGCATTCGCTTTACTACGCGGCCATGGCGGGCATGCTGGCGAAGGCTTTCCCCGCGCAGGTGCGCTACACCGGCATTTCGCTCGCTTACCAGATTTGCGGCATGGTGTTCGCGGGCACGACGCCGATTCTCGGCCAGTACCTGTTGAGCGCCACGGGCAGCATTCTTTCGGTGGTGGCGCTGGGCGTGGTGCATGTGCTCATCACGCTGGTTTGCGCGCTGATGCTGGTGGCGCGCATGCAGGGCGAAGGCACGCTGGAGACGCAGAGCGCGGTGACGGCGCGGGTTTGATCTGCTGAATACCTGTGATGCGTGACAGACGGGGCGCGGGCGATTGGGTCCGCGCCCTGTTTGCGTTCAGCCTTAACCGCTCACCCCCGCGCCTTCTCCGCCTCCTGATACAACTCGCGCAGCGACTGCCCAAAGGTGGCGTCGACGTCGCGCAGCACGCCCGCGCGCGTGAACATCGCGACCGGCGGCAGCGTCCAGTCGAGCGTGTACGGCACGATGGCCACGCCCGCGAAGTGCACGAGTTCCTCGGCAATATCGGCGGGCACGATCGACACGGCGTTCTCGTTCGTGCTGATCATTTCGCCGATCAGCCGCGACGTGTAGCTCTCCACGATCGGCACGGGCGGCGCCACGCCCGCGTGCAGGAAGAGGTCGGAAATCTGCTCGCGAATGGGCGTGTGCGGCGCGCCCAGTATCCAGTCGAGTTCGACCAGCTTTTCCCAGTCCAGCTTGCCGCGCGCAAGCCGCGCCGCGAGTCGCCGGCTCGCGATGAGCCGCGGCTTTTGCTGATGCAGCACCTCGAAGCGCAACTGCGAGACATCGACGGCGGAAGACGCGCGGCCGATCACGATATCGAGCGTATGGTCGCGAAGCTGCGGCAAGAGCGCGTCGCTCGTGCCTTCGTGAATCGTCATGGTGACGCGTTGCGGCAGCCGTGACTGCGTAAGGCGAATGGCCGCGGCAAGCGTGCGCCCCGAGATGAACGGAATCACGCCCACGTGCACGCGCGTGGCGTGGCCGGCCACCACGGCTTCGATATCGCGCGCGAGGTGGTCGAGGTCGTGCAGCATGGCCTGGGCGCGCGCGAGCACCACGTTGCCGAGCGCCGTGGGTGTCATGCCGCGCGGCGTGCGGTCGAAGAGCGGCGCGCCGAACATGCTCTCCATTTCGGCCAGCGCGTTGGTGACGGCGGGCTGGCTCGTCGCCATGTGTTCCGCCACGCGCGTGAGCGAACCGTGCTGGCGGATCTGCAGGAGCAGGACCAGATGGCGCATTTTCAGGCGCGTATTCAACCGCCTCGTCACGTCGTCAATGCTGAAAGACACGATTCCCCAGGGTATTACGAAAAAATGATGGCCCCATACTAAATCAAAATGGACACGTTATGAGGGCTCTCTAGAATCGCCTCATTCGAACACGCCAGGCCGCGCCAGCCCCGATCCAGGCTGGCCAGCGCGAGCCGGGCCCCGTCCATAGCGAGTGAGGAACATGAACAAGACCGATCGTCAAGCCGCGCTGGAATACCACGAATTTCCCACCCCGGGCAAGATCTCGGTGACGGCCAGCAAGCCGCTCGTCACCCAGCGCGACCTCGCGCTCGCCTATACGCCGGGCGTGGCCGTGGCCTGCGAGGAGATCGTCGCCGATCCGCAGAACTCGTTCCGCTACACCGCTCGCGGCAATCTGGTGGGCGTGATCACGAACGGTACGGCCGTGCTGGGTCTCGGCAACATCGGCGCGCTGGCCTCCAAGCCGGTCATGGAAGGCAAGGCGGTGTTGTTCAAGAAGTTCGCCGGCATCGACGTGTTCGACATCGAAGTGACTGAAAGCGATCCGGACAAGCTCGTGGACATCATCGCGAGCCTCGAAGCCACGTTCGGCGGCATCAATCTGGAAGACATCAAGGCCCCCGACTGCTTCACGGTCGAGCGCAAACTGCGCGAGCGCATGAAGATTCCGGTCTTCCACGACGATCAGCACGGCACCGCCATTACCGTTTCGGCCGCGTTCATGAACGGCCTGAAAGTGATCGGCAAGGACATTACGAAGGTCAAGGTCGTGACCTCGGGCGCGGGCGCGGCGGCGCTGGCGTGTCTGGACCTCATGGTCGATCTGGGCCTGCCGCTCAAGAACATCTGGGTGACCGACATCGACGGCGTGGTCTACCAGGGCCGCACGACGCTGATGGACCCGGACAAGGAACGCTTCGCGCAGGACACCTCCGCGCGCTCGCTGTCCGAAGTGATCGAAGGCGCGGACGTGTTCCTCGGCCTTTCCGCGGGCGGCGTGCTCAAGGCGGAGATGGTCAAGAAGATGGCCGACAAGCCGCTGATTCTCGCGCTGGCCAACCCCACGCCGGAAATCTTCCCCGAGGTCGCGCTCGAAGCGCGCCCGGACGCGGTGATCGCCACGGGCCGTTCGGACTTCCCGAACCAGGTCAACAACGTGCTGTGCTTCCCGTACATCTTCCGCGGCGCACTCGATGTGGGCGCTACGACCATTACGCGAAACATGGAAATCGCGGCTGTGCACGCGATCGCCAAGCTCGCGGAAGAAGAACTGAACGACTCGGTGGCTGCCGCGTACGGCGCCTACGATCTGCGCTTCGGCCCGAAGTACCTGATTCCGAAGCCGTTCGATTCGCGCCTGATCGTGCGTATCGCACCGGCCGTGGCGAAGGCCGCGATGGAAGACGGCGTGGCCACGCGTCCCATCGACGACTTTGGTGCGTACACGAACGAGCTGCAGCAGTTCGTGTACCACTCGGGCGCGTTCATGAAGCCGATTTTCGCGGCCGCGAAGCAGTTCGTGCGTGACGGCGGCAAGTCGCGCATCGTGTTCGCCGAAGGCGAGGAAGAGCGCGTGCTGCGCGCGGTGCAGGTGATCGTCGACGAGAAGCTCGCGCGTCCGATCCTGATTGGCCGCCCGGAAGTGCTGCTCGCCCGCATCGAGAAGTTCGGCCTGCGCCTGAAGCTCGGCGAAGACGTGGAAGTCACGAACCCCGAGTACGACGAGCGCTTCCACCAGTATTGGACGACCTATTGGGAACTGCGTTGCCGCGACGGCATTTCGAAGGAAATGGCGCGCGTGGAAATGCGCCGCCGTCTCACGCTGATCGGCGCGATGATGGTGCGCCTGGGCGACGCGGACGGCATGGTGTGCGGCACGGTGGGCGCGTATCACGACCACCTGCGTTTCGTCGACGAAGCGATCGGCATGCACCCGAACGCGAAAACGTACGCGGCGATGAACATCCTGCTGCTCGACAAGCGTACGGTCGCGATCGTCGACACGCACGTGAACGACAACCCGAACGCGGAGCAGATCGCCGAGTTCACGCTGGCGGCTGCGCGCCAGATGGAATGGCTGAATCTGCAGCCTAAGGTTGCGCTGCTCTCGCGTTCGAACTTCGGTTCGGGCAGCTCGGCTTCGGGCACGAAGATGCGTGAAGTGCTCAAGCTCGTGACCGAGAAGAATCCCGATCTGGAAATCGACGGGGAAATGCACGGCGACTGCGCACTGGACGAAGCACTGCGCCTGCGCATCCTGCCGCATTCGAAGCTCAAGGGCGCGGCGAACCTGCTCGTGTGCCCGAACGTGGACTCGGGCAACATCGCCTACAACCTGCTCAAGACGGGTGCGGGCAGCAACGTGGCGGTCGGCCCGTTCCTGCTGGGTGTGAATGCGCCGGTGAACGTGCTGACGTCGAGCTCGACGGTGCGACGCATCATCAACATGGCCGCGCTGACCGTGTTGCAGGCGAACCGCGACTGAGCGTAGACAGAGGACGCACGACCTGCGTCCTGATTAAAAAACGCGCGATGGCTTGAAGCCACCGCGCGTTTTTTCTTTTGCGGATCAGGCCGCGCTTTCGGCCAGCCGTTCGTCGATCAGGCGGCAGGCCGCGCTGTAGCCGCCCATCAAGGCGTCGATATCGGAGCTGAAGGGAAGGCCGGCGGCATTCTCGATTTTCAGGGGCGAGGGCAACGCGCACTTGTCGTTGGCCGCGATGCTCACCACGGCCGCGTAGCGAGGACGTTCGATTTCGGGTCGTTCGCGCGGGACTGTGCCGTTCGCTTCGACGCCAACGCGGATTGCGTAGCCGCGATATTCATAGGTGCGATTCATGACTGCATTGCCGTACAGATTACAGCGTGCAAGGGTACGGCATGCGAGCTTAAGTCAACCTTACGTAAGCGCTGAATGAGACGCCAGGGGGTAAGTCGAAAGGCGATGAAAGGCGCTGGTTAGTAAGGTGCGCAAAGGATTATCTTCCGATGAAAAAAGCGCATGCACAGGCGCCTTTCCTTAAGGTTCTCTTCAGCTTCGAGCAGGCACGATCTCAAAACTCCGCCCCGCGTCGTACGTTGCCATGCGTGTGACATTCGCGAGGCGTAGTGTGGAACCAGCCAGACTGGATATCGTTGTCAGCGCAACTTTCTTGAGTGCAGCCCCCATGAAGCCGCCGACCGATCGCCTGCACGCGTACCTGTTCGTCGCTTCGCTTTCGGCGATCCTGATTCAGGTCGCCGTGTTCATCTCGATCCTGCTGCTGCACGTGCCCGAACGCGCCTTCGAGTCGTCGCCGTTTCGCGTGGCCGTGCTTGCGGTGACAGGCTGCGTGCTGCTCGCCGTGCGCCTTTTCGTGCGCGGGCAATCGCGGCGTGCCACGCGCGAAGCCGAGTCCCGCAACCGCAGCCAGGCGAAGCTACGTGCTACGCGCGCGGCGTGCGCTTCAAAGCGCGCGGCTCGCGCGCCGCTGCGCGCACGCCATCTCCGCAATGCCATGACCGCGGCTGCGGCCCGGTCGATCGCACGGTAACGCGCTTATCGCAGGCATTGCGCGCGAAGTTCAGCCATCCACGGGCGGGGCGGGCATCTCGAGGTTGAGCTGGTAAAAAGCGGCGTCGAGCCAGCGTCCGAACTTGAATCCCGCTTCCTTGATCGTGCCCGAGTGCGTGAATCCCAGCTTGGCGTGCAGCGCAATGCTGCCGGCATTGGTGGCGTCGATGCAGCCCACGAGCACGTGAATCTGTTCGCCACGGGCGCGGCGGATCAACTCCAGCAGCAGGCGTTCGCCGAGGCCGCGGCCGCGCTGGTCGCGGTGCACGTAGACGCTGTGCTCGACCGTGTACTTGTTGGCGGGAAACGCGCGGAATGTGCCCCAGCTCGCGAAGCCGAGCAGCGTGCCGGCTTCATCCACGGCGCCCACTACCGGAAAGCCGTTTGCGCGCTTGGTGCCGAACCACGTGGACATGGCCTCGGGCGCGCGCGGCTTGTAGTCGTAGAGCGCGGTTGAATTGACGATCGCGTCGTTGAGGATCTCGAGAATCGCCGACGCATGGTCCGCTTCGTTGCAATCGATGAAGCGCACGCCATCGCTCTGTGGGTTCGAATTCATATGGAATCCTCTTTAAATGAAAAGGGTGGCAGATTCAGACGCATCAGGCGCATTCAGATACCGTTGACGTCGCAAATGGCAACGACATAGTGCGCGGCGTGCGAGCCTGGATTGCTGAAGATCAGCGGCTGATCGAGCCGCATGGCGAGGCAGTCGCCCGCATGCAGCGAATGCCGCTCATTGCCCAATTCCACGTCGATGCTGCCTTCCATCACCCAGACCTGCTGGTGAATGACAGTGTCGCGGCCGCCCGTTTCATAGGCGACGCGCGCGCCGGCGGGGAAATCCACTTCGACCAGCTGGATCGGCGAAGGCCAGTTGGGCGGCGACACGCTCCGGCGCATATAGCCCGACTGCGGGTCGCGCCACTGCGCCTGCTGTTCGCGGCGCACCAGGGGCTCGGCGGGCGTGCTCTCGCCGCTTGCGCCGAAGAGGCTCGCCATCGAGACCGACAGCCCCGCCGCGAGCTTTTCGAGCACCACTGCCGTGGGGCTGGCGGCGCCGCGCTCGATCATCGAGATCATCGAGCGGCTTACGCCGCTGCGCGTGGCCAGCGCGTCCAGCGTCAGGCCGCGCGTGGCGCGCAAGTCGCGCACGCAGCGGGCGATACGCTCGTTGATTCCGGCGTCGGTCGGGCTGTCCATTGGGTTTGCTTCCAAGATGATGGAGTCATTATCCAGTAAATTGGAAATTGCGGTCAATAAAAAAGCGCACGGCCCGGCGTCGGGGCCGCACGCTCGGCGCGTTAGCGCGTTTCCGGCAGGAACCAGTTCATCACGAGCGCGCAGATGCCGCCCGTGGCAACGCCCGACTCCAGCACGTTCTTGAGCGCATGCGGGAGGCTGGTCAGGATCTCCGGCACCTGCGAGACGCCAAGGCCCAGCGCGAGCGACACCGCGATGATGAGCAGGGCGCGGCGGTCGAGGCGCGTGCCCGCGAGGATGTTGATGCCCGAAGCGGCTACCGCGCCGAACATCACCATGGCCGCGCCGCCCAGCACGGGCTCGGGCACGGCCTGCAGCACGCCGGCCACGCTCGGGAAGAGGCCCAGCACGACGAGCATGCCCGCGATCCACAGGCCCACGTGGCGGCTGGCGATGCCGGTGAGCTGGATCACGCCGTTGTTCTGCGCGAACACGGAGCTGGGGAACGTGTTGAAGAAACCGGCGAGCAGCGAATTGAAGCCGTTCACGAGCACGCCGCCCTTGATGCGCTGCATCCACACCGGACCTTCCACCGGCTCTTTCGAGACCTTGCTGGTGGCGGTGACGTCGCCGATCGCTTCGAGCGAGGTCACGAGGTAGATGATCAGCATGGGCACGAAGAGCGACCACGAAAAGCCGAGGCCGAAGTGCAGCGGGGTCGGAATCTGGAACAGCGCGGCTTCGCGCGCGCCGGTGAAGTCGAGCCGACCCATTGCGCCCGCAACGATATAGCCGATGGCGAGGGCGATGACGAGCGCCGTGCTGCGCACCCAGACGATGGGCACGCGGTTGAGCACGATGATGGCGCCGAGCACGAGCCCAGAGAGCGTGAGGTTCTGGACGCTCGCGAAATTGCCCTTGGCGATGGCGCCATAGCCGCCGCCCATGCTGATGAGGCCGACCTTGATGAGCGTGAGGCCGATCAGCAGCACGACGATGCCGGTGACGAGCGGCGTGATGAGCCGCTTGATGAAGGGCAGGATGCGCGACACCGCCATTTCGACGAACGAGCCGGCGATGACGACGCCGAATATCGCAGCCATCACGGTTTCGACCGGTGTGCCCTGTTTGACCATGAGGCTGCCGCCCGCGATGAGCGGGCCGACGAAGTTGAAGCTCGTGCCCTGGACGATGAGCAGGCCCGCGCCGAGCGGCCCGACGCGCTTGCATTGCAGGAACGTGGCGATGCCGGAAATGACCAGCGACATCGAGACGATCAGCGTGGTGTCGCGGCTGGAAACGCCCAGCGCCTGGCAGATCAGGAGGCCCGGCGTGACGATAGGCACGAGGATCGCGAGCAGATGCTGGAGCGCGGCCACGAAGGCGATGGTCGGCGCGGGGCGATCGTTCGGGCCGTAGACGAGGTCGTGGGTGGTTTCGTTTTCGTCGGCGCCGTGGGAGGCGGCGCGCGGGGTTGATGAGGCGGATTGCATCGGGAGCGGCGGGTGAGCGGAGAAAGCGCAGCATTTTAACGGAAGCGCAGGGGGAACCCTGGGGGCGCCCGCAGTCCCGATTAACCGGCTTTCTCCTGAATCGGGTGGGCGAGCCTTTACAATAGGCCAAGTCCTCATACGTCTGCCAAAAGAGCCAATGACACGAGATCCTCGCCTCACCCTGAACGCGCGCCAGCAGGAAATGCTCGAATGGGTGCAACGCGACGGCTTCGTCACGGTCGACGATCTCGCCTCGCATTTCGACGTCACGCCGCAGACCATTCGCCGCGACGTGAACTGGCTCGCCGACATGAATCTGCTGCGCCGCTATCACGGCGGCGCGAGCCTGCCCACGAGCGCGGAAAACGTCTCGTACAGCGCGCGGCAACACATGTTTCATGAGGAGAAGCGCCGTATCGCGGCGCTCGCGGCCCAGCACATTCCCGATCAGGCTTCGCTCTTCATCAACCTCGGCACCACGACCGAGGAAGTCGCGCGCGCGCTCAATCATCATCAGGGCCTGCGCGTCGTCACGAACAACCTGAACGTGGCGAGCGTAATGAGCGGCTATCCCGACTGTGAAGTCATGATCACCGGCGGCGTGGTGCGGCCCTGGGACAAAGGCATCGTCGGCGAGCACACCATCGACTTCATCCGCCAGTTCAAGGTGGATTACGCGATCATCGGCACCTCGGCCATCGAAACCGACGGCACGCTGCGCGACTTCGACACGCGCGAGGTGCGCGTGGCGCAGGCCATCATCGAGCATGCGCGCACGGTTTATCTCGTCGCCGATCATTCGAAGGTCGGCCGCCCCGCGCTCGTGCGCCAGGGGCATCTGAGCCAGGTTCACGCGCTCTTCACCGACCAGCCGCTGCCCGAGGAAATGAACGAGGCGGTGCTCGCGGCGGGCACGCAGGTTCACGTCGCGGCGTAAGCCGCCGGATTTGCCTACGCGCTTTATCTGAGGCGCGCGCCGTCCGCGCGTTTTCTTCCTTTCCGATCTGCAATTCGACGCGTTGCCTCGCGCAAACGTGTTGGCGCCCCGTTTTCATTCGCGCCTGACGAACGTTCGAAACATGTTCGAACCATGTTCGTTTACGCGCGCCTTTCCATTCTTTCTCTGCTAAATCGAACCTTTACTTTTTCGTTAATGTTCGATAAATTTCGAATTCGAACATTCCCAGGTTCGTTTTTCTTTCAGGGACACAGCAGGGTGACTCAACAGAACCGGTACGATCTGCTCGTTGTGGGCGGCGGGATCAACGGCGCGGGCATCGCGCGCGACGCGGCCGGCCGCGGATTGTCGGTGCTCCTTTGCGAGCAGGACGACCTCGCCTCGCATACCTCGTCGTCCAGCACCAAGCTGATTCACGGCGGGCTGCGCTATCTCGAGTACAAGGAATTCGGGCTCGTGCGCAAGGCGCTGCAGGAGCGCGAAACGCTCTTGCGCGCGGCGCCCCACATCATGTGGCCGCTGCGTTTCGTCATGCCGCACATGCCGAACCTGCGCCCCGCATGGCTCATTCGCATGGGCCTGTTCCTCTACGATCATCTGGCGAAGCGCGAGCTGCTGCCGGGCTCGCGCGGCATCGACATGCGCCGCCATGCGGCGGGCGAGCCGCTCATCGATTCGATCCAGCGCGGTTTCGTCTATTCGGACGGCTGGGTCGACGACGCGCGCCTCGTCGTGCTCAACGCGCTCGACGCGCAGGAGCGCGGCGCGGACATCCTCACGCGTACGAAGCTGGTTTCCGCCGTGCGCACGAATGTCGCGAACGGTGCGGGTGGCGCGGCTGGTGAATGGCAGGCGCTGCTGCGCCGCCCGGACGGCAGCACCTTCGACGTGCGTGCGCGCGCCATCGCCAACGCGGCCGGCCCGTGGGTGGGCGAGGTCCTGCACGGCGCGCTCGGGCGCGGCGCGCAGCACAGCGTGCGGCTCGTGAAGGGCAGCCATATTGTGACGAAGCGCCTGTTCGATCACGACCACGCGTACATCTTCCAGAACCCCGACAAGCGCATCATCTTCGCGATTCCGTACGAACATGACTTCACGCTCATCGGCACGACCGACGTGGAGTATCACAACGACCCCGCGAAGGTGTCGATCGACGGCGACGAAACGCGCTATCTGTGCGAGTCGATCAACCGCTATTTCAAGCGCAAGATCTCGCCCGCCGACGTGCAATGGACTTACTCGGGCGTGCGTCCGCTGCTCGAGGAAGAGGGCGCGGAAAATGCGTCCGCCGTCACGCGCGACTACAAGCTCGAACTCGACGAAACCGCTGGCGCGCCTCTGCTTTCGGTGTTCGGCGGCAAGATCACGACCTTCCGCAAGCTCGCGGAAGAGGCTTCGGACATGCTGTGCCGCGCGCTCGGCCACGCCGCGCCTTCGTGGACGGCGGGCGCGCCGTTGCCCGGCGGCGATATCGCGAACGCGCGTTTCGAGCCCTTTGCGCAGGCATTCGCGAAGCGCCACGCGTGGCTGCCTGCCGCGCTTGCGCGCCGCTACGCGCGTGCGTACGGCACGCGCGCCGAACGTCTCGTGGGCAACGCGCAATCGCTCGCGGACCTCGGCGCCGAAGTCGCGCCGGGCATCTACGAGGCCGAATTGCGCTATTTGCGCGCCGCCGAATGGGCCACGCGCGCCGAAGATGTGCTGTGGCGCCGCTCGAAGCTGGGCCTGCATGTCGAACCGGGCACGCTCAATGGCGTGACCGCCGCAATCGATCACTGGTTTGCCGCATCAAGCGCGACGGCGACCGCGCAGCACTGAAGTTCGCCGGCACCACGCAAGCGTTTTTACGTAATACCAGGCACGTACCCCCCGCGCCGTCCCCCACGGCGCACAATCACAACTAGTACACACGGAGATGAGAGACATGCAGGAACAGTACATTCTTGCGCTCGACCAGGGCACCACGAGTTCGCGCGCCATGCTGTTCGACCGCCAGGGCAATATCGTTTCGGTCGCTCAAAAGGAATTCGAGCAGATTTATCCGCAGCCGGGCTGGGTCGAGCACGATCCGCAGGAAATCTGGTCGACGCAGGCCGGCGTGGCCGCCGAGGCCGTCACGCGCGCGGGCCTGAACGGCACCAATATCGCCGCGATTGGCATTACGAACCAGCGCGAGACGACCATCGTCTGGGACCGGGAAACGGGCCATCCCATCTATAACGCCATTGTGTGGCAGGACCGCCGCACGGCCGACTTCTGCGACTCGCTCAAGGAGCGCGGCCTCGAAGAAAAAGTGCGCGCGAAGACCGGCTTGCCGATCGACTCGTACTTCTCGGGCACCAAGATCCGCTGGATTCTCGACAACGTGCCCGGCGCACGCGAAAAAGCGCGTCAAGGCAAGCTGGCGTTCGGCACCGTGGACAGCTGGCTCGTGTGGAACTTCACGAAGCACGAACTGCACGTGACCGACGTGACGAACGCGTCGCGCACCATGCTCTTCAACATTCACACGCGCCAATGGGACGACGAGCTGCTCGACGCGCTCGAAATTCCGCGCAGCATGCTGCCCGAAGTCCGTTCGTCATCCGAAATTTATGGTCCGACCAAGACCACGGTGTTCGCCTCGAAGATTCCGCTGGCCGGCATCGCGGGCGACCAGCAGGCCGCGATGTTCGGCCAGATGTGCACGAGCACGGGCATGGTGAAGAACACCTACGGCACGGGCTGCTTCCTGATGATGAACACGGGCACGAAGCCCATCGAGTCGAAGAACAACCTCGTGACGACGATTGCCTGGCAGATCGGCGACGAGGTCAACTACGCGCTCGAAGGCAGCATCTTCATTGCGGGCGCGGTGGTGCAGTGGCTGCGCGACGGCATGGGCATTATCAAGAGCGCGCCGGAAATCGAGGCGCTCGCCGCGAGCGTGCCGCATACGGATGGCGTGTACCTCGTGCCGGCCTTCGCGGGCCTCGGCGCGCCGCACTGGAACGCGCACGCACGCGGCACGCTGTTCGGCGTGACGCGCGGCACGACCTCGGCGCATCTTGCGCGCGCGGCGCTCGATTCGATCGCGTACCAGTCGCTCGACGTGCTGGCTGCGATGGAAGCGGATTCGGGTATCAGCGTGGGCGAGTTGCGCGTGGACGGCGGCGCGAGCGCGAACAATCTGCTCATGCAGTTCCAGGCAGACCTGCTCGGCGTGGATGCGGTACGCCCGAAGATCACCGAAACCACGGCGCTCGGCGCGGCCTACCTCGCGGGCCTTGCAACGGGCTACTGGCAAAACGTGGGCGAGTTGCAGACCCAGTGGAAACTCGACCGGCGTTTCTCGCCGTCGATGCCGGCCGCGCAGGTCGACGCCTGCCGCGCGGGCTGGCAGCGCGCGGTGCGTGCGGCCAAGGCCTGGGCGGACGACTCGCACTGAGCCGCGCAATCCGCCTTTCAAACAAACAAGCATAACTAATTAACATAACCCGCAGCGGGTTCGCATGCGCTACATGCGCATGCGCCGCGCGGGCAGAGAGAGACTTCGACAATCATGTCACCCTATCTTGCGGAATTCATTGGCACGGCCATTCTCGTGCTGCTAGGCAACGGCGCTGTCGCCAACGTGCTGCTCGCGAAAACGAAGGGCAAGGGCGCCGACCTCATCGTCATCGTGATGGGCTGGGCCATGGCCGTGTTCGTGGCGGTCTACGTGACGGCCTCGTTCAGCGGCGCGCACCTCAACCCCATCGTGACGATCAGCCTCGCGCTGGCGGGCAAGTTCGCCTGGTCGAAGGTCGGCGGCTATATCGCGGCGCAGATGCTCGGCGGCATGGCGGGCGCACTGCTCGTGTGGCTCGCCTATCGCCAGCACTTCGCAAACGAAGCCGATCCGGATATCAAGCTCGCGGTGTTTTGCACGGCGCCTGCTATTCGCAGCAAGCGGCACAACGTGTTGACGGAAGCGATCTGCACCTTCGTGCTGATTCTGGGCGTGCTCTATCTGGCCTCGCCGCAGGTGGGCCTCGGCGCGCTCGACGCGCTGCCCGTGGGCCTGCTCGTGCTCGGCATCGGCATTTCGCTCGGCGGCCCGACCGGCTATGCGATGAGCCCGGCGCGCGATCTCTCGCCGCGCATCATGCACGCGCTGCTGCCCATTCCGGGCAAGCGCGACAGCGACTGGCGCTATGCGTGGATTCCGGTGTTCGGCCCGCTTGCCGGCGGCGCGGCTGCGGCCGGTCTCTATCATTACCTGCACGCAATGCACTGATGCCCGTCGCGCCTGTCTCGCAGGCGCGTTGCAGTGCACAAAGCCCGCGAACGTCAAGGCGTTCGCGGGCTTTTGTTTATCTGCGTATCTATAACGCATAACGTTTGAAAGGGCGCGATCCGGTTTCGCTATCGCCTCATGCGGCTTTCGGATTGTTCGGCTATCGCGGCGCACCTATATTGGCTGTCAACGATGCATTCCAATATCAGGAGACGCCACATGAAGCTGGTCCGCTGGGGCAGTAAGGGGGCTGAAAAGCCGGGTGTGATCGACAACGAGGGGCGCGTGCGTGATCTCTCCGGCGTCACGCCAGACGTGGCCGGCAAGCGCCTCGGCGCGGCTGCGCTGCGCGAACTCGCGGCACTCGATCTCACCGCCTTGCCGCTCGTTCCCGCCAACACCCGCCTGGGCCCGTGCGTGGGCGGCGTCGGCAAGATCGTCTGCGTGGGCCTCAACTACTCCGACCACGCCGCCGAATCGAATATGCCCGTGCCCAAGGAGCCGGTGCTCTTCCTCAAGGCAACGAGTTCCGTCACCGGCCCCAACGACGACGTGCTGATTCCTCCGGGCGCGAAGAAGGTCGACTGGGAAGTCGAGCTAGGTGTTGTGATCGGCGAAGAAGCGCGCAATGTGCCGCGCGAGCGTGCGCTCGATTATGTGGCCGGTTATTGCGTGGTCAACGATGTTTCCGAGCGCGAATGGCAGATCGAGCGCGGTGGCCAATGGGACAAGGGCAAGGGCTACGACACTTTCGCGCCGCTCGGCCCCTGGCTCGTCACACGCGACGAAGTCGCCGACCCGCAGGCGCTCGACATGTGGCTCGAAGTCGACGGCAAGCGCTACCAGAACGGCAACACGCGCACGATGATCTTCGACGTGGCCACGCTCGTTTCCTATATCAGCCAGTTCATGAGCCTGCAGCCCGGCGATGTGATCTCGACCGGCACGCCGCCGGGCGTGGGCATGGGGCAGAAGCCCGAGCCGATCTATCTGCGCGCGGGCCAGACCATGCGCCTCGGCGCGAGCGGGCTCGGCGAACAACAGCAACGCCTCGTGGCGGAACAAGGAGGGCAGGCGCAATGAATCAACTGGATCTGAAGAATCGCGTGATGGTGGTGACGGGCGGCGCACGCGGTCTGGGTTATGCCGTGGCACAACGCGCACTGCGCTCGGGCGCGGCGGTCGCGTTGTGGGACATCGACGCCGAGCGGCTCGAGCGCGCGCGCAGCGAGTTGTCGGAGCTTGGCAATGTCTCGGTGGTGACAGTCGAGTTGACCGATGAAGCGTCGGTCGAGGCCGCCGCGCAGCAAACCGTGAAGACGCACGGCGCGATTCACGCGCTCGTGAACAGCGCAGGCATTACGGGCGGCAATGGCCTCACGTGGGAGTTGCCCGTGGAGGTGTGGCGCCGCGTGATCGAAGTGAATCTGATCGGCAGCTACCTCACCTGCCGCGCCGTGGTGCCGCGCATGATCGAGCAGGGGTATGGGCGCATCGTCAATATCGCCTCCGTGGCCGGCAAGGAAGGCAATCCGAATGCTTCGCACTACAGTGCATCGAAGGCCGGAGTGATCGGGCTCACCAAGTCGCTCGGCAAGGAGCTTGCCACGAAGGGCGTGCTCGTCAATGCCGTGACGCCGGCGGCGGCCAAGACCGAGATCTTCGATTCGATGTCGCAGCAGCATATCGACTACATGCTCGCCAAGATCCCGATGAACCGCTTCCTGATGCCGGACGAGGCCGCTTCGATGATCGTGTGGCTCACGACGGAAGACTGCGCATTTAGCACCGGTTCGGTGTTCGATCTTTCGGGCGGACGCGCAACGTACTGAGGCGGCAAGCATGACCCGCGCGCATGGGTCTGATTGAGCGCGCGGGAACACGATAACGGCGCAGCGGTAACAGACAAGCGCCGACAGGAGACATTGATGTCGATCGAGGCACCTGGCTTGGCACCCACCCTGGCAGAAGCCGCTGGCCGCAAGGCCATGCGCCGCCTCTTGCCGTTCCTGCTCTTGATGTACGTGCTCGCGTTTCTCGACCGCGCGAATATCGGCTTCGCGCAAAAGGCGCTGCAGCACGATACGGGGCTGTCGGATGCGGCATTTGCCTTCGGCGCCGGCGTGTTCTTCGTCGGCTACGCGCTGTTCGAAGTGCCGAGCAATCTCGCGCTGCACCGCGTGGGCGCGCGCATCTGGATGTGCCGCATCATGGTCACGTGGGGCCTGATTTCCGCGGCCATGGCGTGGGTGCAGTCGCCTACCTCGTTCTACGTGCTGCGATTCCTGCTGGGCGTGGCCGAAGCGGGCTTCTTCCCCGGCATCATCTATTACCTCACGCAGTGGTTCCCGCAGTCCTCGCGTGCGCGCGCGATCGGCGTGTTTTATTTCGGCGCGCCGCTTGCGTTCATCTTCGGCGGGCCGTTGTCAGGACTTCTGATCGACATGCACGGCACCTTCGGGCTCGCGGGCTGGAAATGGCTCTTTCTCGTAGAGGGCGGCCTTGCCTCGGTCGTGGGCGTGTGGGCTTTCTGGTATCTCGTCGACAAGCCCGAGGACGCGCGCTGGCTGAACGCCGACGAACGCCGCGCGCTTTGCAGCGCGATCCAGCTCGATGCGCGCGAGGCCGCCGCGCATGGTCCGCGCGATGCGCTCGCTGCGTTGTTCGACCGCCGCGTGCTCGCCTATGCCGGCATCTACGCGCTGATCCAGATGAGCGTGTACGGCGTGATCTTCTTTTTGCCGCAACAGGTGGCCTCGATCGTGGGCGCATCCGTGGGATTGAAGGTGGGCCTGCTCGCGGCGGTGCCCTGGCTGTGCGCCGTGGCGCTCACGTGGATCGTGCCGCGCCGCGCGGACCGCCTGGGCGGTCATCGTGCGTGGGCTGCGCGCCTGCTCGTGATGTCGGGTGCCGGCATTGTGGTCTCGGGCCTGGCGGGCGGTCTTGGCGGCACGGCGGGCGCGATCGTCGCGATGGTCGGCCTGTGTTTCGCTGCAAGCGGCTTCATTGCGGCGCAGCCGCTCTTCTGGACCTTCCCGGCGCGCGACCTTGCGGGCGCGGCCTCGGCCAGCGGTATTGCGCTCATCAACTCGCTCGGCGGTCTGGGCGGTTTCGTCGCGCCGATGCTGCGCGCCGCCGCCGACCGGAACTTCGCTTCACACGCGGCGGGCCTCGAACTGCTCGGCCTTGCGAGCATTGCCGCCGCGCTGCTCATCCTTATCGTCGCGCCGCGCGCCGTTACCCCGGCGGCTCGTTCGTTCGAGCCGCCCGTGCGGCGCGCGCGTTAATCCACTACACAGGAGCTACGTCACATGGCCATGCCAACCATCAAACACGTGCGAGCCTTCACCGTGCGCGGCGGCGGCGCCGACTATCACGATCAACCCGACGGCCACTGGATCGACGACCACATTTCCACGCCCATGGCGCGCTATCCCGAGTATCGCCAGAGCCGCCGCTCGTTCGGCATCGACGTGCTCGGCACGCTCGTCGTGGAAGTGGAGGCGAGCGACGGCACCGTGGGCTTTGCCGTGACCACGGGCGGCGAGATCGGCGCGTTCATCGTCGAGAAGCATCTCGCGCGCTTTCTCGAAGGGCAGGTCGTTACCGACATCGAGAAGATGTGGGATCAGATGTACTACGCCACGCTCTACTACGGCCGCAAGGGCGTTGTGCTCAACACCATTTCGGGCGTCGATCTCGCGCTGTGGGACCTGCTCGGGCAGATTCGCAAGGAGCCTGTGTATCAACTGCTCGGCGGCCCGGTGCGCGACGAGCTGATGTTCTACGCGACCGGTGCGCGCCCCGACCTCGCGAAGGAAATGGGCTTCATCGGCGGCAAGCTGCCGTTGCTGCACGGTCCGGCCGAAGGCGAGGAGGGCCTCCGGAAGAACATCGAACTGCTCGCTACGATGCGCGAGCGCGTGGGCGACGACTTCTGGCTTATGTATGACTGCTGGATGAGCCTCGACGTGCGCTATGCCACGCGCCTCGCGCAAGCCGCGCAGGAGTACAACCTCAAGTGGATCGAGGAATGCCTGCCGCCCGACGACTACTGGGGCTATGCCGAACTGCGCCGCAACGTGCCGCGCGGCATGATGGTCTCCACGGGCGAACACGAGGCCACGCGCTGGGGCTTTCGCATGCTGCTGGAAATGGGGTGCTGCGACCTGATCCAGCCTGACGTGAACTGGTGCGGCGGCATGACCGAACTCATCAAGATTTCGGCGCTCGCCGACGCGCACAATGTGCTGGTCGTTCCGCATGGCTCGTCGGTGTACAGCTATCACTTCGTCGTGACGCGCCACAATTCGCCGTTCGCGGAATTCCTCATGATGGCGCCGAAGGCCGACAAGGTGGTGCCGATGTTCACGCCGCTGCTGCTCGACGAACCGGTGCCGGTGAAGGGCCGCCTCAAGGTGCCGGATGCGCCTGGCTTCGGCGTGCGGCTTAATCCGGACTGCAAACTGTCGCGTCCTTATACACATTAAGCGCAGCGAAAGCGCGCTGATCGAGGCTCATCGAAAGCTACGAGGAGAAAGCACGTGCTGCTCAAGGACAAGGTGGTGATCGTCACCGGCGGTTCGCGCGGCATCGGCCGCGCCATTGCGATTGCCAGCGCCCGCGAGGGCGCCGATGTCGCGATCAACTACTGGGGCGACAACGACGCCTCGTACGGCCGCCGCTCGGCGATCGACGAGGTCGTGGGCGAGATCGAGCGGCTAGGGCGCCGCGCGATTGCGCTGGAAGGCAACGTGGCCGCGCCGCAAACCGGCGTGGACCTCGTGAGGCAGACGGTGGAGCGCTTCGGCAAGGTCGATGTGCTCGCAAGCAATGCGGGTATCTGCCCGTTCCACTCGTTTCTCGACATGCCGCCCGCCGTGCTCGAACGCACAATAGGCGTGAACCTGAACGGCGCGTTCTATGTGACCCAGGCCGTTGCGCGTCAAATGAAGGAGCAGGGCACGGGCGGCGCGATCGTGGCGACGAGTTCGATCAGCGCGCTCGTGGGCGGCGGCATGCAAACGCACTACACGCCGACCAAGGCCGGCGTGCATTCGCTCATGCAGTCTTGCGCGATTGCGCTGGGACCCTATGGCATACGCTGCAATTCGGTGATGCCGGGCACGATCGCCACCGACCTGAACGCCGAAGACTTGAGCGACGAAAGCAAACGCGAGTACTTCGAAAAGCGCATTCCGCTCGGGCGCCTGGGTGCGCCGGAGGACGTGGCCGAATGCGTGGTGTTTCTCGCCTCGGACCGCGCGCGCTATGTGACGGGCGCGGCGTTGCTCGTCGACGGCGGGCTCTTTGTGAATCTGCAATGAGCCTGGGGCAAACGCATCAATGAGGAGCGAGCGCGGCTGCGTGCGAACCACCGTGAGCGATATCGTCCATCTTGAAGGGCTGCGAAAAGCGCCGCAACAAGCCGACGAAATGTTCGGCGGGCTCGGCAAGCGGCTCGTTCTTGCGCGTGAGCACGCCGTAGCCCGGCAGGCTCTTGCCGATTTCGAGCGGCAGCACGACGAGCAGCTTGCCGCGCACATGGTCGCGCACGACCGGCTCGGGCAGCATGGCCACGGCGTCGAAGCTTTCGAGCAGTTGCAGCGTGGCGAAGATCGAGGCCGACTCAGTGAGATTGGCGGGCGTGCCAAGACCGGCACGCGCAAGTTCGCCTTCGAACAACTCGCGCGCGGGGCTCGCAATGGGCTGTGCCACCCATGGCCAGTCCATCAGCTCCGCGAGCGTGACGTGTTCGCGCCGCGCAAGCGGATGGCGCGCGCGCACCACGAGCACGAGCGTTTCGCGTGCGATGGGCTCGAAGCTGAAATCGTTGTGCTGCAGCGGCGTGGTGAGGCGCCCGAGCGCGAGATCGACTTCGCGGCGATGCAGCAGTTGCACGACCTGGTCGCTCGTTTCGCCGAGGATGCGCACGTGCAGCAGCGGCCGTTCGGTCTTGAGCGTGGCGACGGCTTGCGCGAGCAGGTCCGGCGCGGCGCCCATGATCGCGCCCACGGTGAGCTGGCCGTGACCGCCGCGGCGCTTCACGTCGAGGTCTTCGGCAAAGCGCGTGAGTTCGGCGAGCGCGCGGCGCGCGTAGGCGAGCGTGACGACGCCAAGCGCGGTGGGCTGCATGCCGCGCGCATTGCGCTCGAAGAGCCGGAAGCCGAACGCTTCTTCGATGTCGCTCAGCATGCGGCTCGCGCTGGGTTGGGCGACGTTGATGGCGTCGGCGGCTTGATGAACGTTGCGCGCGTCGTCGAGTGCGACGAGCAAGGCGAGATGTTTGAATCTGAGCCGGTTGACGAGTGCGACGACGGCAGTTTGATGATTCATGGAGCGATCCGGTTTGTGCATCGCCCGATCCCAACATCGGATTGGTTGGCTATCGATGCGGGAATTATAGTCGGATCACAACGCGGCTAACTACGTAAAAACGCGTGCCGTTGCGCGCTGCGAAGCCAGGGCAAACACCGAGGCAACGCGCGCGAGGCGCAATGAAGCGCACGCCGAAACAAGGCTGGACGGAGACACGATCATGGAGACAATTGCGTTTCGCATGCAGCTCGATCCCGGCAAGCGGGACGAATACGAGCGGCGTCACCGCGAAATCTGGCCCGAACTCGCGAGCGCGCTGCGCGATGCGGGCGTGAAAAATTACCGCATCTTTCTCGACGAGGCGACGCACCATCTCTTCGCCGTGCTCGAACGCCGCGACGATCACACCATGGACGCGCTGCCCGAGTTGCCCGTCATGCGCAAATGGTGGGATTACATGGCCGACATCATGCAAACGGACGCGCACAACGTGCCGCTGCAACAGCCACTTGTGCAGGTTTTCCATTTGCCTTGAGCACACGCGAGGAGCATGCCATGCAGGTCGTCGATCCGCACGTCCACTTCTGGAACCTCGATACGCATCATTACCCGTGGCTCGCGAATCCGGGCACGTCGTTCGTGGGCGATGCGCGCGAGCTCAAGCACAACTATCTGCCTGACGACCTGCTGCGCGAGGCGGGCGACATCGACGTGCTCAAGGTCGTGCACGTCGAGGCGAATCACGATCCTGAAGATCCGGTGGAGGAAACGCGCTGGCTGGAGTCGATTGCGGACAACGCAGCGAATTCGGGTGAAGCACGCGCATTGCCTGACGCCATCGTGGCCGCATGCGACCTGAGTGCGCCGAACGCGGCCGCCGTACTCGAAGCGCACGCCGCCTTCGCTCGCACACGCGGCATTCGCCAGATTCTCAACGTCCACGAAAGCAAGCTCTACGACTACGTGGGCCGGCACTACATGCGCGAGGCGACATGGCGTGAGAACTTCGCGCTGCTGGAGAAGCATGGGCTTTCGTTCGACCTGCAGATTTATCCCTCGCAGATGGAAGAGGCGGCCGCACTCGCGCAAGCGCATCCCGGCATCCAGCTAGTAGTCAACCACGCGGGCATGTTCGTCGACCGCAACAGCGTGGCGGGCTACCGTGCGTGGCGAGAAGGCCTGCGCCTGCTCGCGGCGTGCCCGAACGTAGCCGTGAAAATCAGCGGACTGGCGATGTTCGACCATGAATGGAGCGTCGAGAGCCTGCGCGCTTATGTGCTGGAAGCGATCGACGCATTCGGCGCGGACCGCGCGATGTTCGCCTCGAACTTTCCGGTGGACCGCCTGTTCGGCGGCTATTCGAAGCTTTGGCACACGTACGCGTCGATCGTGAGCGGCGCGAGCGAGAGCGAGCACGCGGCGCTATTTCGCGGCAACGCTGAACGTATCTACCGCATTTGAGTGTGTGCGCAACGACATGGAGACAGGTGTGGAAGCAGAAAAAGTCACGGCCGGCGGCACTCCGCGGCTCGAGTTGCGTAACGCGAGCAAGTCGTTCGGGCGCGTGCGCGCGCTCATCGACGGCAGCTTGAGGCTCATGTCCGGCGAGGTGCACGCGCTGCTCGGCGAGAACGGCGCGGGCAAGTCGACGCTCGTGAAGATTCTCGCGGGCGTGCACCAGCCCGATGGTGGCGAAATGCGCATCGACGGCGTGGCGCGCGCGTTTGCAACGCCTGCCCAGGCCCGCGACGCTGGCATCGCGGTGATCTATCAGGAGCCCACGCTGTTCTTCGATCTTTCGATTGCGGAGAACATCTATATGGGCCGTCAGCCCGTGGATCGCGTGGGCCGCATCGACTACGACACGATGCATCGCGAAGTGGCGGCGCTGCTCGAATCGCTCGGTGTCGAACTGAAGGCAGAGCGGCTCGTGCGCGGCCTTTCGATTGCGGACCAGCAGGTGATCGAGATTGCGAAGGCGCTGTCGCTCAACGCGAACGTGCTCATCATGGACGAGCCGACTGCCGCGCTTTCGCTGCCCGAAGTCGAGCGGCTCTTTACGATAGCCCGCACGTTGCGCGACCGGGGCGTGGCGATTCTCTTCATCACGCACCGGCTCGAAGAAGTGTTCGCGCTCACGCAGCACGTGACGATCATGCGTGACGGCGCCAAGGTGTTCGACGCACCCACGGCCACGCTCAAGACTCAGGACATCGTCGCGAAGATGGTGGGGCGCGACCTCGCCACGTTCTACCCGAAGGCCGAAGTGCAGCCAGGCGACGTGATGCTGCGGGTGCGCGGGCTCACGCGCCGCGGTGTATTCAAGGACATATCGTTCGACGTGCGCGCGGGCGAGATCGTCGCGCTTGCGGGGCTCGTGGGCGCGGGGCGCAGCGAAGTGGCGCGCGCCATATTCGGCATCGATCCGTGTGATGCGGGGCAAGTCCAGATCGCGGGCAAGCCGCTCGCGTCCGGCATGCCCGCCGCTGCTGTGAAAGCAGGCCTTGCGCTCGTGCCGGAGGACCGGCGTCAGCAAGGCCTTGCCCTCGAACTGAGCATTGCGCGCAATGCGTCGCTCACGGTGCTCGGGCGGCTCGTGCGCTTCGGCCTCATCTCCACGGGGCGCGAAGTGCAGCTGGCCGGACAGTGGGGCACGCGCCTGCGCCTGAAGGCGAGCGATCTGAACGCACCGGTGGGCACGCTTTCGGGCGGCAACCAGCAGAAGGTGGTGCTCGGCAAGTGGCTTGCCACAGGACCGAAGGTGCTCATCATCGACGAACCGACGCGCGGCATTGACGTGGGCGCGAAGGCGGAAGTCTACGGCGCACTCGCAGAACTCGTGAAAGAGGGCATGGCCGTGCTGATGATTTCGAGCGAACTGCCCGAAGTGCTCGGCATGGCGGACCGCGTGCTCGTCATGCACGAAGGCCGCATTACGGCCGATATTGCGCGCGCCGACGCCAACGAAGAGCGCATCATGAGCGCCGCGCTCGGCGAGACCAACATTCATCTGGGGCACGCCGCATGATGCGCCATTCCACTTCTCCTCATCCCTTGCACGGCGGCGAGCCGCGCGCGCAGCGGCGCAACGCTGGCGCGTGGGCCGAAGCGCTGGCGCGCAGCCGCGAGACCACGCTCTTCGTCGTCCTGCTGCTGATCGTGGGCGGCACGGCGCTCGCGCGGCCGCAATTCCTCAATCTGCAGAATCTGCGCGACGTGCTGCTGAACGTCTCCATCGTGAGCTTGCTCACGGCGGGCATGACGATCGTGATCCTGATGCGCCATATCGATCTCTCGATCGGGTCGACGGTCGGCATCAGCGCCTATGGCGTGGGCAGTCTTTACGTGGCGTTCCCGCATATGCCGGTGCTCGTTGCGCTCGTCGCGGGGCTTGCCATCGGACTCGTTGCGGGCGCAATCAATGCGTTGCTCGTGGCAGTAGGGCGTGTGCCGTCGCTCGTCGCGACGCTCTCCACGCTCTACATTTTCCGCGGCGCCGATTATGCGTGGGTGCACGGCGGGCAGATCAACGCCACGAGCCTGCCCGATGCGTTTTCGCGGCTCGCCACGGGCTCGGTGCTCGGCATTCCGGTGCTGGCGCTCATCGCGCTCGTATTGCTCGCCGGACTTTCGGTGTATCTCAAGCAGTTCCGGCCGGGCCGCGAGTACTACGCGATTGGCTCGAACCCGGAAGCGGCGCGGCTTGCCGGCATCAATGTGGAGCGCCGTGTCGCGACGGGCTTTCTGATCAGCGGCGCGATAGCGGGCCTGGCTGGCGCGCTGTGGCTCTCCCGCTTCGGCACCGTGGATGCGAGCACCGCGAACGGCATCGAACTGCAGGTGGTCGCGGCCGCCGTGGTTGGCAGCGTGGCGATCACGGGCGGCGTGGGCACGATACTCGGCGCGACGCTCGGCGCGCTCGTGCTGGGCGTGATCAGCATTGCGCTCGTGGTGCTGCATGTCTCGCCATTCTGGGAACAGGCGATTCAAGGCGCGCTGATCGTGGCCGCCATCGCCGCCGATACGCTGCTCGCCCGCTCCGTGGCAAAACGCATGATGAGGAAACGCGACCATGGCTAAGAACGCCCCGAAACCCGACGCCGCGCTGCTCACGCGCAAGCCCGGCTTGCCGCTTAGCTGGGAAGCGCTGCTCGTCGTCATTCTCATTGCCTCGCTGGTGGTGGGGCGCGTGCTCTCACCCGTGTTCCTCACGGGCGCGAATATCAGCAACGTGCTCGCCGATCTCACCGAAGTCGCGCTCATGGCGTTGCCGATGACGCTCATCATCGTCGCCGCCGAAATCGATCTTTCCGTGGCCTCGGTGCTCGGCGCTTCGAGTGCGTTGCTCGGCGTGCTTTGGCACATGGGCTTGCCGATGCCCCTCGCCATGGCGCTCGTGCTCGTGGCGGGCGGCCTCGCGGGCCTCTTCAACGGGCTCGTGATCGTGAAGCTCAATCTGCCTTCGCTGGCGGTGACGATCGGCACGCTCGCGCTCTTTCGCGGGCTGGCTTACGTGCTGCTCGGCGACCAGGCGATTGCCGACTTTCCGCCGGGCTATACGCTCTTTGGCATGAGCAACCTGGGCAGCACGTTCATTCCGCTGCCGTTCCTGATCGTCGCGGCATGCGCCATCGTGTTCACGATCCTGCTGCAGGCGACCGCTTTCGGCCGCAGCCTCTACGCGATCGGCGCGAACAGTACGGCCGCATCGTTCTCGGGCATCGACGTGCCGAAGATCAAGCTGCGCCTGTTCGTGATGTCGGGCGTGATGAGCGCGCTCGCGGGCATTGTCTATACGCTGCGCTTCACGAGCGCGCGCGGCGACAACGGCGAGGGCTTCGAGCTTTCGGTGATCGCGGCGGTGCTGTTCGGCGGCGTGAGCATCTTTGGCGGGCGCGGGTCGATGTATGGCGTGCTGCTCTCGCTTCTGATCGTAGGTGTACTGAAGAATGCGCTCACGCTCGTCGATGTCTCGAGCGAGACGCTCACGATCGTGACCGGAGCGCTGCTGCTGGCGTCGGTGCTGATCCCGAATCTCGCGGCGCGCTGGCGCACGCTGCGCGACAAACGCGCGCTCGCACGGGCGGCTTGAGCATGGTGTGAAAGAGGGCAATGAAGTCAAGAGGTAGTCAAATCAACCGGATGCGTCCGGTACCCATCGAGGAGACGGTTCATGAGAAAGCCAGTACGTCACGTGTGCACGGCCTTGCTGTGCGCGATGCTAGTGGGAGGCGGTGTCGCGGCGCATGCGGCCGGCATCAAGGAGGGGCTGAAGATCGCGTTCGTGCCCAAGCAGATCAACAACCCCTATGAGGTGATCGCCGATAACGGCGGCCTGGACGCCATCAAGGAGTTCAAGGGCGAGGGCAAGGCGGTCGGGCCTTCGGACGCGGGCGCGTCCTCGCAGGTCTCGTACATCAACACGCTCACCACGCAGCACCAGGACGCGATCGTCATCGCGGCCAATGACGCGAACGCGCTCGTGCCGTATTTGAAGCGCGCGATGGATCAGGGCATCAAGGTCGTCACGTTCGATTCGGACACGGCGCCCGAAGGACGGCAGATCTTCGTGAACCAGGCGAATGCGGAAGGCATTGGCCGCGGCCAGATCCAGCTCGTTTCGAAGCTGATGGGCGGCGAGGGCGAGTTCGCGATTCTCTCGGCCACGCCCAACGCGACGAACCAGAACACCTGGATCAAGTGGATGCAGGAAGAGCTGAAGAAGCCCGAGTATTCGAAGATGAAGCTCGTGAAAATCGCCTACGGCAACGACGACGACCAGAAGTCCTTCGTCGAAACGCAAGGCTTGCTGCAGGCGTATCCGAACCTGAAGGCGATCGTTGCGCCCACATCGGTCGGCATCGCGGCGGCGGCGCGTTACATTTCCTCGTCGCCGAGCAAGGGCAAAGTGGTGGTGACAGGCCTCGGTACGCCTAACCAGATGCGCGCGTTCGTGAAGAACGGCACCGTGAAGGCGTTCCAGCTTTGGGACCCGGGTGCACTCGGTTATCTCGCTGCGTATGCTGCCGCCAATCTGGCTTCGGGCACGATCACGGGCAAGGAAGGCGAGTCCTTTGATGCGGGCAAGCTCGGCAAGCGCACGATCGGCAAGAGCGGCGAAGTGATTCTCGGACCGCCCACGACGTTCGACGCATCGAATATCGATAACTTCAACTTCTGATTGGCGTTGCCTGCGGGTTGACGCGGAGTGCTGAACGACCCGGCTTGCCCGGGTCGTTTTTTACTTGTCGTTCGTTTCGGGCTTCGCCGTGGCGCGCGGCGGCATGGGCTGAGGCTCGGCCGCCATACCGTCAGCCGGGTAAAGATTGAGAAACGATCTCGCTTCGTCCATCGAGCGGCTCGCCAGCCAGTTTTCATACTCGGAAGGCGGCACGATCACCACCGAACGTTTCTCGTCCCCGGGCTTGTGAAAGCGGTTCATGAGCGGATGCTCGCTTGCATTGACAGTGAGCATCGTGAACGAGTACGCACGGCCGGCCTCGCCTTCGTCCCACTCGCGCCATAAGCCGGCAATGGCGAACGGCGCGCCATCGGCAAGACCAATGCGCCAGCGCACCGCCTTGCCGGTCTCGTAGCTCGGCTCGAAAAACGCCTCGCACGGAATCAAACAAAGTTGCAGCTTTTTCCACGCGCCACTGAAACTGCGCTTTTCACCCACTGATTCGGCGCGCGCATTCATCGTGTCGAACACTTTCACGCCGGGCGGAATGTGCTTGCGCGGCACCATGCCGAAGGTCGCGAGCAGGGCTTCGCGCGCGTCGGGCTTATCCGGCACCTCGCTCGCCCGGCGGATCACCGGCGCGGCATAGTCCTTGTAGATCTCGTCGCGCCAAGGGTCGTCCGGCGGCAGGACGCCGTAGTGCCTGAAGAGGTAGTCGCGGCGTGCGGCGGCGTAGTTCGTGCACATGGTCGTCTCTCCGTCCCGTCCTTCAGAATCATTCTGACATGTGATAGGCTGTATAAATATACAGTGTTTTGGGGCGGAAAATGGGACGGGATCATCGTCACTTCCCTCCGCTCACGGCAGCGGAGCTGGCTGAAATCTACGACCGGCATCCCTTGCCCGTCGTATTGCGGTTGCTTTGGGAAATCCACCGGTTGCGCTCCACCATCAGCCGGGCGAACCAGATCCGGCTGACGATCGGCAAGCGCGTGGGCACGGCGAATACGCCTGCAGGCATGTGGGAGCGTTTCGAGCAGGACCTCGACGCGGAGCCGTGTTTGACCGATCCGCTCACGGCGCGCCAAAAGGGTTTGTTGCATGAGGGCGAGCCGCAGGGGCGGCTGCGACGCAGGCGGCGCAATGGCGATTGAGCGTCCCCCATCATGTGGGCTCCCCCACGTTTGTGAACAATTCGCAATAAATCGTATGGCACGTTGAAATTTGGTTGTAAGTGGCCCTTGTTAGAGTCCCTGAAAGCAGTTGTCTTTCGTGGCAGTCAACACAAGAGCGACTTCTCATGGCTATTGTCCGTACATGCTGGTTCGTTCTGGCGCTGCTTCTCAGTGCTCCCGTCTGGGCATACCAGACGCGTGTCGTCTCGATCCCAAGCACCGCGATGCAGCGCTCGTTCGACGCGACCGTCGTCCTGCCCGACGACTACGCGCGCGGCAACCACGCCGCGCGTTTTCCGGTCATCTACGTGCTGCACGGCTCGGGCGGCAGTTATGCCGACTGGACCTCGAACACCCACATCGGCAAGCTCGCCGACCGTTACCACGTGGTGCTGGTGATGCCGGACGGCGGCCACGAAAGCTGGTACATCGACAGCCCGTTCGATCGGAGCAGCCGTTATGAGACCTATGTCGGCAACGAGGTCGTGTCGTATATCGACATGCATTTCCGCACGATCGCCACGCGCGAGGGGCGCGCGATCACGGGTTTGAGCATGGGTGGTTTCGGCGCGCTGCGCATTGCGCTGGACCGGCAGGAGACGTTCGGCGCGGCCGGCAGCATTAGCGGCGCCGTCGATCCGCGCAATTGCGACGACGAACCCGGCATCGCTCACGTATTCGGCGATCCCGCGCGGCACGCGTCGTTCTGGAACAGCAATGCGATCGTGGATAGTGCGCAGGACTTCGAGCATGCGCATATCGCGCTCACCATCGACTGCGGTGTGAGCGACTTCTTCGTGCAGTCGAACCGTACGCTGCACGAAAAGCTCGTCGAACTGGGCGTGCCTCACGACTATGCGGAACGCCCGGGTGGCCATACGTGGTCCTACTGGTCGAACTCGATCCGCTATCAGGTGCTCTTCTTCGCCACGACATTCCAGCGCGCCGGCTGGCATCCGCAAGTGGCGTAACGCGTCGCGGCTCGCGCGCGTTTGCCAACATCTTTCCATCACACGATTGCCCGCAGCGCGTGCCCGACCTCAGGCACCGCGTTTGCTCCAATGGTCCTGCAGGGATGGGCGCGTAGATCCGTCCCGCTCAACCAGATGCCGGGCATCGGGCGACCGCACGCGGGGCGCGGCGACCACCCTTGAGCCGGATCACACCGGGTGCAGGAGGACGTCATGCTTCAATACGCTGTCATTTTCTTTATCATCGCGATCATCGCGGCCGTGTTCGGTTTCGGCGGCATCGCGGCGGGTGCGGCATCGATCGCCAAGATCCTGTTCTTCATCTTCCTCGTGGTTTTCCTCGTCACGTTGCTGCTTGGCGTCGTGAGAAGGGGCTAATCGGCGAGCCACGTTTGTTACGCTTGTTGCAGTCGAAGTGCAGCCCGCCCGCGCGGGCTGCACTTTTTTGTGTTCAATGCTCTGTTGCGTGTTGTGATTCGTATAACGAATCAAATCCGTGCCCTCGCGGCCGGGCGAGTCACGCGATGGTATCTACCACGCCGCCATCCACGCGCAACGCCGCGCCCGTCGTGGCCGATGCTTCCTTCGAACACGCGTAGACGATCATGTTCGCCACTTCCTCCACGCTCGCCGCGCGGCGGATGATGGAAGAGGCACGATGCGTCTGCACGAACTGCGCGGCGACTTCCTCGACGGTTTTGCCCGAAGCGGCCACTTCGTCCTTGAGCATATGCGACACGCCTTCCGAAAGCGTCGGGCCCGGCAGCACCGAATTGACCGTGACGCCGGTACCCGCCAGGCGCTTGGCGAGGCCGCGCGCGAGCGCGAGTTGCGCGGTTTTCGTCATGCCGTAATGAATCATGTCGGCGGGAATGTTCAACCCCGATTCCGATGAAATGAACACAATGCGCCCCCAGCCACGCTTGACCATCGCGTTCGCATAGGCGCGCGAGAGGCGTACGCCCGACATCACATTCGTTTCGAAGAAACGCAGCCATTCGGCATCGGGAATCTCGAAGAAGTCCTGCTGCTGAAACACGCCGAGATTGTTCACGAGAATGTCCACCTGCGGATGCGCCTTCACGAGTGCGTCGCATCCCTCTGCGTTGGAAAGATCGCCGACGAAGCCTTGCACCCGCGCACCGGGCGCCGCGGTGCGCAGCGCCGCCTCGGCTTCGCGCACGCTTTCGGTGCGACGGCTGCTGACGATCACGTCGGCGCCCGAGAGCGCGAGGCCTTTCGCCGCGGCAAGACCGATGCCGGCAGCCGAGCCGGTGACGAGCGCGAGTTTTCCAGTCAGATCGATTTTCATGCGGGCTCCTTGAGGGGGGAGGCAGGCCACGCTTCTGAACGCGCGTTGAACGTGCGGGGCGCAACGCCGGTCGCGGCCATCGTGAAGGGAACGGGCAGTGTACTGCGCAGCGGCGTTCGAGGTATTCTCGGGCGCCTCAGTCGACTCACTCACCTCATTCACCCATAGCCGGATCGCTCACGCTGTCCCTGCCGGTTTCCAGACGGCCCGCAAAGCGCCGCAATACACCGTTCTCCGCGCTTAACGTGAAGTCGTACCAGCCGCCCGAATCCGCGAGCGCCCAGTTCGGCTGCACCTGCTCGCCGGAGCGTAACGCGTAAGTCCACGGTCCGTCGATGCGGTAGGCATTGGCCGCTATGGTCACGTTCGAAGCCGTGCTTGCGCGATTCGCGATGCCAAGCTCGAGCGTATTGTTCGCGGCGTCATGGCGCACGCGCACTTCAGGATTCGGCCCGTGCACCGCCGCGCGCACGTTGCCCTCGAATGCGCGATGAAAGCCGTTCGGCCCAAGCACCCACAGGCGGTATGCGCCGTTGTCGGAGGCAGCGGGTGTCCAGGTGTCGTGCAATGTCTTGCCTGCCTCGACGGTGTAGCGGCGCGGCGGCTTGTCGAGGTGAAGCTGGTTGTACACGTGAAATACGGCGCCGGCCTTTCCTTCGTTGCCGAACTCCAGCTGAATCTTGTGATGACGCCCGTCGACGCTCGCATCCACGTTGAGGCGGTACGGCAGTGCGCGCGAGGGCCGCGCCTTGCGCGCCTGCTGCGGCATGGTCTGCAGGTCGGGCTGCGGCACCGGCACGGGTTTGAGGGCGTTCTGTTGCTTGTTCAACGCGTCGGCGGCGGCTTTCGTCGGCGCGGAAAACGTTTGCACCGGCTTTTCGTTCGGTGTGCTGAAATTGAATGCCGAGGTGAGGTCGCCGAATACGGCACGCCGCCACGGGCTGATGTTCGTCTCACGCACGCCGAAGCGCGCTTCGATGAAGCGCAGCACTGACGTGTGATCGAAAACTTCCGAGTTCACATAGCCGCCCGTGCTCCACGGCGAGACGACGATCATCGGCACGCGCGGCCCAGGCCCGAATGGCAGGCCGTCTGGCTTGACCGGCTTGCCGTCGCCGGGAGGATTCGGCATGGTGAAGTATTCGTGGCGCGTGCTGGTGGTGGATTTGCCCGCGTACTCGCCATCCTTGATGGGCGAGGGCGGGCAAGGCGGCGGCATGTGATCGAAGAAGCAATCGTTCTCGTCGAAGTTCACGAAGAGCACTGTCTTGCTCCAGATGTCCGGGTTGCGCGTGAGCGCTTCGAGCAGCTTCTGGAGGTAGTAGGCGCCCTGGCCTGGCGTCGATACGGCTGGGTGCTCGCTATAGTCCTGCGGCGCGACGATCCAGCTCACCTGAGGCAACCGGTTCGCCGCGATATCGTCATTGAGCGCCTGCAGGAAGCCGCCATCGGGCATCGTATTACCGACGCCCTTGTACAAAGGTTCGCGCGCGTCGAGCGCCTCGGTCCACGGCACGTTGGGCGAACCGTCGATTGCCTCGAGCGCCTTGCGATAGCTCGCGAACCCGACGAGCGGATTGTCCGTGTAGTTATCGGGCTGATTCTCATACACCTTCCACGTTACGCCTGCGGCCTGCAAGCGTTCGGGATACGTGGTCCATTTCAGGCCCGTGGCCGGCGCGGCGATGTTGTCCCAGCCGTTGTTGTCGACCACCGCGTATGGCGAGGCCGTGGGGCCATTGGTGCCGGTGAACAGAAAGAGCCGGTTCGAGTTGGTGCCGCCGTGCAGCGAGCAATAGTAGGCGTCGCAGATCGTGAAGGCGTTGGCGAGCGCGAAATGAAACGGCAGGTCGGCGGCCTGAAAGTAACCCATTGAAGCGTCGCCCTTGAACTTGGGCCAGTGCGTCATGCGGCCATGGTCCCAGGCCTCGTGGGCGTCGGCCCAGTTGTGTGCGCCGCCCGCGAGCAACGCGTTGCCTTTGCGGCTGTCCAGGTAGAACGGCAGCAGCGTGCGTGAGCCATCGCTCTGCTGCCAGACATCGGCGCCGCCGGGTAGCGGAATCGTGAAGCGGTCCGAGAAGCCGCGCACACCGGGCAGCGTGCCGAAGTAGTGGTCGAAGGCTCGGTTTTCCTGCATGAAGACGACGATATGCTGCACGTCTTCAATCGTTCCGGTCGCATTGTTTGCAGGAATGGCCAGCGCCCGCTGGATGGCGGGCGAAGCGAGGCTGAGCGTGGCGCCCGCGGCGGCGGCGCGAAGGAAATCACGGCGGTCCATCGAAGTCATGTTGTGTTCGCGTTGTTGTCGTTGTACTCGCGACCATTAGCATGACACGTTGGCGCCGCCGCGGGCGCTCGATGAACGCGCGCGTCAGAGCTTCACACCCCCCGCTTGCGGCGGCTCACGCCCTGGCTCGGCGAGCGGCAGGCTCGCGGCGTCGTCGCTCCAGTACGGCTCGCGGCCGTAGTACTGATGCACGGAGCTGGCCCAGGTGCGATCGGCCATCGAAGGCCACTCGCCCTTGTCGAAGCCCGGTGCGTTCTTCACGCGCTCGGAGTTGAGGGCGATCACGAAGCACTTGCGCGACGCGTCGAGCGTGAGAGCGTTCCACGGCACCGCAAGCAGCTTGTCGCCAATGCCGGGAAAGCCGCCGCTCGACATCACCATGTAGGCAATGCGGCCGCTTTCCACGTCGAGCATGATCTCCTTGACCTTGCCGACTTCGTCGCCGTCCGAGCTCAGCACGCGGTCGCTGTCCAGCGTGCTCGCCGCCATCACGTCGGGGCCGGGGCCACGCGTTGCCGCGCGATCGCGGCCGACAATGCGCGCGCCTTCGCCGCTGCGCGGCGTTGAAGCGATTGGGGTTTGCGCTGGGTTTTTCGAATAGGCCATGATGTTCTCCTTGTTCATGATGAAACGCGCATGCCGGGTGTTTCCCGCGCGCGCCCGAAATGGACCGGTCACGCCGGTTCCACAGCATCGGTCATGCCGTGGCGCGCCAGTGCAGGCTATCGCGCAGGTTATCGATCAGGAAACCGAATGAAGCAAGGCCGCGCGAGTGGGCGATTTGCGCGCCGCTGCGCCATGTAAGGCGCTACGACGACGGTAAATCGTTCATGCGGCGCACGAGGCCCGCGCGTATCAGGGCGTGGCGACCCGGTGGAGGATGTCCAGCAATTGCGCAACCGCGAAGGGCTTGCGCAGGAAGCCCGCGACGTCGGCGTCGGGGGGCGGGGTGACGAGCGCGGACACGAGCACGAGCGGCACGCGCGCGAGCTTGCTGCTGCGCCTCATTTCGCGCATGAGGGACAGACCGTCCATGCGCGGCATCATGCAGTCGGAGATCACGACATCGGGAGGGTCGTCGAGCGCGCTTTGCAGCGCATCCGAGCCGTCTGCGGCGGTGCGCACCCGGTAACCCTCCTGCCCGACCAGTTCCTTGAGCGCATCGAGTGCGTTGATGTCGTCGTCGACCAGCAATACGGTAGCCATACGTTTCTTGCGTGAGCGGCCCAGCCGGTTACGGTGGCTGGGCCGTTGTTCTTCGTGATCTTCTTTGCGATCGCGCCGCGGCGGGCCCAAACTATCCTGCGGCCGTCCCATACCGCGCAATTTCCGTTCCCGCGCCGTCGCGCGGGCGGGATTCTTTTCGGCTTCGATCGTCATCGCCGCGGCGCCGCTCCCTGTTGGGCGTGTTGGGCGGCGGATTCACGCAAGCGCAGTTGTGCGGCGACGATGGAGGCCGCGACCTCGGGAAAGCTGCCGAACGCCTCGTCGGGCAACTGGCGAAGGGCTTCGATCACGTCGCGCGGTGCGCCGCGGCTTTCGGCGCTTTCGATCAGCGTGGCTGGGTGCGCAGGCCAGGTGACGCATTCGAGGGCGTGCAGCGCGCGCCCGGTCAGGGCCTTGGCGTTCGAGCGCGCCTCGCCAAGGGTGTCGGCTCGTGTTGCCTCGCAAGCGGAAGCAGGCTTCATCGGCTCCTCCTTCGAAGATCCGATGTTTCCCGCAGGCGCCATTCCTGGCGCCCTTTTGCCTGCCTTTTGCTCGTTGTCTACGCGCGGCTTCCGGCGGACGTTCAAGCGGGAAGTTTGTCGGCAAGCACGTCGGCGCGGCGAATTTGCGGCGGTGTGGCCAGCAGTTCGCCCGCATGCGCCATCAAGGCCGCCGCCACCTTGCCGTTCAGATGCGCTTCACGGCCAGCTTCGTCGTCGAAGGCGTCGAAGATCGCAAACGTCGACGTGTCGAAGCGCACGCCGAACCAGGCCGGCGTGGCGGGTTCCGCGTCGACCAGCGGCTTCGCACCCGCGAGAAATGCCGCCAGTTCCTCTTCCTTGCCGGGCTGCGCATGCAGCTCGACGTACAACGCACGCTGGGTCATGACATGCCTCCTGTTACGTCGTGGCGCTTCAGGCATGGTCGCGGTGTTTCGGGGCGTTCGTCAAGCGTCGGGATGGTGGGGGATAGCGTGGCCCAAGGCGCATGTTTTTCACGATGATGCCGTAAACTCGGACATATCTTCAGACCACGCCGTACATGCTAGATCCGGTCAATATTCTTCTTGTCACGGTGCTTTCGAGCATCATGAGCCTCGCCATTCTCGGCTCGCTGCGGCCTGCGGGTATTCCCGGTGTGGGGCGGTGGATCGGCGCCTATTTGATGGCAAGCGTCGCGATCCTGCTCGCGGGCATGCAACGCCTTGGCTTGCCTGTCCTCACCGTCTTCGTTTCGAATACGTTGCTGGCGCTAGCTGTGGTGCGCATGCTCGAGGGCTGCCGCGAGTTCTTCGGGCTCAAGCCGCGCGTGCCGCTCGCCTACGCGGGAATCGTTGCGCTCGCAACGGGTATTGCGTGGTGGTACTGGGTGACGCCCAGTCTCGGCGCGCGCGTGGCCGTCGCCTCTGCGTTTCATGCGGCCATTTACGTGTCGATCGGTTGGCTCGCATGGCGTTGCCGGCCGCCCGCGCGCCCTGTCTACAGCTACCGGTTCGTGACGCTGGCGGCCTGGCTGGGCGCATTCGCACACGCGCTGCGCGGGGCGATGTACGGCAGCGGCATCGTGAGGCAGTACGGGCTGCTCGACTCCACGCCGCTCAACGTGGCGTGGCTCGCACTCGGCATTCTCGTGTTACCCGCGCTTTCGATCGGCCTGGTTCTGCTCGCGCACGACCGCATGGCCGAGCGGCTCGAGCGCCTCGCGAATCAGGACGAGCTGACCGGCGCGCTCACGCGCCGCGCCTTTCTGGCCCAGGCCAACGCGAAGCTCGAAGCCGCGCGCGAGCAGGGCGAGCAGGTCACGTTCGCGATTCTCGATATCGATCACTTCAAGTCGATCAACGACCGCTACGGACACGCCACAGGCGACCGCGTGCTCGCGCAGTTTTGCCGCGTCGTGAAGAGTGGCGTGCGCGTAGAGGACGTGTTTGGCCGGCTGGGCGGCGAAGAATTCGCGTTGCTCTTTGTTGGCATGACCCGCGACGACGCCGTGAGGCGCCTCGACGAATTGCGCGTGCTGGCCCTCGCCGTGCGGCGCAGCGCCGACGCTCACGCCCGTGAATCCGGGCAGGAGGCGCACGACGGCCTCACGTTCAGTGCGGGCGTGGATGAAGCCCAGATGCAAGACTCGCTCGCCACCTTGATGGCGCGCGCCGACGCCGCGCTCTATGTCGCCAAGTCACGCGGGCGCGACCGCGTCGTGGCCATCTGAAGAGTCTGTCGGTCTCCCTCGGCAGTTTATGCGCAGTGAATCAATGCCCGAATCCTTTCGCGGCGCGACGGGTATTCCTTATCGAAACTCCATGCGCTACGCATAGTTGCGCACCGCGAAGATCTAAACAGCGCTGTTTTTAAACGATAATTATCAATGGCGCGACTGACGTTGCGTGCAGCGTAAAGGCGCTTTCGCTGCATGACGTGCATGGTCCAGGTGGCCTGCGTGGCGCGCCTCAAAAATTTTCGGGCGGGCGTTTCTTCCCTTGTAACCAGTGGCGATCACGCGATGCGGGATTCCTGCGGATATGAAACGCCTGCTCCTGGCGCCCCGCGCCCGCATTGGTTTTCGAATTCGCTCCGCATTCAAGCGCGCTCTGGCGCCGCCGGCCTGGGCACTCCCTGGTTCCCCGCCGCGCGCCGCGACTCACGCGCTCGCCAGTCATTGCATTACCCACATTCAAAAGTCCGTTGCCGCAACGCGCACGTCAGGCCTCATCGCGCGTGTCGTTGCGCTGCGGGCACATTACGGGCCTGCCTCCCGGTATCCATCCTGACCAGACAAGTCGCTTCCGGGGGCAGGCTTTAACCACAAGGAGCCTGAGATGAAAGTTGGCAGCAACTGGCGTAACGCACATAACAACGACGCGGCATTGCCCGCATTCCTCGCAGCACGTGTCGATCGTTACTACACCGAGCGCGTGCAGGAGAGCTGGGCCGGGGGCCACATCATGAAGGGTCGTGTTGCCGATGCTGATGCCTTGCACCTTTCGAGTAACGACTACCTTTCGATTGCGCGCCACCCCGAGATTCTCGATGCAATGTGCACGAGCATCCGCTCGGAGGGCAACGGGCTCTTGATGTCGGGCGTGTTCCTGCACGGCGACGACTGCCCGCAACTCACGCTCGAAGACCGCTTCGCGTCATACATGGGCGCCGAAGCGAGTGTGTTGTGCCAGTCGGGTTTTGCTGCGAACACGGGGCTGATTCAGTCGATCGCCAATGCGCAAACGCCGGTGTACGTCGACATGATGGCGCACATGTCGCTGTGGGAGGGCATACGCAGCGCTGGTGCGCGCGCGATCAGTTTCTTCCACAACGATGTCGAACACCTCGAGCAGCGCATTCAGCGCTACGGGGCCGGGATCGTGATTGTCGACTCCGTGTACAGCACGAACGGCAGCGTGGCGCCGCTCACTGCCATTGCCGAGGTGTGCGCCGAGCACGACTGCGTGCTGGTCGTCGACGAGTCGCATTCGCTCGGCACGCACGGCCCGCACGGCGCAGGCATGGTGGCCGAACTCGGGCTCATCGACCGCGTGCATTTCCGCACGGCCAGTCTCGCCAAGGCGTTTGCCGGGCGCGCGGGCATCATTAGTTGTTCGCGGCGCTTCCAGGAGTATTTCAAGTGCGAGGCGCTGCCGGCGATTTTCAGCTCGACGCTGCTGCCGCATGAGACGGCGGGCCTCGCGGCGACACTCGACGTGATCGAGCGCGAAGATTGGCGGCGCACGCGCGTTGCGGCCAACGCGCGTTACGTACGCGGGCGGCTTGCCGAACTCGGCTACAACCTGAACGGCAGCGAAACGCAGATCATCGCGCTCGAAGCCGGGCCGGAGCCGCAGACGATCTTGCTGCGCGACGCGCTCGAAGCGCGCGGCATTTTTGGTTCGGTGTTCTGCGCGCCCGCCACGGCGCAGAACCGCTCGCTCGTGCGGCTCTCACTCAATGCGGCGCTGTGCGAGGAGGAACTGGAGCGGCTCGTGGAGGTGTGCGCGGAGATTCGCGATGAGGTGCAGATGTGGAACTGGCCGTCTACGCGCCGCAACGAGCGCAACGCGGGCCGTGCGCGCGTGCGTGTGCCGCAGGCTGTGGTGAATATGCCGATGGTGGCCGTGGCGGCCTGAGCATGCGTGCAGCGAGGCGGCGATAGCGTGGGGGCACCCGATTTACGGCCTGCGGAAAACTTACCGCATTCGGTGCCGTAAATCAGGGTGAGTCCCACGCCGCCTGGATCTCGCGGTCGAGCTGGTCGAGATGCCGGTCGTAGGGCAGCACGTTGTCGAGCGCAAGCCCCGCCGGCTTCTTCACCACGGCGTAGAGATAGCGCCGGTCGCCGTGAAATTCCGATGCGGGGTGCATATACGGCTGCCATTCCGCACACTGCGCCGGGTAATAGCCTTCCGTGCGCCAGAAATAGGGCAGGCTGCGGCGGCTGTCGAGCTCCGCGAGAAAGCTTGCGGGCGCACCTTGTTCGACCGCGATTTCGCGCACGCCGCGCAGCGATTCGTCGGTGTGAATGACGAGCAGGTATGCCGTGCCGACCCCGTCGAACATCAGGAGTCCGTGCGGTTGGTACGAGAGATAGTGCTCGACGATGCCCAATGAATCGGCAATGCCTTTCACGTGCGCGGCGAGCGCATGATCCTTGAGGAAGGCATATTCGGAAACGGCGAGTGCTTCGAGCACCGTGCTGCAGCAGCGGTCGAAATACGCGCGCTGCATATCGCCGATCGCCTGGTTCAGCGTTTCCACGGCATCGACTTCATGCTTGCGGATGAAGCGGTCGATCAGCCCTTCGTTGAAGCTTTTCACCGCCACGTGCTCGTCGGCCTTGCCGGTCAGCACGATTTTCCTGATCGACGGGTCGGTAATCCGGCGGCAAAACTCCATGCCGTTGAGTTCGGGCATGTCGTAGTCGACGACCACGACCGATACCGACTCGAAGCGCGACGCGTTATGTACGAGACTACGTATCGCGTCGACGCGCATGGCGATGACCTGGTGCGCATCGTTTTCTTCGGTGCGGTCCAGATACGGGCTGAAGATGGGCTCAGCGGCCCGGTTCGGCCCGGCACGGCCATTGAGAAACTTCAGCGCCTCGCTGGGCGAGCTGAACAGGCGGAAGGCCAGGTCGGGGTCGAGTTGCAGGCTCAGGTTCGAAAGGAACGCGGCGCTGTCGTCGACGAAGGCGACGGTGGTCGGGTAGGAGAACGGCTGAATGGCTTTCGTCATGGCGCAGGGAATGTCAAAACGAACTCGGTATATTCGCCTTTTACGGAAGAGCAGGTAATTGCTCCACCCATCGCTTGCATGACATCGCGGCAGAATGCCAGCCCGATTCCTGCTCCGAGCGTCACGTCATCGGTGGCGGTTGTCGAAGTATAAAAGCGCGTGAAGATGTGCGGCAATACCTCAGGGGAAATACCGGTGCCCGTATCGCTGAAAATCAAACGATTGGCCCGTTGCCCTGATTCAAGACGAATAGAAATCTGCGCGCCGTCGATGCTGCCCATGTGCCGGAAGGCATTTTTGAGCAGATTGAAGAGCACGTGAACGGTAAGCATTTCAGATCCGTGGAATTCGAAATCGGGGCGCAGATTGCAGATTACCCGACGCCGGTCGCCTTCGCGAAACGGAAAACGCGCAAGCGCGGTTTCCACGCAATGCACGATCGAGCACGTTGTTGCGTTTTGCATGTTGCCGCCTGTGAAGCGCGCCGTGGCGAGCAGCATGTCGATGATCGCGTTCGAATGCAGGGCTTCCTGTTCAATGCGGCCAACCACGCCTTGCAGCGAATGCAGATGCGCCACGCGTATTTTGGGCACGGGCAAGCGGCTGCGCTGGGCGAGCTGATAGGTGTCGAGCAGCGCGGGTAAATAGCGCATGAGGCCTGCGGCGCCCACGCGGATCGCCACGAGCGGGGTGCGCAGTTCGTGCGCCACGCTGCCTGCCGTAGCCAGCATGGCGCGCTCCTGTTCGATCTGAATGCGGTCCTGATCGTAATTGGCCACGGCGCCGATCGCCACCGCGAACGAAAAGATCGCCAGATGGGTGAGGTAGTTCGGCCCCAGCACGACGGGGTACGTGGTGAGGCAGTACGCGATCACCGCGAGGCTGATGCCCACAAGGAACTGCAGCACGAGCATGAGCCAGTCGAGCAGCAGCACCATCACGAACGCCGCGATCAGCGCGCTCTCCACCCACACTTCGTTGCCGTTGTTCTTGAGCAGCATGAACGTGAAAAAGAACGGCAATGCGTAGAGCGTGCAGAAGTACCAGTACCACGGCAGCAGCTTTTTCAGCGCGGCAGGCCAGCGCTCGAACGCCAGAATCGGCACAAAGAGAAGAGAGCCGATCAGGCGCAGCGTGAGATTTTCATACGGCTGAGGAAAGAGGTCTTTCCAGACGTAGTAGTAAAGCGGAAAGCCCACGCTAGCCACGACGGCGAGCGGGCGCATGCGGCGCTTCACGTATTGCAGGTTGCGCAGCGCGGGCGCGAAGGCGCGCACGAAGCGCGGACGCATCGACGCCCAGGCTCGCCTCAGTCGCACCGAGGTTCTTGAAACGTTCATCAGAATGGAATCGCTCATCGTTCTGGCCGGCGCGCGCGGTCCGGCCGGTCTTCTTGCGTCTCGCTTTTTTGGTGCCCCGTGCTTCTGTTTTCCCGCCGGAGGTCTCGCGTGGTCGGACCCCGTCTCCACCCGGCAAAGAAAGACAATATCACCAAAGGATTGCAGCGATGAGGCGTGTTTGGCCCCTGGATGGACTTCGATGCGGTACCGGAGGAGGTTTGTTATGCGCTGCGCATCGATTCGCCTCATTTTAGAGGCATTCGACGGGCGCTCGGGCGCGCCTCTGTGCGGCCTTCAGGCCGCTGGCTTGCGTTGGGCGGAAATGAACTGCTCGATTGCGTCGTCCAGCGGCTGCGGCGCGTCGCGATGCGGAGAATGGCCGCCGTGTGCTAGCGCGTGCACGCGTGCGTGCGGCACGGCCGCGCCAATCGCTTCGACCTGCGCCATGGTGCCGTAGTGGTCGTCCACGGCCTGTACGGCGAGCAATGGTGCACGAATCGATGCAAGATCGCCGACGATATTCCAGGCCCGGAAGGCGGGATCGAGCCAGATGTCGTTCCAGCCGTAGAACGCGGAATCGACATCGTCGTGATAGCGCGCGAGCTTTTCGCGCAGGCGGGTCGTTTCGTACGCAACCTTCGCCTCGGCTATGCTTTCGACGGATATCGCTTCGACGAAGACGTGCGGCGCGATTGCCACCGCGCCATCGAGCGCTTCGGGAAAAGCGGCGGCATAGAGCAGCTCGATGGAGGCGCCGTCGCTATGACCGATCAGCCACATGCGCGTGCGTTCGGCTGCGCTGATGCCGAGTGCGTCGAGCAGGGCGGGCAAGACCTCGCGCGCCTGCTGGGTCATGAAATCGACTGGCCATTTCACGTGAGGCGCGCGCGGCGTGGAGCGCCCGTAACCCGGACGCGAATAAACGAGCCCGCGCATGCCGAGGCGCTCGCAAAGCGCGGCGGGCCAATCCTTCCACATCGCGATCGAGCCGAGACCTTCGTGCAGGAACACGGCGAGCGGCGCTTCGCCATCTGCCGCGCCGATCCAGCGATATTCAATGCGCAGCGCATCGTGCGTATGCGTGGCGGGGAGGTCGGCAAATTCGCTTTCGTTCATGGTGCTTGTCACGTGTCGCTGTCACGACTGAAACTGCTGGCGCAGCCGGAAACGCTGGATTTTACCGGTCGCCGTTTTCGGCAGATCGTCGACGAACAGAATGTCGCGCGGATACTTGTGCGGCGCAAGCCGCGTCTTGACGAACGCCTTCAACTGCTCGGCCAGTGCTTCATGCGAGGTGTCCGCTGCCGCCTGCTTGAGGACGACGAACGCGCAGGTTTTCACGAGCCCGCCCTGATCGACGCCGATCACGGCGGCTTCGAGCACGGCGTCGTGCTGCATGAGCACCATTTCGACTTCGATGGGCGAAACGTACTGGCCGCTCACCTTGAGCATGTCGTCGCTGCGGCCCGCGTAGACATAGGCGCCGCCTGGCAGGCGCCGGTACTTGTCGCCGCTTCTCACCCAGTCGCCGAGAAAGGTCGCGCGCGACTTTTCGCGATTGCACCAGTACATCACGGCCGCGCTCGGCCCGCGGATGAAGAGGTCGCCGATCTCGCCGTCGGGCACGAGCGCGCCGGTCTCGTCGCGCAGTTCGAGTTCGTAGCCGGGCACGGGGCGGCCCGTGGTGCCGTATTCCACGTCGCCTGGCCGGTTCGAGAGGAAGATGTGCAGCATTTCCGTGGAGCCGAGGCCATCGAGAATGTCGCTGCCGAAGTGGTCCCTGAAGCGCTCGCCCAGTTCGCGCGGCAGCGCCTCGCCCGCGGAGGTGCACACGCGCAGCGCGACATCGGCGCGTGCGGGGAGGTTGGGCGAGACCATCATGCTCGCATAGAGCGTGGGCACGCCGTAGAACACCGTGGGCCGATGCTGCACGAGGCGTGCGAATACGGCGTTGGCGGTGGGGCGTTCGGCCATCAGGATCGTGGTCGCGCCAACCGACAGGGGAAACGATAGACCGTTGCCGAGTCCATAGGCGAAGAACAGCTTGGCCGCCGAAAACACGATGTCGCTTTCGCGTATGCCGAGAATGGGCTTCGCGTAAGTCTCGACGGTCCAGTAGAGGTTGGCGTGCGTATGCACCGTGCCTTTGGGCTTTCCCGTCGATCCCGAGGAGTAGAGCCAGAACGCGATGTCGTCGCAGCCCGTTTGCGCGGCGCGCGGGGCGGGCTCGGCGCGCGCGATCAGATCGGCGAGGACCGCTAATGGTTCATCTGAAGCGGGCTGTGGAGCGGGTTGTGAAGCGGGCTGCGAAGCGATTAACTGGCAGTCCTCACATTGTGCTTCGGCGAGCGCGGCGCTCACCGCTGGCAGCACCGCGCCCGATGCGATGACCACGCGCGCGCGGCTGTGCGTGAGCATATACACGTAGTCGGCCGGCGTGAGCAGCGTATTGACGACCACCGGGACGATTCCCGCATAGAGCGCGCCGAGAAAGGCAATGGGCAACTCGATGGTGTCGAGCATCACGAGCAGAACACGTTCTTCGGTGTGAACGCCGAGCGCGCGCATGGCGGCCGCGAAGCGGCGAGCCTGCGTTTCGAGTTCGCCGTAGCTCAGCGTGAGCGCGTCGTCGATATAAGCGGTCTTCGCGGCGCGTGCCGCATTGAGCGAGAACAGGTGCGTGGCGAAGTTGAATTGCGCGGGCGGCGGCACAGCCGCGGCGTGTTCTGGCGACGCTGCATGGATTTGCACGGTGGTGTCTCCGCTCTGTCTGCCACGATCGGATTTGTCGTCGTTCGACCTTTTCGCGGAAAATTAGCGGTTAGCAAAATGCATGTCAAGCACTATAGTACATAAACGCGGGTTCAGAGATTCCCTAAGATGAAGCAAACTTACATTGCCGAGCTTCCAGCGGATGCCGCCGACGACGCCGCGCGCGGCGAACGCGCCGAACGCGATCCGTTCCTGACTGCCATGGGTGAGCGCGTGCGCATGCTGCGCGCGCGGCGCGGCATGACGCGCAAGACGCTGGCGGCGGAAACCGGGCTCTCGGAGCGGCATCTGGCGAATCTGGAGTCCGGGGTGGGGAATGCCTCCGTGCTGGTGCTGCGGCAGATCGCGAACACGCTGAACTGCCCGCTCGCCGAGGTCATCGGCGACGTCACGACCTCGTCGGCGGAATGGCTCCTGATCCGCGAGCTGCTGCAGGGGCGCGACCCGGCTGCCTTGCAGCGCGCGCGCGTGGCGCTCGCCGAGATGTTCTCGCAAACCAGCGCCGATCCGCATCGCAACGAACGTATCGCACTCGTCGGCCTGCGCGGTGCAGGCAAGTCCACACTGGGGCGCATGCTCGCGCAGGAGCTGAAAGTGCCGTTCGTCGAACTGACGCGGGTGATCGAACAGCTGGCGGGCTGTCCGCCGTCGGAGATCCATTCGCTGTATGGCGCAAGCGCCTATCGCCGCTACGAGCATCGGGCGCTGGAGGCCGTGGTCGCGGAGCACCCGCGCGCCGTGATCGCCTCGCCGGGCGGTCTCGTTTCCGAGCCGGCCACCTTTAATGTGCTGCTCGCGCATTGCTTCACCGTCTGGCTGCAGGCCGCGCCCGAAGAGCACATGCGTCGCGTCGTGGCGCAGGGCGACCTGCGCCCCATGTCGGGCAATTCGGGCAACAGCGAGGCGATGGACGACCTCAAACGCATCCTGGCGGGCCGCAGCGAACTGTATGGCCGCGCCGACATGAGCTTCGACACCAGCGAAAAGACGCTCGCCGACGCCTACCTGCAACTGCGTGACCGGCTCGCCGCCCGCCTGGCCGCCGAGGCGCCGCGCATCGAGTAACTGGCGGCCGCGCACTGCGATGTTGCGGGTTAACCCCTTAACATGCATTAAAATGCATTGATGTGCTTTACATGAGCATTCCATTGCACTATCGTTGATTGAAACGAAGTGCAGAAAGGAGACGCTCATGGCCGCAGTCGAAACCGCCGTCGCCCCGCAACGGGTCGATTACCGCACCGAGCCTTCGCAGTACCGGCACTGGAAGCTGACGTTCGACGGCGCCGTGGCGACGCTTGGCATGGACATCGCCGAGGATGGCGGCATTCGCGACGGCTACAAGCTGAAGCTGAATTCATACGACCTCGGCGTCGATATCGAACTGCACGATGCACTCCAGCGCATCCGCTTCGAGCATCCGGAAGTGCGTACCGTCGTGCTGACCAGCCTGAAAGACCGCGTGTTCTGCTCGGGCGCCAATATCTTCATGCTCGGCCTTTCCACCCATGCGTGGAAGGTCAACTTCTGCAAGTTCACCAACGAAACGCGCAACGGCATGGAAGATTCGTCGCGTCATTCGGGCCTGAAGTTCATTGCGGCCGTGAACGGCGCCTGCGCCGGCGGCGGCTATGAGCTGGCGCTCGCCTGCGACGAGATCATGCTCGTGGACGACCGGTCCTCCTCGGTCGCGCTGCCGGAAGTGCCGCTGCTTGGCGTGCTGCCCGGCACGGGCGGCCTCACGCGTCTGACCGACAAGCGCAAGGTGCGCCACGACCGTGCCGACATCTTCTGCACCGTGGTGGAAGGCATACGCGGCGAACGCGCGAAAGCCTGGCGCCTCGTGGATGAAGTCGTGAAGCCGAACCAGTTCGGCCACGCCGTGCAGGCGCGCGCGCTCGAACTTGCGGCCGCGAGTGACCGGCCAGCGGGTGCGCAAGGCATTGCGCTTACGCGTATCGAACGTGTGGAGCACGATAGTGGCCTGAGCTACGCAACCGTCGAAATTACGATCGACCGCGCGAAGCGCACCGCGACGTTTACCGCGAAAGCGCCCGTCACAGCACCTGCTTCGGACATCGAATCAATCGTCGAGGCCGGCGCGAAGTGGTGGCCACTGCAGTTCGCGCGTGAACTGGACGACGCGATTCTCTGCATGCGCACGAACGAACTCGACATCGGCACGTGGATCCTCAAGACCGAAGGCGACGCGCGCACCGTGCTCGCCGCCGACGCCGCGCTGCTCGCGCACCGCGACCACTGGTTAGTGCGCGAGACCATCGGCATGTTGCGCCGCACGCTGGCGCGCATCGATGTGTCTTCGCGTTCGCTGTTCGCGTTGATCGAACCTGGCTCGTGTTTCGCCGGCACCTTTGCCGAACTCGCATTCGCCGCCGACCGTACGTACATGGCCGCGCTGCCCGCGAACGAAGACGAAGAACCGGCCATCACGCTCTCGGAAGCGAATTTTGGCCTTTATCCCATGGTCACGCATCAATCGCGTCTCGCGCGGCGTTTCTATGAGGAAACCGAACCGCTCGATGCCGTGCGCGAAAAGATTGGCGAAGCGGTCAAGCCGGTCGAGGCGGAGCGCCTTGGCCTCGTGACGGCCTCGCCCGACGACATCGACTGGCCCGACGAAATCCGTCTCGCGCTGGAAGAGCGCGCGGTCATGTCGCCTGACGCGCTCACGGGTCTCGAAGCGAACCTGCGCTTCAACGGCCCGGAGACGATGGAAACGCGCATCTTCGGGCGGCTCTCCGCGTGGCAGAACTGGATCTTCAACCGGCCCAACGCCGTGGGCGAGAAGGGCGCGCTCAAGGTGTACGGCAAGGGCAGCAAGGCGCAGTTCGACGTCGCCCGCGTCTAAGATCCGCATCCGCCGCCGCGTTTGCCGCGTCCGTCGAATTTGCTGGAAGGAACCGCAATGTCCACGATCAATTACAGCGAAAAGATTCCGAACAACGTCAACCTGGCCGACGATCGCGCGCTGCAGCGCGCCCTCGAGCAATGGCAGCCGAACTTCCTCTCGTGGTGGGGCGACATGGGCCCCGACGGTTCGCACGGCTACGACGTCTATCTGCGCACGGCGGTGAGCGTCGACGCGGGCGGCTGGGCGCACTTCGACCATGTGAAAATGCCCGATTACCGCTGGGGCATCTTCCTCACGCCGGGCGAAGCGGATCGCAAGATCCATTTCGGCGCGCACAAGGGCGAGGCCGCGTGGCAGGACGTGCCGGGCGAGCACCGCGCGAATCTGCGCCGCATCATCGTTACGCAAGGCGACACGGAGCCCGCCTCCGTCGAGCAGCAGCGTCATCTCGGCCTCACGGCGCCTTCCATGTACGACCTTCGCAACCTGTTCCAGGTGAACGTGGAAGAAGGCCGGCACCTGTGGGCGATGGTGTATCTGCTGCATCGCTACTTCGGACGCGATGGTCGTGAGGAAGCCGAAGCGTTGCTCGATCGCCGTTCGGGCGACGACGACAACCCGCGCATCCTCGGCGCGTTCAACGAGAAAACGCCTGACTGGCTGGCGTTTTTCATGTTCACGTATTTCACCGACCGCGACGGCAAGTTCCAGCTTTCTGCGCTTTCCGAATCCGGCTTCGACCCGCTCGCGCGCACGACGAAATTCATGCTGACCGAAGAAGCGCATCACATGTTCGTCGGCGAATCGGGCATCTCGCGTGTCGTGCAACGCACCGCTCAGGTCATGAACGAACTGAAGACCGACGACGTGAAGCGCCTGCGCGCCGCGGGCGTGATCGACCTCGAAACGATTCAGCGCTACCTGAATTTCCACTATTCGGTGACGATCGATCTGTTCGGCGCCGACCACTCGTCGAACGCCGCGACGTTCTACAGCTCGGGCCTGAAGGGCCGCTACGAAGAGACCAAGCGAGACGACGACCACCAGCTCGAAGGCCAGCAATACCGCCTGCTCGACGTGCAGGACGGCAAGCTCGTGGAGCGCGAGGTGCCGATGCTCAATGCGATGAACGAAGTGCTGCGCGACGACTACATCAAGGACTCGATTGCGGGCGTGAACCGCTGGAACAAGGTGCTGGAAAAGGCGGGCATCGACGCCCGGCTCACGGTGCCGCACAAGGCGTTCAACCGCCAGATCGGCACCTTTGCGGGCGTGCGTGTTTCGCCGGACGGCCGCGTGATTGGCGAGGCCGAATGGGCTGCGAACGAAGCGAAATGGCTGCCCACCGCGGAAGACCGCGCCTATGTCGCCTCGCTCATGGGCCGCGTGACCGAGCCCGGCAAGTTCGCCAACTGGATCGCGCCGCCGGCCATGGGCATCAACCGGCAGCCCATCGATTTCGAATACGTGCGCTTTAACTGAGGAGCGCGGCGGCGCGTAGCGACGCATTCGCGCGCCGCGATGGGAGACAATCATGAACGGTCCGCTACCCGTGGAAATTCTCAGGCAACATCTGATCGATCCTGAGATCTGCATACGCTGCAATACGTGCGAGGAAACGTGTCCCATCGACGCGATCACGCACGACGGCACCAACTATGTGGTGAAGGCCGACGTCTGCAACGCCTGCATGGCCTGCGTGCCGCCATGTCCGACCGGCGCGATCGACAACTGGCGCAACGTGCTCAAGGCCGAGGCGTACTCCATTGACGAGCAGTTCACGTGGGACGAACTGCCTGCGCAGAATCCATCGGTCGGTGCGCCGGCCGCAGCACAAGAATCAGGCGATGCGGCAAGCGTTGCACAAGCGGCGCCGAATGCCGCCGATGTGCCCGTCGGCGGCTCCGACATGGTGCGCGGCTCGACCGTGCCGCCGTGGTCGGCGGCGCGCCCCTATGTCCAGCTCTACACGCACAAGGCGCCGACCACGGCGACCGTGGTCGGCAACTATCGCCTCACCGACGACGCGACCGAAAGCGACATCCATCACATCGTGCTCGATTTCGGCGCCATGCCGTTCCCGGTGCTGGAAGGCCAGTCTATCGGCATCTTGCCGCCGGGCGCGACCCTGGAAGGCCGGACCCATCATGCGCGCCAGTATTCGATTGCGAGTCCGCGCGACGGCGAGCGTCCTGGTTATAACAACGTCTCGCTCACGGTGAAGCGCGTGACGCGCGATCACAGTGGCAACGCAACGGATGGCGTGTGCTCGAACTATCTCTGCGACCTGAAGAAGGGCGACGTGGTGACCGTGATCGGGCCGTTCGGCAATACCTTTCTGATGCCGAACCATCCGAATTCGCATCTGTTGATGATCTGCACGGGCACCGGCTCCGCGCCCATGCGCGCGATGACCGAATATCGCCGCCGCCGCAGGCTCAAGGGCGCGACTGGCAAGCTCATGCTCTTTTTCGGCGCGCGCACGCAGCAGGAATTGCCGTACTTCGGACCCCTGATGAATCTGCCGAAAGATTTCATCGACACGAATCTCGCCTTTTCACGCACGCCGGGCCAGCCCAGGCGCTATGTGCAGGACGCCATGCGCGAGCGCGCCGTGGATGTTGCGCAGTTGCTCAAGGACGGCAACACGCATGTTTATGTCTGCGGGTTGAAGGGCATGGAGGACGGCGTGCTGCAGGCGCTTCAGGAGATTGCCGAGACGCACGGCATGGGCTGGGAGGCCTTGTGGGACCGTCTCAAACGCGAAGGGCGGCTGCATCTCGAGACGTATTGAAACGTTCGAATGCAATGAATCGAGGCCTGAATCGAAACACGTAAAGAGCCAGCGATAGTTTAAGCACGATCGTTCGAAAAGCGTTACGATGGCGAAGCGCAAAGGCGCGCGCACTCGCGCGCCATCGTTGGAGACGCCTGAATGAACCTCGTTGCTGAAATGCCTGCCGGCCTGACCGGCGTCGAACAGTTGCAGCACATGCTGCATGGAAGCCGTGGCCCGGCCATTGGCGAAACGCTTGGCTTCAGGCTGGTCGAAGTCGAAGAGGGCCGCGTAGTGTTCGAAGGCACGCCCGGTCTGCACGTGTACAACCCCATCGGCACGGTGCACGGCGGCTATGCCGCCACGCTGCTCGATTCCGCGTGCGGTTGCGCCGCGCACTCGCGGCTCGGCACGAATCAGGGCTACACCACGCTCGAGTTGAAGGTCGCGTACCACCGGCCCATGACCGCCGATACCGGCCCGGTGCGTGCGGAAGGGCGTGTGCTGAGCATTGGCCGCCGCGCCGCCTTCACAGAGGCCAGCATCACGGATGCGCAGGGCAAGCTCTACGCATCCGCGACTTCCACCTTGCTCGTGTTCGACCGCTAACGCATTACGAGCATGACGACCGGCGCACGGGGGCTAGATCGCCGCGCGCGCCTTGTCCTCGATGAGTCGTACGAGCGTTTGCAGCATACGGTTCGCAGGCGTAGGCACGCCAAGCGCCGCGCCGCGCTTCACGACGTAGCCATTGAGGTGATCGATCTCGCTGAGCTTGCCGCGTGCGAGATCCTGCGCCGTGGACGAGTACTGGCCGGGCATGGTCTGCGCGATGCGCGGCACTGCGCTGTCGATGTCCGGCGGCAGCGTCACGCCGTCGGCCTGAGCAACGGCCACGCATTCGCCGACGATGTCGTGCATCGTCTCGCTCACGCCCGCGCCTTTCACGAGACGCCCATAGGGCAATTGCGTGATTGCCGAGAGCGCGTTGTACGCGCAGTTCACGATTAGCTTCGCCCACAGCGCGCCGCGTACATTGGGCGAGATTTCGGTGGGCACGCCCGCGTCGATGAGCGTGCGCGCGGTGGCGTCGCTCGCGCGTGAAGGTTCGATCACCAGTTCGCCGCGCCCGTGATGGCGCACGTGGCCGGGCCCCGCCATCTCCGTGGCGACATAGACCACCGCGGCCGCCACGTCCTGCGGGATCACGGTGCGCAGGCGCTCCGCGTTATCCGCGCCGTTCTGCAGCGTGAGCACGAGCGTGTCGGCGCGCAAATGCGGTTTGATCGCCGCGCCTGCGTTCTCGGTGTCGGTCGACTTTACGCAGAACAGCACGAGGTCGGCGCCCGCCACCGCGGAGGCTTCGGTACTGGCCGTGAGATGCGGCGCGCCGATGCGCTCGTCGAACTGCTGCGCTTCGACGCGTAGCCCGTCGCGCGTCATGGCCTCGACGTGCTGGGGCCGGCCGATCAAGACCACATCGTGTCCCGCGCGCGCGAGCATGCCGCCGAAAAAGCAGCCTACTGCGCCCGCGCCCATGACGGCGACTTTCATTTGCGTTTCTCCTGTGTGGCGTACGGACTACGTCGTCTGTGATGTTCAGCGCAGCTCGAAGCCGAGCGCGTTGAGCGCGTCGCGCAAGCGGTCGCGGCCGTGCAGCGACTCGCGGCTGCGCCAGCGCGCGAGCGAGCGCACGGTCCAGCCCGCCGCGCTCAGTCCCTGGGCGGTCTGGAAGCCGCCCATGACTTCGTCGTACTGCGCAATGGCCGCTGCTTGCGAGGGCGCGTCGTATTGTTCGCGGTGGAGTACGACCTCCTGCGGCAAGCGCGGTTTCACATCCGCGGGGCGCGTTTCGTCGGGATAGCCCACGCACAGGCCGAACACCGGGAGCACGCGCGGTGGCAGGCCCAGTTCCGCGGCCACCTGCTCAGGCTGATTGCGGATGCCGCCGATATACACCGCGCTCATGCCGAGCGATTCGAGCGCGACCACGGCGTTTTGCGCGGCAAGCGCCGCATCGATCATGCCGACGACCAGCGTCTCCATGTAGTGCAGACCTTCGACGCTCGCCCCGCCGCGCGCGCCCGCCGCTTCGAGGCGCGAGAGGTCGGCGAGCCACACGAGAAAGAGCGGTGCTGCGCGAACATGCGACTGGCCGCCCGCAAGCTCGGCGAGGCGCGCCTTGCGCTCGGGGTTCTCGATGGCAACCACGCTCCACGTCTGCAGGTTCGACGAGGTCGAGGCCGATTGTGCCGCTGCGATCAACGTTTCGAGCGTGCCTTCAGGCAGCGGACGGTCCGCGTAATTGCGCACCGAGCGATGCGCGAGCAGCGTGTCGAGCGTAGCGTTCCAGTCCGGCAGCGGCGCGGACCACGGCGTGCCGTAGCGCGCTTCGAGGGCGCGCATGGCATCGGCGATTTCGGCAGTGGGGTGCGCGGGCGTGGTGACGGTGGACATCGGGTTTCTTCTCCGGCAGGTGACGGTTGAATCGGGCGCGCTGTAATGCGCTGTAATCGACAGCTGCGATCGATCGCGGCGCCAAGCGCCGTATGGTACATGGCTCGCGCGATTGGCGCAGGCGTTCACCGGCGCGCTCTCAAGCGCTGGGGCGCGCCAGCAGAGTTCGCGCGTGACCGGTATCATCTGGATCTGCGCATGCGCTCGCCCAGGGCGGCGGCCGCCATCTTCTGCTTTCCCCCTGTCTTCGGCAGCCTTGTCTGCCCCTTCTTCCGGGAGGCTATCCCATGTCCGTTGATTCCCAGAATGCAACGCCCGTCTGGTTCGTGACCGGCTGTTCGACCGGCTTTGGCCGCGAGCTTGCGCGTGCCGTGCTCGCGCGCGGCTGGCGCTGCGTGGCGAGCGCGCGCAACAAGGCCTCGCTCGACGATCTCGCGCCCGAGGCCGGCGATCGCCTGCTGCCCGTTTCGCTCGACGTGACCGACGCCGCGCAAATCGACGCCGCCGTCGCGGCCGCGCACAAGCAGTTCGGCGCGGTCGATGTGCTCGTCAACAACGCGGGCTACGGCTACCAGAGTTCGATCGAAGAGGGCGAGGAGCACGCGATCCGCGCGCAATTCGACGCCAACGTGTTCGGCCTGTTCGCACTCACGCGCGCGGTGCTGCCGGGCATGCGCGCGCGCCGCAAGGGACACGTCATCAACATTACGTCGGTGGCGGGGCTCGCGGGCTTTCCGGGTTCCGGATACTACGCGGCCTCAAAGCACGCCGTGGAAGGGTTCTCCGATTCGCTGCTGGCGGAAGCCGGGCCGCTTGGCATCAAGGTGACCTGCGTGGAGCCTGGGCCGTTTCGCACGGACTGGGCAGGCCGCTCCCTCGTGCAGACGCCGAACCGTATCGACGACTATGCCGAAACGGCAGGCGCGCGCATGAAGCGCACGGCGGAAGGCAGCGGGCATCAACCCGGCGATCCGGTACGCGCGGCGCAGGCGATGATACGCATCACAGAAGTCGAAAAGCCGCCGCGGCATCTCGTGCTGGGCGCATTCGGCGTGGATGCGGTGGCGAACCGCTTGCGCGCGGCGCTTGCCGATATCGAGGCATGGCGCGACTTGAGCCTTGGCACGGATTTTCCGGCGGGCAGTTGAGGCGCTCGGGGTTCACAACGGCCCGCATGGCAGCGCCGCGATCGCTCAGCGTTCGCAGCAACGACGCCGGTTCATGCGGGCAGGCCCGGCGTGAGTCATCACGCCCGGGCCTGCCGGTATGGCATTAGCCGCCCAGATCCGCCGGCAGCTTGCCGCCATTTGCGGCCAGCGCTGCCATGACTTGCCCATGCAGCCATACGTTCATGCTGGCCGAGTCGTTCATGTCCCCGGTGTACTTGAGTTCCTGCGCCAGTTGCTTGCGATGCTCAAGGCTGCTGTCCACACCCAACGCCTTCATCGTGTCCACGATGGACGTGCGCCAGTTGAGCGTCTGCCCGCTTTCCGCAACGAGTTGATCCATCACCGCCGCAACGTCGACATCGGCCAGCGGCGCGGGCGCCGGTGCTGCTTCCGGAGTGGCGGCCTGAGCCGCCGGATCAGGAGTCGGCTCGGCAGCGGGCGGGGCCGCATCGGGTTTGGCCTTGTGAAACAGCTTGTTGACGATGTCACCGAAGATACTCATTTCTCTCTCCTTTGGTTCAGGGGTTGGCGTGTTGGCAAACAAGGCACCCACGCGAATCGCGCAGCGACCTGCCGGCAAGTATCGCGCAGTTCGCGCAGGCACAGTTTCAGGAAAGGTCAAGGATGTGCGGGCACTGTCCAACCGCAAACAGACGATGCCGCCCCGGGAATTTGAATCAACGACTCACGCCGTCGCGATCATCAACGTGCCAGTCGCCACGAGCGCTCCGCGCCAGAGCCAGTCGAAATTGATCCAGCCCCGCCGCAACACGCCAAGGCCGAGATACTCGTAGGCAAGCAGCGCGATGGCCGCCGTGGTGGCGAGCGTCGTGACCGTATGCAGTGCGGTGAACGCAAACGAAAGCGCGAGCGGGTTCGCAAGGCCCGCTGTGCCGCCCGCGCCCGTGCCTGCGCACAGCGGCAGCATGGCGGGCATCAGCATGAGTCCCGCGCCGTGCAGCGTGGCCATCAACGCGGACCATGCCGCAAGCCCGGCAAAGCCCACGGTCATCCCCACGCGCACGCGGTGCCGGTGCCCATACGCGTGTTGCCAGGCGGCCCATGCGATGAGTAGCGCACCGAGCCCCCAATGCAGCGCGGCAACCGGCAGGTGCGCGCCCAGCGCTGCCGTGGAACTCGTGAACAGCAGAATGGATGCTGCATGACCGAGCGCGATAGGCGGCAACGCGAACAGCAGCGCCGCGCGGCTTCCGCGCTGCAGACCGAGCGCGGTTGCGAAGAGCCAACCCATCGCCGGGTTCACACCGTGAAAGACGCCGCTGCCCACTACGGCTGCCCAGGCGCCCCAGTGTGTGCCAAAGACTTCCTCCATACGACGCTCCGCGCTTATGGGTAGCAGTACGAATCAGATGAGCAATCGCCGCCTTCGAGCCGCATCTGGTGCGGCCGGTGCGACTTCGGCCATTCGACAAAGAAGCGCTCGTCGAACTCGAGGCCGCCGTCGGGCGCGGCGTCGAGTTTCACCATCCAGCCGTCGATGCCTTCGGGATAGAACTGCCCGTCGATCGCACCATACAACGAGTTGCTGAAATAGACGCGCCGGCCGTCGCGGCTCGCTTCCACCATTTGCGGTCCGCCGTTGAGCTTGCGCCCGGGCGCGAAGGGGTGCGCCGCTTGCGCCGCAATGCCGCCGATGCGCACGCACCCCGTCAGACGCGCATTCTCCGGGTCCGACACATCGTATTGCCGCAAATCCCCCGTTCCCCAGCATGACGCGTAGAGAAAGCGGTCGTCGAGCGAGAGCGCGATATCGGTGACGAGCGGCGGCACCGCCGCAAAGCCCTTGAGCATGGGCGGCAGATGTTCGGGATCGGCCGGCTCGGCCGGAATTTCGATGATCTTGCGTGCGGCCCACTGGTCGCCGTCGAGATACCACTGCCAGATCGAGGCCGAGAGGTCCTTCAGGCTGATCACGGAATTCACGAAGCCGTAGGGTCGCGTGGGGTTGTGCGCGGGGCGCAGCTCGAACACGAGCTGGTTTTCTGCGCCGAAGTCGAGCACCTGCTTGTGCTGGCGCGTGTGCAGATCCCAGAAGTGCAGGCGATGGCCATACTGGCCGCCGAGCAGCACTTCGGGCACGAGGCCGTTCTCGAAGTCCGCAGGCAGGCCCCATTCGCTCGTCACGAGCGTGTCATAACCGAGGTGCCACCAGCCGTCGTAGGCGAGCTGTTGCGGGCCGCGGTCGATCTCCCACTGGCCGAGAATGTCGAAGCTCTCGTGGTCCATCAGAAAGACGCCGCCGGGCGCCTCGCCCTGCGCGTTCGCAAGCGACGTCACATAAATGCCTTCCGGCCCGCAATGCACGGTGTGGGGCCGTGTATAGCCCGCGCGCTGCGCGACGCTCTCGGGTTCGTGCACGCGTGCGATATGGGGGCGACGTGCATCGGGCTTCGTGTCGACAATATGAATGCGCGAGGAGCGTATCCCAGGCACGATGAGATAGCGGCGCTCGGTATGCGCGTGAGGGGCGTTGGGGCACAGACACGAACTGCAGGCATTCCAGCCGAAGTGATGGAGCTCGTCGCCGACATTGGGCATCGGCAGCCGGTGCACGATGCGCCCGAATTCCGGTGAACGCGGGTCCAGATCGACCACATCGAGCGAATCGGGCACGCTGCGCGTGGGGTCGAAACTGGCGACGTACGCCAGTGTCTCCGGTGGGGCGTCGCCAGCCATGCGCGCAGACGGGTAGAAGGTCGGGTCCGGTTGCCATGTCGCCATTGCTGCCTCCTCATCGAAGATTCGGAAGAGTCCCTATCATGCATCAGAGTGGAACAGTGCGTTGCACACGTGCTCCATATTCCAAACGAATAGAAGCTTATGCATTTGAGCAATGAGAGTGGATTATCTGCCCTGAGAGAATAGTAAATTCGCGTTTGCGGCATTTATTCGCAAGGCCAACGTTCCTAGACTTGTACTCAACGGATGCAGACAAGCTGCTGCGCCGATTCGACCAAGTTACTGGAGGTGAGTCATGAGAACGCTAATCAAGGCCGTTGCGATCGCTGCTGTGCTTGCAGCGCCGGCCATTTCATTTGCGCAGTCGCAAGGCACCAATGGCCCTGTGACGCGCGCCCAGGTGCGCAGTGAGCTCGTGCAACTCGAAGCGGCGGGTTATCGTCCTTCGACGAACGATCTGAATTACCCCAATGATCTGCAACGCGCCCAGGCGCGCGTGAACGCGCAAAACGGCGCAGCCGTTGCGCAGGCAACCGGTTACGGTCCGGCCACGAGCGGCTCTTCGGAAAGCGGCTCGCGTACCGATGGTGCAGTGAGCAGCTATTCGCCGCCGGTGTATAACGCGCATTGAGTTTGACTGCGGGACGAAGCCGATTCGTGCCGCATAGCGACTATCAGCCCGCAACGGCGCGAACGCGCAAGGCGGGCTGATTCACTTCTCGCCTGCTTGCACAACACCGGCGGGGGCCCCTTTCAGTCACGCGGTGCTTCACGCTCGCCAATCCAGGCGCGCGTGGACTTGAGGATCTCGTTCGATAGCGCGGGATCGTCGCACAAGCGCGCAAGCACCACCGCGCCCACCATCGCGGCCCAGCCGCCTATCGCCGCCTGGCGCGCCGCTGCGGCATCCACGCCATTCACGCCCGCGCTCAAGCGCTCAATTTGGCGCTCGAGTCCTGCCGCCATGACGGCGCGCGCCTCGGGCGTTTGCCGTGCCGTTTCAGCGGCGAGCGCCGCAGTCGGACAGCCGCCCGCTACGTTGTCGCGATGCTGGGCCGAGAGATAGCGCGACGCATAGCGCGCCAGACCGGTATCGCCGCCTTCGCCCTGTGCGAAGACGTGGGCGAGCGTTTGCGCGATCAATTCGTCCTTCGACTTGAAGTAGCCGTAGAACCCGCCGTGCGTGAGCCCGGCGGCGCTCATCACATCCGCGACGGTCACCGCATCGTAGCCGTGCTCGCGAAAGAGCCGGCCGGCAGCTTCCAGGATCTGCTGGCGATTGATCTCCACCTGTTCGCGACTGACCCTCATTGTTCTCTCCGCTTTCCTTCGATCGACGCTTGACATTATACATGATGGTCATCATGATTCCATTTACATGATGTTCATCATGTAAATGGAATCCCCAAGGAGAAGTTTCGATGTCTGCTAAACCTGCTGTCCTGATCACTGGCGCATCCACGGGCATCGGCGCCGTGTACGCCGACCGTTTCGCCAAGCGCGGTCATGACCTCGTGCTGGTGGCGCGCGATCGCGCCCGCATGGAAGACCTCGCGGCGCGCCTGCGCGAGCGCGATGGCGTGAACGTGGAAATCGTTCGCGCCGATCTGGCCTCGCATGCGGACCTTGCACTGCTGGAGGCACGCCTCGCGGAAGACTCACGCATCGGCGTGCTGATCAATAACGCAGGTGCGAGCCTGCCGGGCACGTTCGTCGAGCAGGGCCCGGAAGCAGTGGGCGGCCTCATCGGCCTGAACGTCACGGCGGTTGCACGCCTCGCCTCGGCGGTCGCGCCGCGTTTTGCGCGCGAAGGCAAGGGGGCGATCGTGAACGTCGGTTCGGTCATCGGTCTTGCGCCCGAGTTTCGTTCGAGCGTGTATGGCGCGACGAAGGCATTCGTGCTGTATTTTTCGCAGTCGTTGAATCTGGAACTTGGCGCGAAAGGCGTGTACGTTCAGGCCGTCGTGCCTGGCGCCACCCGCACCGAAATCTGGGAGCGCTCCGGCAAGGACGTCAACGCATTGCCGGCCGTGATGGAAGTGGGCGATCTCGTCGACGCGGCGCTCGTGGGCTATGACCGGCGCGAGACGGTGACGATCCCGCCGCTGCCCGATGCGCAGCAGTGGGACGACTACGAAGCCGCCCGGTCTGCGATGTTCGCAAACTTTGGCCAATCGAAGCCGGCGGCGCGCTATCGCGAAGCCATGTAGTCCGATGTATTGCGAGCGGCCACCGGCCGCTCGCGTTTCACGGCGCGGCTGCGGGGCGCGGTAATCTCCTCGGCGCGCCTTCTCTGCGCATCATCGCCACACATTCGCCCGATCTCCCACCGGCTCGCGTTCGCAAGCCAGGCTAGCGTATTGCACGCGGTCCTCCCTCCGCCGTAGCCCTTTCGAAAATTCAGCGGTTTCCGATATCGCCGGTTGGCAGGTCGCGGCATGCTGCGCGTTCGGCGCGAGCCGCTTGCGCAAGCGCGCGGCCGGCCATTCCTGGCGCGTAAGCGTGCGGCGCCCTGTACCATTCACCGCACGCCGCCCGGCACTGGCCGCGCGTCGTGCGCGCAAACGAGGACCGGTCGATGCAACGAACAACACGAAAAACTGGCGGGTGGTGGACGTTGGCGCTAGCGCTGGTGCTGGGCCTATGCATGGTCTGGGCGTGGCGCGCCTATGCCGCGCGCGTGGTGAGCGTGTCGCCCCAGGGGACTGTGGCACAGGTGCGCCAGGCGGTGGTGAAGTTCGACGAGGCCATGGTGGCGTTCGGTGCGCCCGACGCGAAGGCCCCCGCGCGCCTGCAATGCAGCAATGCGGCGGCCAGTGCGGGCCAGGGCCGCTGGATCGACGGCAAGACGTGGGCCTACGATTTCGCCGCCGATCTGCCGCCCGACGTGCAATGCAGCGTCACGCTCGCCGACGGGCTCAAGTCGCAGGCAGGCAACGCCGTGACGGGCGCGCGCCGCTTCACGTTCTCGACGGGCGGCCCGTTTCCGGTGAGCGTGCGACCCTACGGCGGCGAAATAGAGGAAAACCAGGTATTCGTGCTGAAGCTCAATGGCCCCGCCACGCCGGCTTCCGTGCGCGAACACGTATGGTGCGAGTCGGGTGGGCTCGGCAACCGCATTCCGGTGCAGCTTGCCGATACATCAACGCGCGCGGCGCTGCTCAAACATTTCCGGCTCGAGAAGGACAGCGCCAGCGTGCTCACGCTCGCCTGCCAGCAAACGCTGCCCTCGAGCGCGAAGATGCAGCTCGTGTACGGCAAGGGCGTGCTGGGACCGAACGGCACGCCCAACGACGTGGAGCGCCGCTTCGACTTCACGGTGCGCGCGCCCTTCACCGCGAGCATGAGTTGCGAGCGCGAGAATGCGAAGGCGCCATGCACGCCGCTGCGGCCCTTGCGCATCGATCTGAGCGCGCCCATCGCGCGCGCCGACGCGCAGAAGTTCCGCCTGCAAGGGCCGAAGGGCGAAATCGCTCCGAGCTTCCGTGCGGACGACAAGGATAACGAACTCAGCTCGATCTCGTTCGCCGCGCCCTTGCCCGATCACGCAACGCTCACGCTCACCGCGCCCGCGGGCCTCAAGGACGTCAGCGGCCGGGCGCTCGCGAACGCCGACCTGTTCCCGCTGCACACGGCAACCGCGCCGATGCCGCCGCTCGCGAAATTTCCGTCCTCGACTTTCGGCATCATCGAGCGCTATGCGGAGCCGGGCACGCCGCCGCTCGTGCCGGTCACACTGCGCAACGTCGAGGCCGACCTGCACGTGCAGGGGCTCAACGCGGGCGAAGCGAAGTTCGCAAAACTCGCGGTGCAGTCCGACATAGACATGCGCCGCTGGATGCGTCTCGTCGATCAATTCGACAACTTCGGCATGAGCGAAACGTCGATCGACAAGCTGATGCCGGGGTTGCTCGCGCGAGCAAAGTCGCCGGTGGTGATTCCGCGCACGACGGGTGATGGGGACGACGACGCGAAGGAGCGCACTATCGACGTGCGCTCGCTCTCATTGCTCGACGGCCAGCCGGGCGTGCAGACGCTCACGCTGCCCAAGGCCGATCCCAAGGCGCTGCGGCCGTTCGAAGTGGTCGGCATACCCGTGCCGAAGCCAGGCTTCTATGTGATCGAACTCGCTTCGCCATCGCTAGGGGCATCCTTGCTCGGCAAGCCCGCGCCCATGTACGTGCGCACGACCGTGCTCGTCACCAATCTCGGCGTGCATTTCAAGCAGGGCCGCGAGAACAGCGTGGTGTGGGTCACATCGCTCGACAAGGGCGAGCCGGTAGCGGGCGCGGACGTGCACGTATCGGATTGCAATGGCGAGACGCTCGCCACGGGAAAAACCGATTCTCACGGACTGCTGACGATCGACGGCCCGCTTTCGAACCACCGTGACTGCGGCGAAAACAGTTTCAGCGGGCTATTTGTCTCAGCGCGCATCGACGACCCGAAAACGGGCCCCGATATGGCATTCGTGCAGTCGGACTGGAATCGCGGCATCGAGTCGTGGCGCTTCAATGTGCCGACCGATACGAGCGTGGCGCCCACGGTGCGCGCGCATACCGTGTTCGACCGTACGCTGCTGCGCGCGGGCGAGACGGTGTCGATGAAACACTTCATCCGCGCGCAGACGATGCGTGGCTTCGCGTTCCCGCAGCAGTACCCCACGCGCGTGACGATACGCCATGCGGGCAGCGGGCAGACGTGGCACCTGCCGCTCAAATGGGCCGCCGACCATACGGCCGATTCGACCTTTGCGTTGCCGCCCGAAGCGAAGCTTGGCGAATACGACGTCTCGCTCGACGACGGCGACGCGAACGCGAGCACGGCGGGCGAAGGCAGCGACGAAGCCGACAACAGCGCCGACGCGATACACATGAGCTACGACAGCGGCAGCTTCCGCGTGGAGGCGTTCCGCTTGCCGGTGCTCAAGGGCACGATAGCCGTGCAGAACGAGAAAACATCGCCGCTCGTCGCGGCGACGCAAGCGAGCGTCGCGGTGCAGATCGATTACGTGTCGGGCGGCGCGGCGTCGAATCTTCCCGTGCAGGTTTCGGCGCTCGTGAAGGAGACGACGCCGTCATTCGCCAGCACGTACAGCGATTTCAGTTTCACGCTGTACGTGAGCAAGAGCCAGGCCGACAACACATCCGAGGACGACGAGAGCGGCCCACAGGAGGATAACGAGGTCGCGAAGCTCGTGGCCGACAAGGAGCCGCTCACGCTCGACCGCAACGGTGCCGGTACGCTCGTGCTGAAAAACCTGCCGAGCGTGGAGGGACCGAAGCGCCTGGCGCTAGAAGCGACCTTCGCGGACCCGAACGGCGAGGTGCAGACCATCAGCGGTGCGGCCACGCTCTGGCCAGCGGCCGTAGTGGCGGGCATCAAGTCGGGGCATTGGGTTTCCGTGGGCAATACGGTGCCGGTCACTGCGATTGCGCTCGACTTGCAGGGCAAGCCGCACGCGGGCGTGAAGCTCGAAGTGCGGGGCGTCGCGAAGATCACGACCACGTCGCGCAAGCGCATGGTGGGCGGCTTCTACGCCTACGACAACCACACCGAAACGCGCGACCTCGGCACGCTGTGCAGCGGCACGAGCGACGATCACGGCTTGCTCACATGCAACGCCAAGCTCAAGGAAGCGGGCAACATCCAGCTGGTGGCCACGGCGCGCGACGGCGACGGCCATGCGTCCACGGCAACGACTTCGGTCTGGGTCACGCGCGAGGAAGAACTCTGGTTCGGCAGCGAAAACACGGACCGTATCGACGTGCTGCCCGAAAAGACGAGCTACGAGCCCGGCGAGACTGCGCGCTTCCAGGTGCGCATGCCGTTTCGCTTCGCCACGGCGCTCGTGGCCGTGGAGCGCGAGGGCATCATCGAAACGCACGTGGTGCAGCTCGACGGGCGCGACCCGACCGTCGAGCTGAAGGTGAGTGACACGTGGGGGCCGAACGTCTACGTTTCGGTGCTTGCGCTGCGTGGGCGTATTCACGAAGTGCCGTGGTACTCGTTCTTCACCTGGGGCTGGAAGGCGCCGCTCGAATGGGCGCGAGCGTTCTGGTATGAAGGCCGCCAGTACGAGGCGCCCACGCCGCTCGTCGATCTGTCGAAGCCTGCCTTCCGCTACGGCCTCGCACAAATCCGCGTGGGCGACGCGGCGCACCGGCTGGCGGTGAACGTGACGCCCGATGCGAAACGCTACGCGGTACGCGCAACGTCGCACGTACAGTTGCGCGTGCAACTACCTGACGGCCAGCCGGTGCCGGCGGGCACGCAGATCGCTGTGGCGGCCGTGGACGAGGCGTTGCTCGAACTCATGCCGAACCGCAGCTGGGACCTGCTCGACGCCATGCTGCAGCAACGCGCCTACGGCGTGGACACTGCTACGGCGCAGATGGAGATCGTCGGGCGTCGTCACTTCGGGCGCAAGGCGGTGCCGGCGGGCGGCGGCGGCGGCCATGGCGCGACGCGCGAACTCTTCGACACGCTGCTCTACTGGAACCCGCGCGTCACGCTCGACGCGAAGGGGACGGCGCAAGTGGACGTGCCGCTGAACGACTCGATCACGCGTTTTCGCATTGTCGCTGTCGCGGCGAGCGGGGCGGTGCGTTTCGGCACCGGCAGCGCGAGCATCGAGAGCACGCAAGACCTGCAGCTGATTTCGGGCCTGCCGCCGCAAGTGCGCGAAGGCGATACCTTCCGCGCGCAATTCACCCTGCGCAATACGACTGCGCGCGCGATGAAAGTGCGGGTCACGCCGAACGTGCCGCCGCTCGCGCTCGACGCGCAGACTGTGGACCTCGCGCCCAATGCCTCGCGGGAGATTGCTTGGACGGTCGCGGTTCCCGACGATCTCGCCGAGGCGGAGCGGCCCGCGCTCGTGTGGAACGTAAGCGCGGCGGAGCAGGGTGGCGCGCACGCGGCGGACGCGGTGAAGCTCGCGCAGCAGGTGAGCGCGGCGATACCCGTGACGGTGCAGCAGGCCACGCTCGCGCAAGTGGACGGTACGCTCTCGATTCCCGTTGCGCCGCCGGCCAATGCGAGCGTAACGCGCGCAGGCGTGGTGCGAGGCGGCATCGCGGTGTCGCTGCAGCCGAAGCTCGCGGATGGCTTGCCCGGCGTGCGCCGCTGGTTCACGCGCTATCCGTATTCCTGCCTCGAGCAGCAAACGTCGATCGCGATCGGTCTGCGGGACCCCGTGCGCTGGCAGGCGGAACTGGCGCGCATGCCGGTGTATCTGGATCGCGACGGCCTCGCGAACTACTTCCCGCCCGCCGACGGCAGCGCAAGCCACGGCAGCACCGCGCTCACCGCGTATCTGCTCACGGTGAGCGACGAGGCGTCGAAGCTCGACCCGCGCTTCGCGCTTCCCGACGCCTTGCGCAGCAAGATGGTCGAGGGCCTCACTCGCTTCGTGGAAGGCCGCATCGAGCGCAATTCGTGGGCGCCGCGCCGCGACCTCGATCTGCGCAAGCTTGCGGCCATCGATGCGCTCTCGCGCTACGGCGCGGCGAACGCACGCCAGTTCGGCTCGATCGAGATCGCGCCGAACCAGTGGCCTACGTCGGCGGTCATCGACTATGCGGAAAGTCTCGCGCGCATGCGCGACGTGCCGCAGCGCGCGGAAAAACTGGCACAGCTCGATCAGATCCTGCGCTCGCGTCTTACGTGGCAGGGCACGCAGCTTACGTTCTCTACTGCCGCCGAAGACGATCTGTGGTGGCTCATGACGGGCACCGAAGTCAACGCGGCGCGCCTCGCGCTTGCGTTCGTCGATAACCCGGCGTGGAAGGATGAAATGCCGCGGCTCGTGGCGGGCCTGCTCGCGCTGCAACGCAACGGCGCATGGAGCACGACGACCGCGAACGCGTACGGCTCGCTTGCGGTCGAGCGCTTCTCGCGCGTGTTCGAGCGCGATCCGGTAACGGGCGCGACGAAGATCCAGCTCGGCGACACGTCTCGCGTCGTCGCCTGGAACGTGGCGGCGCAAGCGGCATCGAGCGCGAGTGGAGCCACGGCGGCGACGCGCAATGCGCCCGCGCGCAGCACGCTTCTCGCATGGCCAAAGCAGAGCGGGACCCTCACGCTGACACAGGAGGGAAGCGGCAAGCCGTGGGCCACAGTGGAAAGCCTCGCGGCGCTCGCGTTGCGCGCGCCGTTCGCGGCAGGCTATCGCATCACGAAGACCGTCACGCCGGTGAGCGCCGCGGTGAAGGGCGTGTACACGCGCGGCGACATCGTGCGCGTGCGCCTCGACATCGACGCGCAAACCGACATGACGTGGGTCGTCGTGAACGACCCGATTCCCGCAGGTGCGACGATTCTTGGCTCCGGGCTCGGGCGCGATTCGGCCGTGGCGACGCAGGGCGAGAAGCAGGACGAGAACGGTCCGTGGCCCGCATTCATCGAGCGCGGCTTCGACGGCTATCGTGCCTATTACGAGTTTCTGCCGAAGGGCAAGCTCTCGGTGGAGTACACGGTGCGGCTCAACAACGTCGGCACGTTCGGGCTGCCGCCCACGCGCGTGGAGGCGCTTTATGCGCCGGCTACGTTCGGCGTCGCGCCGAATGCGCCGGTGGTCGTGAAGGCAGTGCAATGAGCCGCCCGGTCGCGCTGCGGCATCGCTGCACGAGGGCACTTGGCGTTGCCACGCTATGCCTCGTGTTGCTGCCGCTGCCCGCATTCGCGCTGCCGACCTTCGATGACGTGCGCGGCCAGTGGCAAAGCTCCGACTGGGTGCTGCTCGCGTGCGACGGCACGCCGCTGCAGCGCACGCGCGTGGAACACACCGCGAGGCGCGGCGACTGGGTGGCGCTCGCCGACGTTTCGCCGGCGCTGCGCGAAGCGATCGTCGTTTCGGAGGACAAACGATTCTACGAGCATAGCGGCGTGGACTGGCGCGGCGCGGCGGCCGCCGCGTGGGCGAACCTGTGGAATACGCGCACGCGCGGGGCCTCCACGGTCACGATGCAGCTTACCGGCCTGCTCGACGACGACCCGAAGCACTCGGGCCAGCGCTCGCTCGCGCAAAAGGCCGTGCAGGCGGTGGACGCGTTGCGGCTCGAGCATAACTGGCGCAAGGACCAGATTCTCGAAGCATATTTGAACCTCGTGCCGTTTCGCGGCGAGTCGGTGGGGCTTTCCGCGCTTTCGCAAACGCTGTTTGGCAAGGCGCCTTCGGGCCTCGACGAGCGCGAATCGGCCGTCGCCGCCGCGCTGATCCGCGCACCGAATGCGCCCTATATGAAGGTCGCCACGCGTGCGTGCCGCATTCTGCGCGACATGCGCGCCGCGAACGTCGATAGCGGCTGCCCCAATCTCGATGCCTTTGTGCAGATGGCTTTCGCGCGCCCGTCCATCGCCGCCGACGATCCTTCGCTCGACGGCCGCAGCGAAACCTCGCCGCAGCTTGCGCCGCACTTCGCGCGCCAGATCGCGAACGCCGTGCACCCCGCGCCCGGCATGCGCGTGCGCTCGACGCTCGACGCGAGCCTGCAACGCTACGCGCGCGACACGCTCACGCGCACGCTCATCGAACTCAACGCGCGAGCGCATCCGCGCAACGTTCAGGACGGCGCGGTGGTCGTGCTCGACAACGCAACGGGCGAAGTGCTCGCCTGGGTCGGTTCATCGGGAGGCCTGTCGAAAGCGCGCGAGGTCGACGCGGCGCTGGCGCTGCGCCAGGCGGGCTCGACGCTCAAGCCTTTTCTCTACGCCGAGGCCATCGACGAGCGCCGCGTGACGACCGCATCGCTGCTCGACGACGCGCCGCTCGACCTTGCCGCGGGCGGCGGTCTCTACATGCCGCAGAACTACGACAAGGGTTTCAAGGGCTGGGTGAGCGTGCGTACCGCGCTCGGTTCTTCGCTGAACGTGCCGGCTGTGCGCACGCTCGTGATGGTCACGCCGCACCGCTTCGCGAAAACGCTCACGGCGCTCGGCCTGCCGCTCACGCAAGCGGGCGACTACTACGGCTTCAGCCTCGCGCTGGGCAGCGCGGACGTGAGCCTCGTCACGCTCACGAATGCGTATCGCGCGCTGGCCAATGGCGGCGTCGTGAGCCCGATCGCCGAATTGCCCGTGCCTGCGAAGGCGGTGCCGAATAACGCGTCAAAGCGCGTATTCAGCCGCGAGTCCGCGTTCATCGTCACCGACGTTCTCGCGGACAACAACGCGCGCACGCGTACCTTCGATTTCGACAGCCCGCTCGATACGCGCATGCTTTCCGCAGTCAAGACGGGCACGAGCAAGGACATGCGCGACAACTGGACCGTGGGCTTCACGTCGCGCTATACGGTGGGCGTGTGGGTCGGCAACGCGGACGGCTCGCCCATGTGGGACGTTTCCGGCGTGACCGGCGCGGCGCCGGTGTGGGCCGCCATCGTCGGCTATCTGCATCGGCGCGTGCCGAGCGTCGCGCCGGCTGCGCCGCCTGGCGTCGAACGTGTGCGCGTGCAGTTCGCCGACGCCGTGGAGCCCGCGCGCAACGAGTGGTTCATCGCGGGCACGTCGACTCCGCTGGTGGGCCTCGCCTCGAACGCCGCCGATCTCGCGCGCGGCCCGGCGCAGATCGGCAGTCCTGTTGACGGTACGATCTTCGCGCTCGATCCCGATATTCCTGCGCAGCGTCAGCGTGTATGGTTCGAGCGCGCGACGGGCTCGAGCGCGCGTGTGAACTGGCGCCTGGACGGCAAGGTGTTGGGCGGCGCCGCACGTGTGGCGTGGCTGCCGTGGCCCGGCAAGCACACGCTCGAACTCGTCGATGCGCGAGGGCAGGTGATCGACACCGTGCGCTTCGAGGTGCGCGGCGCGCTTGCGAAGCCGCAGAAGTTGATGCGCGCCGACGCCGCGCAAGGCGGCGTGGCGCGCTGAGGGGGGCCGGCGTCTTTAGTTCGCCGGCGCTGGCGACGTTGCAGCGGCTGCTGCCGGCGCGCTTTGAGCGCCTTGCTGCTGCAGCGTTTGCTGATTGCCTTCCCAGCCGCCGCCCAACGCGAGGAACAACCGTACCTGGTCGAGCGCAACCTGGCCTTCGGCGGCCGCGACCTGCGCATGCACGCTGGTCAGCGTGCGCGTGGCGTCCAGATCGGAGAGGAACGGTTCGCGGCCCGCCGCATAGAGGCGATGCGTTTCGTCCGCCGACTGCTGCGCGGATGTGTAGGCCGTGCGCAGCGCATCGGCGCGCTGGTCGTCGGCGGCGTAGGTGGCGAGGCTCGACTGCGTTTCGCGCAGCGCATTGAGCACCACGCCGTCGAAGTGCGCGAGCGCGCCGCCCGTGGCCGCTTCCGCCGCATGCACGCGGTCGCGCTGGCCGTTGACCGGGAAGGTCCAGCTGATCAGGGGTCCGAATGACCACGCGTTGGTCGCGGGGGTGAACAGATCGCTCGTCAGGCCGATCGTGCCCACGCCCGCACCGAACGTGATGTCGGGGTACATCTGCGCGATCGCCACGCCAATGCGCGCAGTGGACGCCGCAAGCTGGCGCTCGGCCTCGCGCACGTCGGGCCGGCGCTTGAGGAGCGTGGCGCCGTCGCCCACGGGAATCGGCTGCTTGAGTTTGGGCAGGCGCTTGCACGCAAGCGCGGCGGGCGGCAGGTCCTTGGGTGCGCGCGCGAGTAGCATGGCGAGCTGGTACTGGGCCACGCGGCGGCGTCCCTCGAAGCGCGGGATATCGGCGGCGATCGTGTTGGCCTGGGTCTGCCCGCGCGTCACGTCGGGCTGGTTGCCGCGGCCCGCGTCGCGCAGGCGCTTCGTGAGCGCCACACGCTCTTTCTGCAGCTTGAGCGATTCCTGCGCGATCTCCAGTTCCTCGGCGGCCGAGCACGATTCCACGTAAGCCTGCGCTACGCTCGCGACCACGGTAATGCGCGCGAGATCGGCGGCGGCTTCCACGGCTGCGTCGTCGGCGCGCGCGGCTTCCACGCCGCGCCTGAGCTTGCCGAACAGATCGAATTCGTACGACACGTTGAGGCCGAGGTCGCCCAGCGTCGCAACGGGCACCTTTTCGAACAGGAGGAACTGTTCGCCCGACACCTGCGCGCGCTCGACGGCGGCGTGCGCGTTGCCCGAGAAACCGCCTTGCGCGTTGGCGATATCGACCGCCGCGCGCGAGCGCGCGAGGTTCGCCGCCGCCACGCGCAGGTCCGTGTTCGACTTCAGCGCTTCCTGCACGAGTTCGTTGAGCGTGGGGTCGTCGTAAAGCTGCCACCAGTTGGCGGGCACGCCCAGTTGCGAAACGGGCGCATGGTCCGCGCCTTCGATCGGCCCTTGCGCGAACGGCGCATTGACCATGGCTTCCTGCGGCACGTGGTAGTTGGGACCGAGCGTGATGCACGCGCCGAGCGCGAGCGTGAGCGGCGCAAGCGCGAGGTTGGACCAGGAGCGGCGGCGCCAGAGACTGCGGCGTGTCATTGCGAAGCTCCGGCGGCGTGCGAAGCGGCAGGCGCGCTCGCAGCCGTAGCGGGCTGCGAGGCGACGGCGCCGCTCGCGTTATTCGCGCCTGCGGCCTGGCGGTCGTTGCCCGCCTCCGTGCGCACGGCCACCGTTGCCGTGCGGCCCGCGATCATGCGGAAATCGGCGGGCACTTCGTCGAGCGCCACGCGCACCGGAATGCGCTGCGCGAGACGCACCCAGCTGAACGCCGGATTCACGTTGGGCAGCAGGTTCGGGGCCGCCTGGCGGTCGCGGTCCTCGATCGCCGCGACGATGCTTTGCACATGACCACGCAGCGGGCTCGACTCGCCCATCACCGTGATCTCAACGGGCTGGCCGATCTGAATGCCGTGCAGGCGCGTTTCCTCGAAATAGCCATCCACGCGGAACGAATGCATGTCCACCACGGCGACCACGGCGCGGCCCGCGGTGACGTACTCGCCAACCCGCGGCGCGCGGTCGTTCAAGTAGCCGTCCACGGGGCTCACGATGGTCGTGCGCTGCAGATTGAGCTTGGCGGTATCGACCTGGACCTGGGCGTCGGCCGCCGCGGCTTCGCCCTGATCGACGCGCGTGCGGCTTTCTTCGAGCGTTTCCGCTGCCACGAGATTGCCGAGCGCGATGTTGCGCGCGTATTCGCGCTTCGCCTGGGCGAGCGTGGCCTTGCGCTGCTCGAGCGTGGCCTGTGCCAGGCGCAGCGCGAGCGCGTAGCGCGCCTGGTCGATCACGAACAGCACCTGGCCTTGCTTGACCTGCTGGTTGTCGACGACGTCGACGCCGGTGATGAGGCCGCCTACGTCCGGCGCGACCTGGATCACGTCGGCGCGCACGCGGCCGTCGCGCGTCCACGGCGAGAACATGTAGTAGTTGACGATGCGCCACAGCACGAGGGCGGCGACCACGACGACGATGAGCGTCAGCAGGATCTGTCCTGCGGAGAACCAGGTTTTTTTCACGTTAACGTTATTTCACGAAGCGATGCGACACGATGACGACGGCAGCCAGCACAAACACATAAATGCCGAGATCGAAAATGGAACGATGCCACACGAGCCGATAGAAGCCGACGCGCGTGAGCACCTTGCCGATCACGACATTGATGAGGTACGCGATCAGCATCAACACAAGCACGGTGGGCACGAACACACCAAAAATATCGATTTCGCCGATCATGATGCGGGTTTCGAAAAAGGATAAGAGGAATGCGCGCTCATACCGTGGCGTCCGGGTGGGAAGGCGACTGCGCCGACAAAGCGGGGTACAGCGCGAGGCGCATGCCCACGAGCGCGTGCAGCGTGTTGCTCAATGAGCGCTGCGAAACGAGCGCGCGCGGCGCGCTCTGCGCCTCGGCGTCGCCTGCGGTGGCGGGCGGCAGTTGCGCGCGGGCGTGGGCCGCGACGCGGCGCATGGCGTCGTCGATGTTCGCGAGCAGCGCGGGCGGCGCGCTCTGGCGCTCGCTTTCGCGCGCGCAACGCGCATAGTGGTCGCTCACGCCGCTGAGCACGCGGTCGATCGCGTCGATCACTTCGCTGTCGAGCTTGCGCAGCGAGCGGCGCAAATCGAGCGCCGAGAGCGCGATGCGCAGATCGCGAAAGCTCTCGACCGACGGATGGCGATGGTCGTCGGATGCGGCCAGACGCGGAATGATCTGCATGAGCCGGTCTAGCATGCGCGAGGTGAGGTTGCGCTGGTCCGCGATGGGCGTGGGCGAGGCCGAGAGCGCGACGTCGCTCCAGCTCGAGCGCAGCAAGCGCTTCGCCGCGAGTTCGGCGCCGAACGGGCGCGTTGCGCGCGTCCACAGGTACGCGAACAGCAGGCCCGCCACGCCGGCGATATTGCTGTTGAGGAACACGAGGAAGTCGGCCTCGTAGGCGCTCTGCACGCTGATGAAGGTCGCCGTGTTCACGGCCACGAGCATCGTCACCATATTGAAAGCAGGGCGTGGAATGAGCGTGCCGATCAGGATGAACGGCCCCGCGAACAGCAACACGAGCATGGCGAAATCGTGCACCTTGGGCAACACGACGAACAGGTACAGGCCCGCAAACACCACGCTTGCCGCCGTGGCGAGGAAGAAGCGGAACACGAGGGGCGCGGGCTCGTCGGACGCCGCGAAGAAGCAGCAGGCCACGGCCGCGAGTGTCACCGCGCCCGCGCCGTCGTGCCAGCCCGAACTCACCCACAGCCAGCAGGCCACGAGGATCGCGCTCATGGGCACGAAGCACGAGAACAGCATGAGGCCGCGGTCGTAGAAGCGCTCGGTGCCGCCGAGCCGCCAGTGCCGATAGCGCGCGCGCCATGTGCCGCCCCCGTCGTGCGCGATGAGCGCGCGCAGCGCGCGGCAGTCCTGCCACACGTCGATCACCTGGCCGAGGCGCCAGAGCGCGTTGGAGAGGAGCGCGCCTTCCCAGCTCGCCAGCGCGTCGCGCGCGGGCTGCAGCGCGGCGACGCGTCTGCGCAGGCTTTCCGCGGTCGCGTCGCCCGCGTCGTCGTGCATGTCGGCGGCGCGCGTGGGCAGCGGCTCGCTGAACCAGCGGGCCGCGTCGTCGAGCAGACTGTCGAGGCCCTCGGGCCACACATGCAAATCGCGGCGCAGCGCGATGAGCGGGTCGGCGAGCGCGGAAATCATCGGCAGAAAGAGCAGCATGCGCCCGCGCAGCGATTCGGCGCGCGAAAGGATTTCCGGGTGCGTGTGGTCGTAGCTCAGCTGGCTCAGCAGGAATTCGAGCTGGTTCACAGTGGCCGCCAGGCGCTGGCGGCAGGCCGAAAGCGCGTTGCCCACAATATGGCCCGAGAGCGTTTCGCTGCCGTACCAGGCGGCGTCGCGGAACCACGCGTCGGCGCGTTCGATCAGCGTGGGCGCGAGGCGGCTCGGCAAAATGTTGCTGCCCACCACGCTCGCGCAAATGATGCCGAGCGTGATTTCCTCGGTACGCGCGATGGCCACGTCGAAGATCGTGGTGGGATCGGTCACCGTGGGCAGCGCGATGAGCGGCATGGTGTAGCCCGCGAGCATGAACACATAACTGCGCGCGGTTCGGTCCGAGATCGCCAGAAAGAGCAGCGTGCCGGTCCACGCGGCGACGATCACGCTGAAAAGCAGCGGCGTTTCGACGAAGGGCGGCACGAGCAGGATGGCAGCGGCCGCGCCGAGCGCCGTGCCGAGCGCGCGATACAGTGCCTTCGAGCGCGTGGCGCCCACGAAGGGGTTCGAGACGATGTACACGCTTGCCATCGCCCAGTAGGGACGCGGCAGCTGGAATACGAGCGCGATATAGAGCGCAAGCATCGACGCGGCGAAGGTCTTGACCGAAAAGAGCCAGTCGCGGATGGAGGGGTAGGTCATGGGTCCGCTTTCTGCTTTCAGTCGTGTAAGGCCCGGTCAGCCTGGTCAGCGGAGGGCGCCGCATTGAACGCGTTGAGCACGCGCAGCGTCGCTTCGAGGTCGGCGCGGCTCACGCCCTTGAGCACGCGCGCACGCAGCGAGCGCAGTTCGTCCTCCATGCGCTCGGTCACGGCGCGGCCTTCGCTCGTTAGCGAGATCGTTTTGGCTCGGCGGTCGTCGGGGTCCTCGTCGCGGCGTACGAGCCCGGCGGCGCACAGCTGGTCGAGCAGCCGCACGAGCGAAGGGCCTTCAATGCCCACGTGCTCCGCGAGCGTGACCTGGCGCACGGCTTCACCGAGACGCCCGGCGGTGAGAAGCGGCGCGGCGCACGCTTCGGAGACGTTGTATGCGGTGAGCGCGCCGTGCGTCGTGCGCCGCCATTTGCGTGCCGCCACCACGAGCGTGCTGCTAACCGCAAGGCGTAAAGTATGAAGATTCGACATCGGCGGATAATAGCCCAAAGCGATTCGATAGCAAACTATCTTTTTCTTGCGCAGCGCCACGACTCGGATGGTATGCGAGTCGGGAACGGGCTGCTTTCTATGTGGTGCGCGGTGATGCGTGGGGCCAACAATACGCGGGGAGCGCGGCTGTTGGCCGTTTTTTATAGGCGCTTAACGATTTGACCAGCCGGCAAGCAGGGCGGGGAGCTGCACCATGTCGGTGAAAACGTGCGCGACGCCCGCCTCGAGCAACGCTTGCGCGCTGCTGTGGCCGGGCTCGGGCGGGCTGTAGCCGAATACGGTGGCGCCCGCGGCGAGGCCCGCGCGCGCGCCCGTGACCGTGTCCTCGATCACGGCGCAGCGCCCGGCCGCCACGCCCAGACCGGCCGCCGCCGCGAGATAGACATCGGGATGCGGCTTGCTGCGCGGCGTTTCGTGGCCGCTGTAGATGTGCCCTTCGAAGCAGTCGAGCAGATTCACCTTGCGCAGTTGCAGCTCGACCTTGCGCCGGTCCGCACCCGAGGCCACGGCGATGCGCCCGTCCATTGCCGCGTGCACCGCGCGAACGGCAGCGGGCGCGCCCGGAATCTCGACGAGATCGCGCTCGAGCGCCTCGTTGCGGCGCGCGCGAAAGCCTTCGAGCCAGGCATGCGTGATCGCGAAGCCGGTGTGCGCCTCGATACGCGCCGCTTCGTCTTTCACGGCCTTGCCCACGAAGATGCCCATGGCTTCGTCCACCGTGAGTGTCCAGCCGAGTTCGCCCAGCATCTGCGTGAGGACCACGTGCGTAATGCGCTCTGAGTCGACGAGAACGCCGTCACAGTCGAAGAGGATGGCGTCGAAAGGGATGGGGGACATCGTTTGCCTGCGGTTGCGTTATGCCGTGCGCATCGGGATCGCGCACGCAAGAGCGCGATGATAACCGGGGTCGCGTTTGTGTGGGCTTTTCGCGGGCAATTCACTGAAGTGGGGGCGGGCCAGGGCGGCCCGCCATACGGGGTGCGGTATCAGCGGGACTGACCGGCGCCCGGTGTCCCGCTACATCAACCGAGTTCGATGACGATGCGACGCCAGCCGCCCATGCGCTCGTCCGTGACGATGCGCCCCGCGGCCACGGCCACGCCGCGCGCTTCGCTTGCGGGCAAGCGGACCTCCGCCGACATAGGCGCATGAGGCATCGCCCCGGTCGCTTCGACGGCGAGCGTGAGGGTGGTTGCGTCGCCTTGCGCGCACACAATCCACTCGCCGAATGCCCCATGCCGCCACGCCTCGGATTCGCCGTCGTCCTCCACATAGCGGCGGCACACGCGTTCGCCGCTCGCGAACGGCACCACGATGAATGCGCGCTGGTCGGCGCGATGCCCGAACTGCTGCTCGGCGACGTTCAGCGCAATCACGCTGCCCTCGCGCACCAGCATGACGGGCCGGTCCCACGGCGCGGGCAGCGTCACGCTCTGGCCGCCCTCGAACGGTTCGCCGCTCCAGTAGCAGGTCCAGCGCGCCCCGGTTGGTAGCCAGACTTCGCGCTCCGTTTGCCCCGGCTCGACCACGGGCGCCGCGAGCAGCGAAGCGCCGACCATCATGTCGTCGGATTCGGCGTAGCAGCGCGCGTCGTCGGGAAACTCAGCGAAGGTCGGGCGCAGTACGGGCTCGTAGTGCGTCGTCGAATCCCAGAGCAACTGATACAGATAAGGCAGCAGCCGGTAGCGCAGTTTGAGCAGCGCCGAAACCTGGGGCGTGAGTTGCGGGTACATCCACGGTTCGTTGACCGTGCCGTCGTCGTTCCAGGAGTGAATGGAGAAGCGCGGCATCCACACGCCGAACTGTATCCAGCGCATGAACAGTTCCGGCTCGGGTGCGGGACCCGCAAAGCCACCAATATCGTGGCCGATGTTCGACACGCCCGAAAGCGCCAGCCCCAAGCCCATTTTCAGGTTGTAGCGCAGCGTTTCCCACGAGGTGCAGTTGTCGCCCGACCAGGTCTGCACGTAGCGATGCATGCCCACACCTCCCGCGCGCGAAACGAGGAAGGGACGCGTAGTGGGCGCGTGCTCGCGCTGCGCGTCGCGCGAGGCGCGCATCATCAGCAGCGTTTGCAGAACCTTGGCTTCACGCGCGGGCCACGGCGTGCCGAAGCCATGGGCCATAGCGTGGGGCGACCAGATCTCGAACTCGTTGTTGTCGTTCCACGTGGCGGCGATGCCGTAGCGCAGCAGCGCGTCTTTCACGTGCGCCTTCCACCAGAGCGCGGCGGCGGGGTTCGTGAAGTCGAGATACGCGCCTACGTCGTCCCAGAACTGCACCCACGCCGGTTCGCCGTTGCGGTCCTCGATCAGCAAGCCTTCTCGCGCGGTTTGTTCGAACTCCGGATGATCGCGCAACATGCATGGCTTGATATTCGCGCATAGCTTCACGCCATTTTCCAGGTAATCCTGAACGAAGCGCGCGATGTCGGGAAACTTCTCGTGATTCCAGTTGAACACATAGCGCTTCGCGCCGATCGACGTATAGCCCGACGACAGATGAAACGAGTCGCAAAGCATATCGTGCTCGCGGCAACGCTCGAGGAATTCGCCCATGCGGCGCTGCGCGTCGGGCGCATCGGTGTAGCTCATGGTCGAGCCCGAGTAGCCGAGGCCCCACTTCGGCATGAGCGCCGGGCGGCCGGTGAGCCATGTGAAGCGCCGCACGGCCGCAAGCGGCGTTTGCGGCGAGGCGATGAAGTAGTAGTCGAGGTCGCCGTGGTCGGCGACGAAGTGGCGGTAGGGGCCGTGATAGTTGTCCAGCTCGCGGCCCATGTCGAAGGTGCAGTCGGCGAGCGTGTCGTAAAAGAGGCCGAAGCCGAGCCGCGCATCGCGTTGCCAGGTCAAATAGAACGGAATGTGCTTATAGAGCGGGTCGGTTGTTCTCGCGTTGTAGCCCATCGCGTCGACATTGGTCATGCGGTAGCTTTGGTTCGCGCGGTCGAGCGAGCCGGCGCGTTCGCCGAGACCCAGATACATCTCGCCGGGCTGGCGGCGCACGTAATGGTAGACGCGCTCGTCCCACCAGCCGAAGTTGTAGGCCTGCGTCGCGCGGTCCTGCAGCACGCAGAACCAGCCGTCGCGGTCGCGCATTTCCCATGTGCAGTGGCCGCCTGCCAGCGCGATGGTGAGCCGGATCTGCGAGGTCTCGACGCCGATCTCATCCGGATTGGAAAGGATGCCGAACGAAGGCATCGTGAAGCCGGTCACATCGAGCCGGTCGCGGCCCTCGTACGGAACGTCGTCGAGCCCTGGCGCAATGGCCCACGTGCGCGGTCCATGTGCGCGGCCATCGGGCAACACGCGTACGCGCACGATGTCTTCTTCGAGCACGAACACATCGATCGTGGCGCCTTGCGCGCTTTCGAGGCACAGGTGGTGCCCGTCTTGCTTCGCGAGCGTGAACCTGGGGGGATGGAGGAGCGTCGTCATGGGTAATCCTTGTTGGTCTTGCCGGGCGCTGTCATGCGCGCGCCAGCTTGTATTCGCTGCGGGATTGCCCGCGGATGAGCCACACGAGCAGCGCGGCGCCGATCAGGTCGAACGCGCCGAGGCTCGCGAACAGTGGGCCGTAGCCGACCTTGTCGGCGAGCGCGCCGACCACGAGCGAGAAGCTCAGTCCGCCGATCCACGCGGCCATGCCCGCGAAGCCGCTTGCCGTGCCGACCTCGCGCGGGTCGAACACGTCGGCGGCGAGCGTGTTGACGAGCGCGGAGATCATCTGGTGGGCGAAGCCGCCGACGCAAAAGAGCGCGATGGCCATATACGGCGAAGCGACGAGCCCGATGCACGCGGGCCCGATCATCATGAATGCGCCGAGCACCACGCCCGCCACGCGCGACCACAGCAGCGGCAATCGGAAATGGCGCATCAGGAAGGGCGAGAGATAGCCGCCCAGAATGCCGCCCAGGTCCGCGGCGACGAAGGGCAGCCATGCGAACGCGGCAATTTGCTTGAGGTCCATGTGGCGTTCCGTGGCCAGATAGAGCGGGATCCAGAAGCTGAAGGTTTGCCAGGCCGGTTCCGCGAAGAAGCGCGGCAATGCAATCGCCCAGAAGCGCCGCGATGTGACGACCTCACGCGTGCTCGCCTTGCCCTGCGCCGCCGGCCGGTGTTGCCCTTCCATGATGAACGCGCGCTCGCCTTCGCTAATGCGCGGGTGAGCGCTGGGCGCGCGATAGAGCGCGTACCAGGCGGCGGCCCAGATGAAACCGACCGCGCCCGTCACGATGAAGGCCGTTTGCCAGCCAAAGCGCAGTGAAAAGAAAATGACGACGGGCGGCGCGAGCACGGCGCCCAGCGACGTGCCCGCGTTGAAGTACCCGACTGCCACCGACTTTTGCCGGTCGGGAAACCATTCCGCAACGGCCTTCATGCCCGAGGGAATGGCCGCGGCTTCGAAAAGACCGAGCAAGCCGCGCATGGCGCCGAGCGACAGCCAGCCCGTGGCGAAGCCGTGCATGACGCCCGCTGCGGACCACAACGCGGCGAACAGCGTGAAGCCGATGCGCAGTCCGAGCAGGTCGACGATGATGCCGCACACCGGCTGCATGATGGTGTAGCCGATTTGAAAGGCGGCGACGATATACGAATATTGCTGCGTGCTGAAGCTCAGCACGTGCCGGAGTTCGGGCGCGAGCACCGCCAGCGAGTTGCGCGCCAGGTAGTTCAGAATGGTGCCCACGCAAACGAGGGCAATGATCCACCAGCGCAGGCCTTTGACTGTTTTCAAGTTTTGTCTCCTCCTGTTTCCGCGCGCGGTGACGTGTTGCGCCTGGAAATCAGTTCACTGTACTAATTAAATGGGGCTTTTCGTGTAGGCGCTCCGTGTCGTGCGTGCCGGGTCGTGACCGCTACAAGTTATACGACAACGCACATCTATGTTTTCGCTGATGCTAAGTTTTGCGGTTAGCAGGTGTCAAGATACGCAGGGCCGCGCAGGCGATGCCAGTACGCGTGTTTGGCGCTTTATATTTCGCCGGTTTGAGCGAAATCACACCTTTGCGATAAAGGTCGGCGTATCGCGGGAGGGGTGCTTGACGGCGTCCGGGTGCAAATCTACGATGGCTCCGATTTTTCATGATATCGGTTGTCGTATGACATGGCTATCGCCCGCTTCGTTCGGCTAGCCGGTGCGTTCAATAACATAAGGAGACCTGATGAAAAAACACGCTACGCTGCGTGCCTTTCTGCTTGCGGCAGCAATCTGCGAGGTGGCACCCGTTCAAGCGCAATCGAACGTGACGCTATACGGCGTCGTGGACGACGCGATCAGCTACGTCAACAACCAGAACGGCAGCTCGAACGTATACCTGCGGCAGGGCAACCTTTACGCCTCCAAGTTCGGGCTTCGCGGTAACGAAGACCTGGGCGGGGGAACACGTGCGATCTTCGATCTCCAGGCAGGCTTCGACGCGAACACGGGCGCGGCGTCGTCGGCCGGATTGCTTTTCAACCGCCAGGCCTACGTGGGCCTCGCCAACGACACCTACGGCACCGTGACCCTGGGCCGCCAGTACACGCCCTATATGCTCTTCGTCGGGCCGCTTGCGTCCAGCAGCTGGCTCACGGGCGCGACCGGCGCGCACCCCGGCGATTACGACAGCCTCGACACGACGGTGCGCATCAACAATGCGCTCACCTATACGTCACCCGTTTTCAAGGGCGTGAGCGCGAGCGTGCTGTACGGATTCAGCGGCATAGCCGGCAGTCCGGGCGCGGGGCAGAGCCTCAGCGCCGCGCTGCGCTACACGGCAGGCCCGCTGAGCCTCGCGGCCGGTTATCTGCGCTTGAATAACACGGGCCGCACGCTGAACTTCGATCCGAACGCGTCGGGCTCGTTTGCCGTTTCGGCGGTGAATCGCGGCTATGCGTCGGCGCGCGCGGTGCAGAACATCGCCGCCGCCGGCAACTACACGCTGGGCGATTTCACTTTCGGCTTGAATTACACCAACGTGCAATATCTGGCGGGCGGCAGCGCGGCGTTCGCGAACACGGCCGTGTTCAACACGTACGGCGCACTGGCCGCATGGCGCGCGACACCGGCGTTCGATCTCGCGGGCGCGTTCTCGTACACCATGGCGGCGAAGGCGAACGGCATCGCGAACGCAGCGCGCTACCAGCAATACTCGCTGCGCGAGTCGTGGCATCTTTCGAAGCGCACCACGCTCTATGCGCTGCAGGCGTATCAGCGCGCGAACGGTCAGACGCTCGGCGCCACAGGCGCTATCACCGGCGCCGTGGCGACAGTGGGGGACTCGCAGAACGCAACGCCTTCGTCGACGAACGCGCAGTTTGTCGGCATGGCGGGGATTTCGGTGCTGTTCTAGTCCGGCCGGACCTACCCGGCCAGGTAGGTCCGGCTGGGTAGGTGTAGCCTGATGCGGCGTTGGTCCGCAGGCGTGAAACGATGGACAATAGCGTACCCAATCGCCATCCAACCGCTCTCATGTCCACCGACGACAAGAACACCACCCCAGCGCCCAACGAACCGCCCGGCCGCGCCAGCTACACGCAGTTCGCCGATCGCTACGCCGAGCAGGCCCCCGTCAAGCCGCACAACGCGCTCTACGAGCGTCCCGCCACGCGCTCCCTGCTGGGCGCGGTGGCGGGACTCGACGTGCTCGACGCGGGCTGCGGGCCCGGCATCGTGAGCGCGGAGCTGGCGGGCGAGGGTGCGCGCGTGCAGGCCTTCGACGTTACGCCAGCGATGGTCGAACTGGCGAAGACGCGTTGCGCGGGCCTTGCCGTCGAGCTCACGCAGGGCGATCTCGCGCAGCCGCTTGAATGGCTCGCGAGCGCTTCGGTCGACCGTATCGTGTGCTCGCTCGCACTCGATTATGTCGAGCACCTCACGCCGACGTTTCAGGAGTTTCACCGCGTGGCGCGCCCAGGCGCACTGCTGGTGTTTTCGATGTCCCATCCCATGCGCGACTGGATCGACACGCGCACGCGCGGTTCGCGCACCTACTTCGAGACGACGCGCTTCGGCCTGCATTGGGGCGGCTTTGGCGAGCCGAAGCCTTGGGTGGAAGCATTCAGGCGCCCGCTTGCCGATATCTTCAACGCGCTCATGGAAACGGGTTGGGCCATCGACCGCGTGCTCGAACCCGTGCCGCAAGCGGAAATGAAGGCGGTATCGCCGGCGCTGCACGCAGAACTCGTGCAGTCGCCGGCGTTCATCTGCGTTCGCGCGCGGCGTGTTTGAGTGTTTGAGCGGCCGTGCGGCGCAATGAGCGCTTAACGGCGTGTTTCGCGCGAGCCGGCCGAAAGCGACTCTTCGAGCGCGGCAACACCGGCAGGCAGATCGACCTTCACGCCGAGGTCGCTCATCGTGCGGCCAAGCGCGTGCACGGTGCGGAAGAGATTGTGCTCGCGGCACTGCTCGCCCATTTGCCCGATGCGAACGATCGGGAGACCGAACGATCCGGCAATCTCAACCTGATATTGCTGCGAGATGTGGTTGCACACCTCGCGCGCGGTCGCGCCTTCGGGCAGCTCGATGCCGACCACGGAATTCAGGCGGCACGTTGGCGGCGTATAGAGCGCGAGGCCCAGCGCGCTCACGCCGCTTTGCAGCGCGAGCGAGCAGCGCAGGTGGCGCGCAAAGCGCTTTTCAAGCGTTTCCGTGCACACGAGGCGCAGCGCCTCGTGCAGCGCCAGCACGCCCGAAACGGGCGCGGTGTAGTGGTAACCGGCGTTGTGCCAGAAGTTTTCGGCGAGCATGGCGTCGAGGCACCAGTGCGTGTTCGGCGCGGTGCGCGTGCGCACGCGCTCCCATGCGGCGTCCGAGAAGGCAATGAGCGACACGCCGGGGATCGACGAGAGGCCCTTTTGGCCGCCCGTGATCACGACGTCGATGCCCCAGGCGTCCATTTCCAGCGGCATGGTGCTCAGCGTGCACACGGCGTCGACCACCACGAGCGCGCCGGCGGCCTTGGCAAGCTGCACGATTTCCTTGAGCTCACGATTCCAGACCGTGTTGGACGTTTCGCCATGGACGATCGTGACGACTGCCGGGCGCGTGCGCTCGATGGCCTGCGCGACGGCTTCGAGCGAGGCGATCTCGCGGTTGGCCACGTCGAGCGTGGTGACTTCGGCGCCCACGCGGCCCGCCATTTCGGCCATGCGCTGGCTGAAGAAGCCGTTGACGATGGAGAGCACGCGGGTGCCGGGCCACGCGAGGTTCGAGATCGCCATTTCCATGGCCGCCGAGCCCGGTCCGGCTACACCGAGCACCCAGTTCGAGTGCGTCTGGAACACGTAGCGCGCCATCGCCTTCACCTGGTGAATGACGCGCGCCATGGTGTCGCCGAGGTGATTGATGACGACGGTGTTGGCCTTGGCCACGGCGTCGGGAATCGGCACAGGGCCCGCACCCATCATGAGGAGCGGCTCCTCGGGCAGGATGCGGTCGAGCGTATCGACAGTGGGGCAAGGCACGGGCGCGGCCCCGGCCGCCGCCGCCGCGGCAGCGCGCGAAGGGGTCAGCGGATCGGAGTGGAGCGCGTTGTCGTTCATCTTGGGTACCTTGATTGACCGGGAAGTGAGTTGCGTGGGAGGCGCGGATCGTGCGCCTTCAGGCAGTGTTGTGCGGCGCGGCAGTGCTGGCCATGTACAGTTGCGCGGAATTTCGCTGAACAGTCGTTCGGGCGGCATTGCTGCGCTGCGGCCTTCGTACAGCCACCCTATAATCGATCGCATCGCCCGATAATGCAAGGAAGACAGCGTATGTCGCAATTCGCCGTGGACAATCCATTTCTTGAAACGCTCGGCGTGAGCGTCGCGCAGTGGCGCGAGGGTTATGCGGAGCTTGTCATGCCTATCGACGCCTCGAAGCTCAATCGCCAGGGCGTGCTGCAAGGCGGCGCGATTGCCACGCTGCTCGACGCGGCGGCTGGCTATGCGGGGTTGTTCGCGCCGGTTGGCGACGCACCGCGCCATGGCTTCACGCTCTCGCTCACGACCAACTACCTCGACAAAGGCCTTGGCCAGTTCGTGCGCGCGAAGGGATTTCTGGAGCGTGGCGGCCGCTCGATCTTCTTTGCGCGCGCCGAGGCATGGGTGGACGATCAACTGCTGATTGCGAGCGCGCAGGGGACGTTCAAGTATTCGTATCCGAAGAAGGCTTGAACGGTCGTCATGCCGGGTTGAAAAAGCCCGCCGTCTCGATCGAGGGGCGGGCCTGGCGTGAGCGGCGGTTTTTTGCGGAAGCGCGTTATCCCAGCAGCAGCGCGTCGTCGTCGAGCTTCTCGTGGCGATTCTGCTCGAACATGCGCAACAGGTCCGGCACGTCGAGTCCGCGGCGCGCATCGCCCGAAACGTCGAGCACCACCTGACCCTGGTGCAACATCACCGTGCGCTGGCCGTAGTCGAGCGCCTGGCGCATGCTGTGCGTGACCATCATGGTCGTGAGCTTCGCTTCCTCCACGATACGCGCGGTCAACTCCAGCACGAACGCGGCCGTTTTCGGATCGAGCGCGGCCGTGTGCTCGTCGAGCAGCAGGATGCGCGAAGGCTGCAGCGACGCCATCAGCAGACTGACCGCCTGGCGCTGGCCTCCCGACAGCAGGCCGATGCGATCGGTCAGACGATTTTCCAGGCCCAGATTCAAGAGTCGCAGCTTCGCGCGAAACAGTTCGCGGTCCTGCCTTTTCAGGGCGGGACCGAAGCCGCGGCGCTTGCCGCGCGCCATCGCGAGCGCCATGTTCTCTTCGATGGTGAGCGCCTCGCAGGTGCCGGCCATCGGGTCCTGAAACACGCGGGCGACGAGAGGCGCGCGGTCCCAGGCCTGTTGCTTCGTGACGTCGTGGCCGTCGATGGTGATCGTGCCGCTATCCACGCGCTGGTCGCCGCTGATCGCGTTGAGGAAAGTGGACTTGCCTGCACCGTTCGAACCGATCACGGCCACGAACTGGCCGCTCGGAATCTCGAGCGTGAGCCCGCGCAGCGCGCGCGTTTCGATCGGCGTGCCGGGGTTGAAAGTCAGTTTGAGGTCTTTGGCGCTGAGCATTTCATGCCCTCCCGTTCTTGCGGCCAAACAGTTTCTTGCGCGTGGCGGGGAGCACGAGCGCGATCGTCACGAGCACGGCGGTGACGAGATTCAGGTCCTGCGCTTTGAGGCCGATGAAGTCGCTGTTGAGCGCGAGCGCAATGAAGAAGCGATACAGGATCGCGCCGAGCACAGCGGCGAGCGTGGTGAGCACGAGGCGGCGCGCGGGCAGGACGCTCTCGCCGATGATCACGGCTGCAAGCCCGATCACGATGGTGCCGATGCCCATCGAAATGTCCGAGCCGCCCTGGGTTTGCGCGAAAAGGGCGCCGGCCAGTGCGACGAGCGCGTTGGACAGCGCCATGCCGGCGAGCGTTGCGCGGCCCGTGGCGATGCCCTGCGCGCGCGCCATGCGCGGATTCGCGCCCGTTGCGCGCAGCGCGAGACCGTATTGCGAAGAGAAGAACCAGTCGAGCCCGAACTTCGCGGCCAGCACGACGACGAGCAGCGCGAGCGGGCGCAGCACGTAGTCGGGCAGCCAAGCGGGCTGGATGATCGTGAATACCGTGGCTTCGGAAATGAGCGGCACGTTCGGCGCGCCCATCACACGCAGGTTGATCGAATAGAGCGCGATCATCATGAGGATGCTCGCGAGCAGATCCATGATCTTCAGGCGCACGTTGAGCCAGCCCGTAATGAAGCCGGCGATTGCGCCCGCAACGATCGCACAGGCGGTCGCGAGAAACGGATCGTGGCCCGCGGCGATCAATGTGGCCGCCACGGCGCCGCCCAGCGGAAAGCTGCCGTCGACGGTGAGATCGGGGAAGTTGAGGATGCGAAACGAGATCAGCACCCCGAGGGCCACGAGACTGAAGATCAAGCCGATCTCGAGTGCGCCCAGAAGCGAGTAGAGGGACATGAGGAGAAATCCTGTTGCGGTCTGCGGCGGCGGTGCACCGGAGTCGACGCGCGGCGCACCGCCCGGATGGGGCAGCGCGCCGTTGTGCATCGTCGTTACGCAAATGAGCGGCCTTTATCGGGCCTGGCAGTGTGGCGCGTGCGATGCGCCACGCCTGCGGCTTACTTCACGACCGTGGTCGCGTCCTTGAGCAGGTCGGCCGAGAGCGTCACGCCTTGCTTTTGCGCGGCGGCCGGATTCACGAACAGTTGCAGCTTGCTGCTGGTTTCCGAGGCGATTGCGCCCGGCTTCTCGCCCTTGAGAATACGCACGACGACCTTGCCCGTTTGATGACCGAGGTCGCTGTAGTCGATACCGAGCGCCGCGATGGCGCCGCGCTTCACGCTGTCCGTATCCGAAGCGACGAGCGGAATCTTCGCGTCGTTGGCGACCTTCACGAGCGCTTCGTACGCCGAAACCACGTTGTTGTCGGTGTTCGTGTAGATCACGTCGACCTTGCCGATCAGGCTCTTCGCAGCCGGACCGATGTCCACGGTGCGCGGCGCGGCGGCTTCCTTCAGCGTCATGCCTTGTTGCGCGAGCAGTTCCTTGAGCGCCTTCACGACCACGACCGAATTCGCTTCGCCGGGGTTGTAGACCATGCCGACGGTTTTCGCGTTGGGCACGACGCGCTTGATGAGCGCGACCTGCTTGTCGAGCGGCAGCTTGTCGGACACGCCGGTCACGTTCGTGCCGCTCGGCGTCCACGTCTTGACGAGTTGTGCGGCCACCGGATCCGTCACGCCCGAGTACACCACGGGCACGGACTTCGTTGCGGCCACAACGGCCTGCGCAGAAGGCGTGGCGATCGCAACGATCGCGCTCGGGTTGTCGCCCACGAACTTGCGCGCGATCTGCGCGGCGGTGCCCGTGTTGCCTTGCGCGCTCTGGTATTCCCACTTGAGATTCTTGCCGGCGTCGTAGCCGGCGGCCTTCAGTTCGTCGCGCACGCCGTCGCGGATCGCGTCGAGTGCCGGGTGCTCGACGATTGACAGCACTTCCACGGTCGCGGTTTCGGTGGCGCGTGCGGCGCCCGAAGTCAGCGCGAGCGCGGCGGCGCCGGCGATCAGGGAAAGGGTGGCGGCAACGGTTGCCTGCTTGAAGGTCTTCATGCGGTTTGATCTCCCCCGAGTGCTGGGTTCTTGCGGTTTTTTCGGATCTGCAGGGTGCGGCGTCGCCGGCTTCACGCGTGGCGGGAGCACGCGGCATGCGCCGTCGTGGTGCATGCGGGCGCGGCGAGGGAGCGAGGATACCACCGACTCTTGCGGGGCTGGAACGCGTTGGCGGGGCAGTGAGGCGGCCGCGCGACGGTGCCGTGAAGATTTATTCGAGATCGCACAATCCGATTATGGGGAAACGCTGTGCTTTAACGAAAAGTTTCTCACTTTCGGGGTTTGGGTGAAAAGTGCGGGTGAGGTGGAGGGTGATATGGATTGTGTATTTTTTCAAAAATTGCATTTTAAGGTTATTGTAATATTTATCCTTATAAATCAATGATTTGGCGTGTTTTGCATTTAGGGTATTCCCGGTATCTCGATAATGTGTTCGATGATTTTTGTGTGGTTATCGATTGATATTTATTTTATTGATTCGCGCGATTCGTCGATCAGATCTCGTTGAAAATTAAAATAACCGAAAAAGCCCTGTAAAAATCAGAAATCCTGTCATTCCGTACACCCGCATCAGCCGGTCGTCTCAGGGCGGAGAGTGGTCCGCAACCCGCATGAAAGGGCATTTTCCCGAGCTTTTTCAAGCGCTTTCCGGAATCCCCCTCAATTGACCGATGTCAAAAGTCAAGTCGATATCCGAAAAAACCCTTAGTTGCCGTGAAAATGGATTATTGATAGCATCCGCGGGTCGCTGATTCAGGCCGGTCCACCTTACCGGTACGAATTGCAGCGAACGGGGCAGGCGGATCGCTTGCGCAACAGAGTCTGTAACTCAGCAGTCTCTCCGAACTCAGCCGCCTACCAGGGCGCTGATACACGCCGGGCCCCGTCACGTCTTTTTCTCTGGTGCTCGTCGTGGTTGTTCCCCATTGAATGTCATTGGGGCGCTGTTCGTTTGCGCAGGTCATTCCGTCTGACCGGTTGACCCGAAAACAATCGAGGAGCTCCTGATGACGTTGTCCCGTCTTACCGCTGTTTCCGTGGCTGCCGCGCTGCTCGCATTTGGTGCAAGCGCAAACGCCGACACCGTGAAGATCGCCATTGCCGGCCCGTTCAGCGGCCCGGTCGCCCAGTACGGCGACATGGTCAAGGCGGGCGCGCTGACTGCCATCGAGCAGATCAACGCCGCCGGCGGTGTGAACGGCAACAAGCTCGAAGCCGTCCTGATGGACGACTCGTGCGAGCCGAAGCAGGCTGTCGCCGTCGCCAACAAGATCGTTTCGCAGCACATCCAGTACGTGGTTGGCCACGTTTGCTCGGGCTCGACGATTCCCGCCTCGGACATCTACGAGAACGAAGGCGTTGTGATGGTCACGCCGTCGGCCACCGCGCCGCAGCTGACCGAAGGCAAGAAGCGCCAGTTCATCTTCCGCACGATTGGCCGCGACGACCAGCAAGGTCCGGCAGCCGCCGCCTACATCATCAACAAGGTCAAGCCGAAGAAGGTCGCGATCCTGCACGACAAGCAGTCGTACGGCCAGGGCATCGCCACGTCGGTCAAGGCCGCGCTCGACAAGGCACACATTCCCGTTGTCGTGTTCGAAGGCATCAACGCCGGTGATTCGGACTACTCCGCAGTCGTCACGAAGCTCAAGTCGCAAGGCGTGGACTTCGTCTACTTCGGCGGTTACCACCCGGAAATGGGCCTGCTCATGCGCCAGTCGCGTGAACAGGGCGTGAAGGCTACGTTCATGGGTCCGGAAGGCGTGGGCAACAAGGACGTGACGGCCATTGCCGGCCCGGCTTCGGAAGGCATGCTCGTCACGCTGCCCGCCGACTTCGCTTCGGACCCCGCCAACGCCAAGCTCGTGAAGGCATTCGCCGACGCCAAGCGCGACGCGAACGGCCCGTTCCAGATGCCGTCGTACGCTGCGGTTGAAGTGATCGCCGACGGCATTGCCGGTGCGAAGAGCACGGACCCGACCAAGGTTGCCGCCTACCTGCACAAGAACGCGTTCAGCACGCCGATCGGCAAGGTCGAATACGACGCACAGGGCGACCTCAAGTCGTTCCGCTTCGTCGTCTACACGTGGCACAAGGACGCCACGAAGACCGCCGCGAACTGATCCCGGCGCTGCACGCAGCAAACGCCCCGCTCCTGGTGGCGGGGCGTTTTTGCAGCGGTTGCGCGCGCAACTAAAGCAACAGGATCGGTTTCAAAGGTCTCTCCAAAGGTCTCTTATCGGCTTCACGGCCGCGGGGCTTACGCATGAATGATTTTCTTCCGCAGTTCACCCAGCAGCTCGTCAACGGGCTCACGCTGGGCGCGATCTATGCGCTGATCGCCATCGGCTACACGATGGTCTACGGCATCATCGGCATGATCAACTTCGCTCACGGCGAGATCTACATGATCGGCGCTTATGTGGGCCTCGTCACGCTCACGGCCATCGGCACCTCGGCGGGTTATCCGCTGCCGCTCGTGCTGGGCGCGGCGCTCATTGTCTCGGTGCTCGTCACCGGGCTCTACGGTTTCGCGGTCGAGCGGGTGGCGTATCGGCCGCTGCGCGGCGGCCCTCGCCTCGTGCCGCTCATCTCCGCCATCGGCATGTCGATCTTTCTGCAGAACTACGTGCAGATCGGGCAGGGCGCGCGCGACGTGTCCGTGCCGATGCTCATTTCCGGCGCGCTCGACTTCAACATGGGCGGCAACTTCGAAGTGACGATTCCGTACGCGCGCATGTTGATCGTCGGCGTCACGCTCGTGCTGATGATCGCGCTTACGCTCTTCATTTCGCGCTCGCGCATGGGCCGCGCGTGCCGCGCCTGCGCCGAAGACATGAAGATGGCCAACCTGCTCGGCATCGACACGAACCGCGTGATCTCGTTCACGTTCGTGCTCGGCGCGATGCTCGCGGCGGTGGGCGGTGTGCTGATCGGGCTCACGATCGGCAAGCTCAATCCGTATATCGGCTTCATTGCGGGCATCAAGGCGTTTACGGCCGCGGTGCTGGGCGGTATCGGCAGCATTCCGGGCGCGATGCTCGGCGGCGTGCTGCTCGGTCTCGCCGAAACCCTCGCTTCGGGCTACATGCCCGCGGAGTACAAGGACGTCGTGGCCTTCGGCCTGCTCGTGCTCGTGCTGCTCTTCCGTCCCACCGGCCTGCTCGGCAAGCCGGACGTCGAAAAGGTGTGAGGTCGATATGAGCCAAACTGTTTCGGTACGGGTGCCCGCTCAGGGTGCCAGCTCGTCGCAGACGGTGAAGGGCGCGCTTGCCGCCGCTGTCGCGACCATCATCCTCACGGCGCCCATTCTCGGCCTGCAGCTCACGCTCGACGGCTATCAGGTCGTGCTGCAGCAGCACTGGCGTCCGGTCTGGATCGCGGCTGCCGTGGTGTTCGTGTTCCAGCTCGCCAAGCCGATGTTTGTGCGCGCAACGAGTAACGTGCGCCTGCCGAAGGCCCCCGCGCTCGGCGCGCGCCAGCAGCGCGTGGCGATCTGGGTGCTGCTTGCGTTCGGCGCGGTGTTTCCGTTCATGGGTTCGCGCGGCGCGATCGACGTCGCGACGCTCGCTCTCATCTACGTGATTCTTGGTCTCGGCCTCAATATCGTGGTGGGTTTCGCAGGTCTGCTCGACCTGGGCTACGTGGGCTTCTACGCGGTGGGCGGCTATACGTATGCGCTGCTCAACCAGTACTTCGGCTTCACGTTCTGGGAATGCCTGCCGCTCGCGGCGCTCGCAGCCGCTACGTTCGGCTTCGTGCTCGGCTTCCCGGTGCTGCGCCTGCGCGGCGACTATCTCGCCATCGTCACGCTCGGCTTCGGCGAGATCATTCGCCTGCTGCTCAATAACCTCACGAGCATCACGGGCGGCCCGGACGGCATTTCCAGCATTCCCAAGCCCACCGTGTTCGGCTTCGAAATGGCCCGCCACGCCAGTGTGGAAGGCGCGAAGACGTTCAACGAATTGATCGGCATCGAGTACAGCGGCGAGCACATGGTGATCTTCCTGTACCTGCTCGCGCTCGTGCTGGTGGCGTTCACGCTGTTCGTCACGAGCCGCCTGCTGCGCATGCCGATGGGCCGTGCCTGGGAAGCGCTGCGCGAAGATGAGATCGCCTGCCGCTCGCTGGGTTTGAACCCAACGCGCATCAAGCTCTCGGCGTTCACGCTGGGCGCTTCGTTCGCGGGTCTCGCGGGCGCGTTCTTCGCGGCGCGCCAGGGGCTCGTCACGCCCGAGTCGTTCACGTTCATCGAGTCGGCGCTCATTCTCGCCGTGGTGGTGCTGGGCGGCATGGGTTCGCAACTGGGCGTGGTGCTCGCCGCGATCCTGCTCACCGCGCTGCCCGAAGTGGCCCGCGGCTTTGCCGAGTACCGCATGCTGATCTTCGGTCTGGTGATGGTGCTGATGATGATGTGGCGTCCGCAGGGCCTGTTGCCCGCAAGCCGTCCGCACGTGGAGTTGCCGCAATGAGCGCACAAGCGTTGTTGAAAGTAGCGGGCCTGCAGATGCGCTTCGGCGGTCTGCTGGCCGTGGACGGCATCGACTTCGACGTGCGTCCCAACGAGGTGTTCGCGATCATCGGGCCGAACGGCGCGGGCAAGACCACAGTGTTTAACTGCGTGGGCGGTTTCTACAAGCCGACCGCGGGCGCCATCGTGCTGGAAGGCCACGCCATCACTGGCCAGCCGAGCCACCAGGTCGCGCGCCGCGGCCTCGTGCGCACGTTCCAGAATATTCGCCTCTTCAAGCAGCTCACCGTGCTCGAAAACCTCATGGTCGCGCAGCACCTGAAGGTGAACCGCAACATGCTGAGCGGCCTGTTCGCGACGCCCGCGTATCGCCGGGCCGAGCGTGCAGCGCTCGAGCGCGCCGCGTACTGGCTCGAACGCGTGGGCCTGAAGCCGGTGGCGAATCGCGAGGCGGGCACGCTTTCGTACGGCCATCAGCGCCGGCTCGAAATCGCGCGCTGCATGATCACCGACCCGCGTCTGCTGATGCTCGACGAACCTGCTGCCGGTTTGAACCCGCAGGAAAAGGTCGAGCTGCAGCAGATGGTGGACGGCTTGCGCAACGAGTTCGGAATCTCCGTACTCCTGATCGAACACGACATGAGCCTCGTGATGGGCGTGTCGGACCGCATTCTCGTGATGGAGCACGGCAAGCCGATCATGATCGGCAAACCCGACGAAGTGCGCAACGACCCGCGCGTGATCAAGGCCTATCTCGGAGAGGACTGATGCTGAAGCTGGAAAAGGTCCATACCCACTATGGCGCGGTGGAAGCGCTGGCGGGCGTGTCGATCGAAGTGAACAAGGGCGAGATCGTCACGCTGATCGGCAGCAACGGCGCCGGCAAGACCACGCTCATGATGACCGTGTGCGGCACGCCGCGCGCGTCGGCCGGGAAAGTGACGTTCGAAGGCGAGGACATCACGCGCATGCCCACGCACGACATCATGCGCAAGGGCATGGCGATTTCGCCGGAAGGGCGCCGCGTGTTCCCGAGCCTCACGGTGCTCGAAAACCTGCAGATGGGCGGCTTCTTCGCCTCGCAGCACGAGATCGATGCGGGCATCGAGCACGTGTTCAAGCTGTTTCCGCGTTTGAACCAGCGTGCGAAACAGCGTGCGGGCACGATGTCGGGCGGCGAGCAGCAGATGCTCGCCATCGGCCGCGCGCTCATGAGCCGTCCGCGTTTGCTGCTGCTCGACGAACCCACGCTCGGCCTCGCGCCGCTCGTGATCGCGCAGATCTTCGACATCATCCGCACGATTCGCGAGGAAGGCGTGACGGTGTTCCTCGTCGAGCAGAACGCGAACAAGGCGCTGCATGTGGCCGATCGCGGCTATGTGCTGGAGACCGGACGCGTGGTGCTCGCCGACAGCGCCGACAACCTGCTCGCCAACGACAATATCAAGCGCGCATATCTGGGCGGTTGATCGTCTGAGGTCGTGCCGCGCTGCGGCCCGCGCAATCCGCGTTCATCGAACGTGGGTTGCGCGGGCCGTTTCTTTTATGGCACCCGGAACATGCTTCAGTCGCCGCGTGCAATCGCAAGCTGCGCGATCAGCCGCATCAGCTCGGCCTGGCGGCGCGTGGCGGTTTTCGCAAAGACGTGATGCAGATGCGTGCGCACGGTGGAGGGCAGAACCTCCAGCGCCTCGGCCACGTCTTTCGTGTTGAGGCCCTTGCCGACTTCGCAGGCCACGCGCGCTTCGGCAGGCGTGAGGCCGAACAGCGCGACGAGACGCGTTTCCACGCCGCGCCGCGACGACTGCGGATCGATCACGATCAGCATGGCCGTGCCAGCGCGCGCGGCTTGCGCGCAGTAGTCGGCGCGCCGGTGCGCGCCCAGCGGCGAAATGAGCGCCTGGAGCGGCTCGTCGGGCGGCTGGCGGGCGATCAGCATCGCGCCGCCCGTGCGGTCCCGTGCGTCGCGTCCGGCTGCGCGCGCGATCAGCGCGTGCAACTGCTGCGTGGCAGCGGCCGTGGCGGCGCTGAGTGTGCCGTGTTCGGTGCGCAGCCCGTTTGCGCGTGCGAGCTGCGCGGTGGCGGCGCGATTCGCGAACACGATGTGCGCATCGGCATCGACGATCAGGACGCCGTGTGCGAGCGCGTCGAGCGCGTCTGCGGGCGCATAGCCGCTTTTGTCGTACGAGGCGACGGTGCGGGCGGTGTGCCGCTGCACGCGCAACGCGTTGCGCAGATGCGGCAGCAGCTCGCGCAGGGCGTCCAGTTCGTCTTCGCTATAGAAGCGCTTTTCGTGGCGCAGTGCGCCGAGTACGGCGGCCATGTCGCCTTCGCGCAGCACGTTCGCGAAGGCCACCGTGTAGAAGCGTTGCGGGCGCACCCACTCCTGCACGAAAGCGCTGCGTTCCAGACTCCCCTGCGGGTGGATCATCGTGTCGGTGACGAGTGTGCCGGCGGCCCAGCGGCGCGCCTGCGGCACGATCGGATCGAAGCCGCCGTAGTACTGCGCATACGAGTGGGCAAACGAAGCGTCGATGCCGTCCCACTCGGCGAGCGAGAAGGTGCTTTCGGGCGGCAGCATGGTGAGATTTACGTGTTGCGCGCCGATGCGCTGGGCAATGCGCGCACAGACATCCGGCCAGCGTTGCGCGTCGAAACCGGCGTCGTAGATCGCGTCGATCAGGCCGCCCGTTTCGTCCGGCCCGGAAAGCCTCACGCGCGCACGGTGTGCAACGGTATCGATAGCCGCAGCGTGCGCGGCCGTTGTAGGCCCCATGGCGGTCTCCCAGGCTGGAATATATTCACGGCAGAAGGCCTCAAGGCATGCCTTGCGACGTTGCATATAGGGCCATGTGGCACTGCAACGACGCCGGTGGCGCGAAGGGGCAAACTGAGGCGTCAATCCACGTTTGCAAACGGCAGGCGGGAGGGGATGCGCTGCAGCATCCCGGGGTACCTATTCTGAATGAATAGACGATAAAGCCTACGTTTCGCTTTCGTCAGAAGACATTTCGGGTTTCGTTACATCCAATGCATTCCGGGTACTGGACAAGCGCGCTGCGCTCACGATAATTGAGCGTCCCATATCAGGCGCGCTGCACGGGGGAAAGGCGGCGCGAGCCGCCGGAGCGAAGGGCGACAGGGCGACGAATTGGTGAAAGTCAGATCAAGCGGAGAGTCTTTGGATGTCTGAAGAGTACGAAGTGCATGGGCCGCACGACCACGCGGTCGAACACGCCGCGGCGGGCCATGGCGGGCACGGCGAGGGCGACCCGTTCCCGGGCCGCATGGCGGTGATGACGGCGATCCTCGCTTCCATTGGGGCGATCTTTGCCTACCAGAGCGGCAACAGCGAGAACCAGGCGCTCTATTACAAGAACGAAGCGGCGATTCGCAAGACCGAAGCCGCGAATCAATGGGCCTACTATCAGGCGAAGGGCGAGAAGCAGAATCTGGCGGAACTGGGCGCGCAACTTTCTGCGCTCGCGCCGAATTCGGAAGCCGCGCAAAAGCGCTTTGCCGCCGACGCCGACCGCTATCGCCAGCAGAAGGAACCGATCCGCGCGAAGGCGGAGGCGCTCGAAAAGATCGTCGAGCAGGACGATGCGCTAAGCGAGCAGGTGCTGCACGGCCATCATCGCTGGGCGCAGGCCACGACGCTCATTCAGATCTCGATCGCGCTCACGGCCATCACGCTGCTTACGCGGCGCCGCTGGCTGCTCAATACGTCGGTGGGCGTGGCCATCGTTGGCGTGGGCCTGGGCGCATTGGCGTTCTTCGGCGGCTGAGTTTTTCAACCGCCGCACACGATCGCCGTGAGGAGCAACGGCACGACCGATTGCACCGTGGCGTCGCTGTTGGCTTCGCGCACGCGCGAGCGCACCTTCTCCGCGGGCGCGGACACGACGACGCCATAAAGCGGCGAGGCGATCTCCTTGCCCGCGCCTCGCTTGAAGAGCGTGTCGTCGCGGTCGTAGCCGAGTACCACGTAAATGGGAAAGCCGAACGCGCTCAGGCGGGTGCCGCGCACGGGGCTGAACGCGTTGACCGAATTCGCTTCGACGCGCGTCGGCTCGGGTTCGATGGATTTGTCGTCGATAAGCGACGAAATGAACGTGTGGGGATCGGACTTGCAGTCGAACTGCTGGTCGCGTGTGCTGGTTTGCGCATGCGCGACCAGCGGCGCCAGCAGCGCGGCAAAAGCGGCAAGGCCGCTAAGCGCGGCCCGCAGCGTAATCGCCGGGAACGCGAATATCACGGAAGTTTGGCGCTTGGTCATGGCTACGAGCAGCAATGCCGGGAGAAGTCCGGTTGACTCTATTCGACACCCGGACTTCGTTCGTGTTCAAAGCTTACGGCACATAAATTGCGCGGGGCGTGCGCCCGCACACATCCGCATGCGCGATCGCGGCCGTTACAGCATGGATTTCGCCTGGCTCAGGATCTTGTCGCAGACCTGCTTCGTGGCCTGCTCCTTGAGGCCGCTACCCGTGAGGTCGAGCTTCTGCCCATTGCCGGCCGTGAGGATGCCGCTCGTGCCCTGCGTATAGCCGCTGTCTGTGGTGTTCGCGCCGCCGGGCAGCTTGCTCAGCAGCGAGTCCTTCACGTTGCTCGCGGCGTCGGCGTTCAGGTAATTGTTCTTGATGCAGTACTGCAGCACGCCGGTGACATTGCCGAGACTGCTCGAGGTGAGCGAGGACGCGGAAAGCGAACTGCCGAGTCCGCCCAGATTGCCGAGCGCGCCCTGTGCCGAGCCGCCGCTGCCGCCCTGGTTGAGCAGGTTGCCGAGTTGCGCCTGTGCGCCGCCCCAGGGGGCGAGCAGCGCCAGAGTCAGGGTGGCCATCAGCGCCGTGGCAATGCGCGGCGTGGCGACGCCCGGAACAGAGGTTTGCATACACGAATCTCCGTGGTAGTTCAGTGCGCCCTTACTATAGACGGATTCGTTTGCGCGGCTTCGCTACGTGACGCCGCACGGGCGTTCGGACGGTAGGGGTGCAACCTGTGCAAAGTACGGTCGCCGCATCTCGCCGTGACCGTTTTGTGTTGCATCCGATGATTTCATCGGCATGTCATTTGTTGCGGGCACAACGATGGCGATGCGGGAGCGAACCGGGGTGTCCGAAGAGGGGGGTGTGTCTCAAGTGGTATGCATGCGTTTGGAATTGCGCACGACGCGGACCACGCGCGGGCTACGCAACGAATGCGCCTGTTACAACTGTATCGACGCTGTAAAACACCACGTTTACAGGCCTTTTCTGGCAATATTCCCGACGATTCAAGCGGGAGATTGTTTCTAACCGTAACACTTATTACGGTCCTCCTCATCGGCTGGTTTCAGGTGGTATGCTTCCTGCACAAATTCTCCCTTGCACGAGTGAGACCACGTTTATTGCGTCAATACAGTGAAAGAACGCACTGCCAGAGTGCGCGCAGCGACGCAAATGAACACGTCATATAAGCATATGGTGCAACCGAGCTAGCCAACGCGGGCAGCAAGATCCGCGAGCCGATGCTCCGTCACTGCAGCCCCGGTCCGGCTGCGTGGAGAACAGCATGAATTTCGAAGAACTGAGCGACGACGAGTGGATGCAGGTGTCTTCGCTCGTGTCAGATGAACCTCCTATTAGACTCAACCGGCGCGGCCGCCCTCGCGCCGAGCCGCGCGTCGTGGCCAATGCCGTCCTCTGGATTCTCACCACCGGTGAGTCGTGGTCGCGCCTGCCCGCGCGTTATCCGTCCGGGCCCACCTGCCGCCGTCGTTTCGAGGAATGGCACGGCAGCGGCACGTTGATCGAACTGGTCGAGTTGCTCTCGCAACGCGGCCGCAAGTTCGTTTATGTGCCCCAGCCGGTGCAGGCCGATGCGCAACCCGTTGCAGTCGCAGTCGAGGAAGTCGCCGAGGACGACGGCCAGCCGGCCGTGTTCTGGAAGAGCCCCGAAGCCTGGCAGGCGCCCGCCGCGCTCGCCGACGCGCCGCTGGCCGACCCCATGGAAAGCATGATGCGTCAGCTCGCTGGCGGAGAGCCGGCGTTGCCCGTTTCGATCGACGCGCCTGTCGTGTCCAGCGCAACGACGGCAACGACGGCAAAGGCTGTTGCGAGTGCGACGCGTTCGCAAAGTGAAACCGCATTCGCACCGTTCTCGCCTTCGCGCGTGAACAAGCCTGCTGCGACTCGCGCAATGCCGCGCGACGCGTCGCATCGGGTCGCACACCCGGCGGGCGGCGTCGTGCAGGTCGCGGAATGGCGCGGCTATACGATGAGCCTGACCGTGCAGCCCGTGCGCAACCGCATGTTTCGCGGGGCCGTGGAGATCCTCAAGGATGGCAAGCGCATCGAGCGCTCGGGCCTGATCGGGCCGCCGTTCCAGGATCGCGAATCCGCGCGCAATTTCGCTTTCGACTGGGCGCGTGAATGGCTCGATCGCGAAGGCTCGGCCGAGTCCGAGTCCGGCGTGTCGTGGCCGGGCTCGCATCTCGCGAGGCATGCCGCCTCGACGGGCGCGGCACAGAGCGGCTCGCGAACCACGTCGGCGAACGCCGCGCCGCACGCGAGCGTTCAGAGCACGAGCGTGACGCGTGGTGACCCGTCGAATGCCGCCGCCGCACGCGCGTTGCCTCCGGCCGTGCCGGGCAGCGTGCGGCTCACGCCGCTGCAACCGCCGGTCCAGCGTTACACCGCCAAAGGCGCACTGCTTGCCAGCGGCGAGTCTCACGAAGCCAATACGGCGTCGTCCGGCACCGCCGAGCGCCGCACTGCCGGCACCACCGGAACGCGCTACCGCACGCTCTCGCGCTGATCTTGCGAGGCCGCGCGCGGTGCGCGCAGCCTTCCTGCATGGCCTCTACTGCTTTCTTCACTGCCTGCCGTACTGATCGTCCAGACGCACGATATCGTCCTCACCGAGATACGAGCCCGACTGCACCTCGATGATCTCGAGCGGCATCTTGCCCGGATTTTCCAGTCGATGCGACACGCCCAGCGGGATATACGCTGACTCGTTTTCCGAAACGATGAAGCGTTCTTCCCCGCGCGTGACGAGCGCCGTGCCGCGTACGACGACCCAATGCTCGGCGCGGTGGTGATGCATCTGCAGCGACAGGCGTGCGCCCGGCTCGACCACGATCCGCTTGACCTGGAAGCGCTCGCCGCTGTCCACGCTGTCGTAGTGGCCCCACGGACGATGCACGAGGCGGTGTGCCACGGCTTCCGTGCGGCGCTCCTGCTTCAGACGTTGCACGATCTTCTTGACGTCCTGGGCGCGCGAGCGGTCGGCAACGAGGAGAGCGTCGGGCGTCTCCACGATCACGAGGTCCTTCGTGCCGAGGCAGGCCACGAGCCGACCGTCCGCATGCGCGAAGGTGTCGGTTGCGCCTTCGAACATCACGCGGCCTTGCGCGACGTTGCCTTCGTCGTCCTTCGGCGAAACTTGCCAGACGGTGTCCCACGAGCCGAGGTCGGTCCAGCCGGCCGTGAGCGGCACGACTACGCCGCTTGCCACAGACGGGTCGCCGGCGAGCGGCTCCATCACGGCGTAGTCGATCGAGTTCGAAGGCGAACGTGCGAACGCTTCGCTATCCACGCGGAAGAAGTCGCCGTCCGCCTTGCCGTGCTCGATCGATTGTGCGCATGCGGCGTAGATAGCGGGATGGAAATGGCGAATCGCCTTGAGCCAGGTCGATGCACGCACGATGAAAATGCCGCTGTTCCACCAGTAGCGCTGCGAAGCGACGTATTGCTGCGCCAGCTCGAAATAAGGCTTTTCGACGAAGCCGTTCAGACGCCGCGCACCATTGGGCTCGGTGCTCGCGAGCGGCTCGCCCACGTGAATGTAGCCGTAGCCCGCTTCGGGATGCGTGGGCACGATGCCCATCGTTACGATCTGCCCGTTCGCCGCATGACGCACGCCTTCGGCCACCGCGTTCTGGAACGCTTCGAGGTCGGCAAGCGCATGGTCGGCCGGCATCACCACGAGAATGCCGTCCTCGTGCGAGGCGACGACCGACATGGCGGCGATCGTGAGCGCGGGCGCCGTATCGCGGCCCACCGGCTCGAGGATCAGACGCGCGCGCTTGCCTGTCGCGCGAACCTGGTCGGCGGTGGTGAATCGATGTTCTTCGTTGCAGACGATCAGCAGTTCCTCTGCGAGCGTCACGCGCTCGGCGAGCGCATCGAGGCGGCCCGCGGTGCTGGCAAGCAGCGACTGCTCGCCCACGAGGTTGATCATCTGCTTCGGATATTGCTCGCGCGACAGTGGCCACAGTCGCGAGCCCGCGCCGCCCGCAAGCACGACAGGGCATACCTGCAATGCGCTGCGCGTTTCGGCACGCGTCTGGGACGCTTTTGCCGATGCCGTAGCGGAACCCGTATCCGTCATCTCGCTCTCCTGTAAAAGGTATCGGTGATGCGATTTGTAGCATGCTTAAAATCGTCATAAATCGAGTCGTAAAGAAGAAAACGGAAAATATTGGAATTAAATTTAAATTGCATAAGCGATGAGTCTAAATATCGATAAAAAATTCAATAAAAAATAGGCTGTATGCCTATGAAATTTCTTGTCGAAACCCGAAATTTCACACCATGACAGGAAAAATCTGCCGGAACGATCGGGGTTATGGGTCAATACGGAGGCGGATTCCGGCAATCTTTGCCGACAAAATTCGCAAAAAATTGACCTGAAAGCGACGAAACAATTAGAGATACTTTTGAGGCTTGCGGGCGGAATTTTTATCGCGCCTTATTAGGGTTTATTCGGATCAGAATTAGCGGCGCCCTGCGTTTTTTGCGGCGACGCTGTCCCAGAAACTTTTGAAGAGAACGGCCACGATGTGCAGTGCGTGGCCGCGATTCATTTTTTTAACCCGAGGTGCCGGACATGCTCAGCGTTCTAGCCAGAATATTCGACGTTGCCGCCATTGCTGCTGGAGCGTTGCTCGCGGCCGCCTTGCATCGTGGCCAGCTCGTGCCGCTCACCGACGCGGAGAGCGTGGCGCTCGCGTTCAACTGCGTGCTTGCGATCTGGATGTTCCCGGCGTTCGGCATCTACAAGTCGTGGCGCGGCAAGTCGCTGTACGCGCTCTTTGCCCGCGTGTGCGCCGCATGGCTCGCAGTAGAGGGCACGGGCATCCTGCTGAGCTTCAGCCTGCACCGCGCCGATTCGCTCTCGCGCCTGTGGCTCGCGTACTGGGTCGTCGCCTCGGTGGCGTTGCTGATCGTCTCGAAGGCGCTCGTGCACATGGTGCTGCGTGGCATTCGCCGCGAGGGCTACAACCAGAAGGCCGTGGCCGTGGTGGGCGGCCCGCGCAACGGGCGCTTCCTGATCGAGCACATGCGCTTTCACCCGGAAGCGGGCTTTCATCCCGCGATCGTGTTCGACGAGGACAGCGACGCGGACGGCGCCGCCGCGATCGAAGGCGTGCCTGTGGAGCGCAACCTCCAGGCGTTGCTCGCGTTCGTGCGCGAGAACGAAGTGCGCGAACTGTGGCTCGCGTTGCCGATTACCAAGGAGCGCACGATCCATCGCATCGTGACGGCCTTGCGCAACGACTTCGTGAACATCCGCTTCATTCCGGACGTGCGCAGCCTCTCGTTCTTCAGCCAGCCCGTGGTCGACCTGCTCGGCGTGCCCGCCATCAATCTCGCGGCCTCGCCGGTCACGGACCTGAGCGTGCTGCCCAAGCGCGTGTTCGACATCGTGTTCGCGGGCGGCGTGCTGGTCGCGCTTGCGCCGCTGCTCGCCGCGATTTCGTTCGCCGTGAAGCTCACGTCGAAGGGCCCGGTGTTTTTCAAGCAGCGCCGCAAGGGTCTGGATGGCAACGAGTTCGAGATCTACAAGTTCCGCTCGATGAAGGTCCACGCGGAAGTCGCGGGCCAGATCACGCAAGCGCGCCGCAACGATCCGCGCGTGACGCGCGTGGGCGCGTTCCTGCGCCGCACGAGCCTCGACGAGCTGCCGCAATTCATCAACGTGCTCAAGGGCGAGATGTCGGTGGTGGGGCCGCGCCCGCACGCGCTTGCGCACGACGACATCTACAAGGACCTCGTGCGTGGCTACATGGCGCGCTACCGCATCAAGCCTGGCATTACCGGCTGGGCGCAGGTCAACGGCTTTCGCGGCGAAACCGATCGCGTGGAAAAGATGCGCGACCGCGTGCGCTTCGATCTGCACTACATGCAGCACTGGAGCTTCGCGCTCGACCTGCGCATCGTGGCGATGACCATGTGGAAGGGTTTCGCAGGCCAGAACGCATATTGAGGCGAAGCGAGTGCGCGCACGGCTAGTGTGCGCAACGGTTCGCATGACAGGAAGAACCAATCACTTTTGAGGTGGGCATGAATCTGACGATCATTGGCAGCGGTTATGTGGGTCTCGTGACGGGCGCTTGTCTTGCCGACATCGGCAACGACGTGTTCTGTCTCGACGTGGACCAGCGCAAGATCGACCTGCTCAACCAGGGCGTCGTGCCGATTCACGAGCCGGGTCTGAAGGAAATCATCGAGCGCAATGTGCGCGCGCGCCGGCTCAAGTTCTCGACCGATGTGGAAGCGGCGGTCGCGCACGGCGACGTGCAGTTCGTCGCCGTGGGCACGCCGCCCGACGAAGACGGCTCGGCCGATCTGCAATACGTGCTGGCGGCCGCGCGCAATATCGGTCGTCACATGACCGGCTTCAAGGTGGTGGTGGACAAGTCCACGGTGCCGGTGGGCACGGCCGCGCTCGTGCACGACGCGATCGCCTCCGAGCTGCGCAAGCGCGGCGAAAGCCACATGTTCTCGGTGGTCTCGAACCCCGAGTTCCTGAAGGAAGGCGCGGCCGTCGAGGACTTCGCGCGGCCGGATCGCATCGTGCTCGGCTGTAACGACGACGTGCCCGGCGAGCGCGCGAAAGAAGTCATGAAGCGGCTCTACGCGCCGTTCAACCGCAATCACGAGCGCACGCTCTACATGGACGTGCACTCGGCCGAATTCACCAAGTACGCGGCCAACGCCATGCTCGCCACGCGCATTTCGTTCATGAACGAACTCGCGAACCTGGCCGACCGCGTGGGCGCCGATATCGAGGCCGTGCGCCGCGGCGTGGGCTCGGACCCGCGCATCGGCTACGACTTCCTCTATGCGGGTTGCGGCTATGGCGGCTCGTGCTTCCCTAAAGACGTGAAGGCGCTCATGCGCACCGCCGAGGATTTCGGCGAGCCGCTGCAGATCCTGCGCGCCGTGGAGTCCGTCAATGAAGCGCAGAAGCAGGTGCTCGCACAGAAGATCGTCACGCGCTTCGGCTCCGACCTCACGGGCCGCACGTTCGGCGTCTGGGGTCTCGCGTTCAAGCCGAACACCGACGACATGCGCGAGGCGCCGAGCCGCACGCTCATCGCCGAACTGCTCGCGCGCGGCGCCACGGTCAAGGCTTACGACCCGGTTGCGACCGCAGAGGCGAAGCGTGTTCTCGCGATCGATCTCGCGCACGCGCCGGAACATCAGGCGCGGCTGTCGTTCGTGACCGACGCGATGGAAGCCGCGGGCGAAGCGGACGCCGTTGTGATCGCAACGGAATGGAAGGTCTTCAAGGCGCCCGATTTCGAAACGCTTAAGCAGCAGTTGAAGATGCCGATCGTGTTCGACGGCCGCAATCTCTACGAGCCGTCGGCATTGCAGGAACTCGGCATCGAGTACCACGCCGTGGGCCGCGCGAGTGCGACGCAGGCAAGCCGCGCGCGCGCCGAAACCGCCGCCACGCAGGCGCTGGCCTGAGCGCTGCCGGGCTACGCATCGCGCATGTCAAGGAAGGGAGTCACGCGACCATGATCAAGAACGTGCTCATCGTTTGCCACGCCAACGTCTGCCGCTCGCCGGCTGCTGAGCAGCTCTTTCGCGAGCGTCTGCGCGAGCAGCAAGGCTCAGGGGCGGAATCGTTTCAATCGGCGGGCCTGCGTGCGCGCGACGGCGACGACATGGACCCCGTGATGCAGTGGCTCCTTGCCGAGCGCGGCATGAAGGTGGGCGAGCATCAGTCGCGCCGCCTCACGAGCCGCCTCGTGCGCTCGGCCGACCTCGTGCTCGTGACCGAGCGCCGTCAGGTCGCCGCGGTCGAGCGCATTGAACCCACCGCGCGCGGCAAGGTGTACGCGCTCGGTAACTGGGAAAACTCTGATGTCAGCGATCCGCATGGGCTCCACGAGTCCGCGTATCGCAAGAGTCTTGAATTGATGGATCGTATGGTTAAGGGATGGTTGAGCCGAATATGCCAATGACAAAACTGAAACTGACGGCGGTAGTCGCGTTGAGCGTCTTCGTTTCCGCGTGCGCAACGGCGCCCGGCAACTATCTCGACACGTCGAGCCTGAAAGAAGCGCCGAACAACCAGCCGCAGCAGCAGTTCAACGTGCAGCTCATCACGCAGCAAGTCGTGCTGCAGCAGGCGCAGGCGGCCGCCACCGCGCCGAAAGCGCCGCTGCCGCCCTCGAAGTTCGCAAGCGCCGCCGACTACGTCTATCACATCGCGCCGCAGGACATTCTCGGTGTGACCGTGTTCGATCACCCCGAGCTTTCGACGCCGCAGGGCTCGACGTTCTCCACGGGCGGCAACACCACGCAGACTGTGGGTCAGGCGCTCACGCAGCCCTATACCAATGCGCTCTCGGGGCAGTCCGACCCCTACGGGCAGACCGTGTCGAAGGACGGCACGATCTTCTTTCCGTTCGTGGGCCGCGTGATGGCGGCGGGCAAGACGCCCTCGCAGTTGCGTGAGCAGCTCGCGGCAGGACTCGGGCCCTACGTGAAGAACCCGCAGGTGGACGTGCGCGTGCTCGCCTATCGCAGCCAGAAGGTGCAGGTCACGGGCGACGTGAAGACGCCCGGCCCGCTCTCCATGAGCGACGTGCCGCTCACGCTCGTCGACGCCATTACGCGCTCGGGCGGCACGACCGACAGCGCCGACATCAACCGCGTGCGCCTCACGCGCGGCGGCAAGCTGTACACGCTCGATGCGAACCGCATGCTCGACGGCGGCGACACGACTCAGGACGTGATGCTGCAGGACGGCGACGTCATCAATATTCCAGATCGTTCGGATAGCAGAATATTCGTGATGGGTGAAGTGAAGACGCCGACGCAGACGAGCCTCATCCGCGGCAATCTGACGATCGCCGACGCGCTCACCCAGGCGGGCGGCATTCTCGATACCGACGCGAACCCGCGCCAGATCTTCGTGATGCGCGGCATGAAGGACAACCCGACGCAACCCGAGATCTACCGTCTCGACATGACCAAGCCCGACGCGATCATGCTTTCGTCGCAATTCCAGCTCAAGCCGCTGGATGTGGTGTACGTGGGCACGGCCGCTTCGACGACCTTCAACCGTGTGTTGCAGCAGGTGCTGCCGACCATCCAGACCGTCTTCTATCTGAAGCAGATCGCGAAGTAAGCGCGTGATCAAAGCGCTTCCTGGGAAGACGCAGGAGCAACACCTAAACAACGGGATTGAATCGTGACCCTACAAGCCAATAGCCAGGCGGCCCCGGCGGCCCGCACCGAGGAAGAGGACGTCGTTCTCGGCCAGTTGCTGCGCGTCATCATCGACGACATCGGCTGGCTCATCGCAATCGCGGCGGCGGTGATCGCCATGGCCGTGTTTTATTGCTTTATCGCCAAGCCGGTCTATACGGCCGACACTCAGGTCCGCGTGGAGCCTTCCGACTACACGTCGCAGGCCCTCACGCAAACGCAAACGGGCGCGAACATCAGCTCCGGATCGTCGGCGGGCAGTTTGCCCACGGACGCCGAGATCCAGATGATCAAGAGCCGCAGCGTGGTCGAGCCGGTGGTCAAGCAGTTCAAGCTGAACACCACCGTCACGCCGGTCATGCTGCCGTTGATCGGCAGTCTTTCCGCACGCCTCGCGACGCCGGGCACGCCCGCGCGTCCGTGGTTCGGGCTCAGCAACTGGCTCGGCAGCTATGCGTGGGGCGGCGAGGTCATCAATATCGACTCGGTCGAAGTCACGGCCGGGCTCGAAGGCAAGAAGCTCACGCTCACCGCGCTCGATAACGACCGCTATGTGATCTCGACGCCGGACGGCGCGCGCCTGCTCGAAGGCACCGTTGGCCAGGTCGAAGAGGGCGGCGGCGTGAAGCTGCTCGTGAGCAAGCTCGTGGCGCGTCCGGGCACGCGCTTCAAGGTCGTGCGCCTGAACGACCTCGACGCGATCAGCGGCTTCCAGAACGCGATCCAGGTGCAGGAGCAGGGCAAGCAAACGGGCGTGATCGACATCTCGCTCGAAGACAACGACCCCGAGCACGCGGCGGCGATTGCCAACGCGGTGGCGCAGTCGTACCTGCGCGAGCACGTGGCGACCAAGCAGGCCGACGCGAGCAAGATGCTCGACTTCCTGCGCAGCGAACAGCCGCGCCTGAAGGGTGACCTCGAAAACGCCGAAGCGGCGCTCACGGCGTACCAGAGCAAGTCGGGTTCGATCAACGCGAGCGACGAAGCGAAGATCTATCTCGACGGCAGCGTGCAATACGAGCAGCAGATTTCCGCGCTGCAACTGCAGATCGCCTCGCTGCAACAGCGCTTCGGCGACCAGCATCCGGTGCTGATCGCGGCGCGCCAGCAGCTCGCGCAGCTGCAGGCGGAGCGCGCGAAGTACGACACGAAGTTCCGCGACCTGCCGGCCACGGAAGTGAAGGCCGTGCAACTGCAGCGTGACGCGAAGGTGGCAGAGGACATCTACGTGCTGCTGCTCAACCGCATTCAGGAGCTTTCCGTGCAGCGTGTGGGCACGGGCGGCAACGTGCATATCATCGATCCGGCGTTGCGCCCCGGCAGCCCGTCGAAGCCCAAGAAACTGCTGATCGTTTCGGCGGCGTCGCTGCTCGGCATCATTCTCGGCACGGGCTTCGTGCTCATGCGCCGCAACATGTTCAAGGGCATTGTCGATCCGGACCAGATCGAGCGCTCGTTCCAGCTGCCCGTGTACGGCCTCGTGCCGCTTTCGCCGGAGCAGCTGGCGCTCGAAAAGCGCGGCCCGGTGCGTGGCGGCTCGCGCCTGCGCGAAGTGCTCGCCAACGCGCGCCCCAAGGACCTCACGGTCGAAAGCCTGCGTAGCCTGCGCACCTCGCTGCAGTTCAGTGTGATGGACGCGCGTAATCGCGTGGTCATGCTGACGGGTTCGGTGCCCGGCGTCGGCAAGAGCTTCCTGACCGCGAACCTCGCCGTGCTGCTCGCGCATTCGGGCAAGCGCGTGCTGATGATCGACGGCGACATGCGCCGTGGCGCGCTCGAACGTCATCTGGGCGGCCCGCAGGAAAACGGCTTCTCCGAGCTGCTTTCGGGGCAGATTGCGCTGGACGAGGCGATTCGCGCGACCGAAGTGGACAACCTGCACTTCATCTCGTGCGGCCGTCGTCCGCCCAACCCTTCCGAGCTGTTGATGTCGCCGCGTCTTGGCCAGTACCTCGAAGGCCTGTCGAACCGCTACGACGTGTTGCTCATCGACACACCGCCGGTGCTCGCCGTGACCGACGCCGCCATCATCGGCGGACATGCCGGCTCGACGTTCCTCGTGTTGCGCTCGGGCCTGCACACCGAAGGCGAAATCACCGAGGCGCTCAAGCGTCTGCGCAATGCCGGCGTGCGCGTGCAGGGCGGCGTATTCAACGGCGTGCCGGCACGCACGCGCGGCAACTATGGCTACGGCTATGCGAACGTGCGCGAGTACCTGAGCGCATGACGTCTACCCACCTATCCAGCACAGCAAAGGAGAACACGCGATGAAAGTGACCGTGCTCGTGCCGACGTATCGGCGTCCTGACGATCTGTCGCGCTGCCTTTCGGCGCTCCTGCGCCAGCAGCGCGCGCCCGACGAAATCGTGGTGGTGGCCCGCGCCGACGACGAGGCCACGCACGCGTGCCTCGCCGAACATGTCACGCCCCGCGTGCTGAACGTGGAAGTGGCCATTGTCAAGGAGCCGGGGCAGGTGGCGGCGCTCAATCGCGGCATCGAGGCTGCGACGGGCGACGTGATCGCCATCACCGACGACGATGCCGCGCCGCGCGCCGACTGGGTGGCGCGCATTGCGGCGGCCTTCGAGTCCGACCCGAAGCTCGGCGCGCTCGGCGGACGCGACTGGGTGCACGAAGACGGGCGCATGATCGACGGCGAGCGCACGCTCGTGGGCAAGCTGCAGCGCTCGGGCCGCATCGTCGGCAACCATCATCTGGGTGCGGGCGGCGCGCGCGAAGTGGACCTGCTCAAGGGCGCGAACATGAGCTATCGCCGCGCGGCGATCGGCGACCGGCGTTTCGACCGGCGCCTGCGCGGCACCGGCGCGCAAACGCATAACGACATGGCATTCAGCATGAGCGTGAAGCGCGCGGGCTGGAAGCTCGTGTACGACCCGCTCGTGGCCGTGGACCATTATCCCGCGCCGCGCCCGGGCGAAGACCCGCGCAATGCGCAGACGCTCGCTTCGATCCGCAACGCCGCTTACAACCTGCATCTGATCCTGCTCGGCCATCTCACGCCGCTGCGCCGCGAAACTGCCTGGTGGTGGTATGCGCTGGTCGGCACGCGCGTGTATCCGGGCCTCGTGCACACGGGCCTGAGCGCCGTGCGCGGCGATTCCGCGGGTGCGGCGTTCGCACGCTGGCGCGCGGTGCGCGGCGGCGCACGAGAGGCGCGCCGCGCGCTCGTTTGAGCGGCGCGGCCAACGACTATACGGAGGACCCCGAATGAGCGGTACGCAAGTCCACGTCCACCTTTTCTATGGCGCCGATCCGCGCCGCTATCGCAAAGGCGAGAATATCGGCAGCCTGTACGGATACCATCACGCGGAATCTGCGGAATTCGCGCTCAATTACGCGCAGGACGCGAGCGAGAGCACGCCCATGCGCTTCGTGCGGCGCGGCCTGAAGGCGGCGTTCGGTTTCGACTTCATTCACGCATGGCGCAATCGTCGCGCCATTCTGCAGTCCGATGTGATCTGGACGCATACCGAGCAGGAGCATCTGGCTGTGGCGCTGGTGCTGCTGATGAACGCGAAGAAGGGCGGCGCGCGCCCGCTGCTGCTCGCGCAGAGCGTGTGGCTGCTCGACCGCTGGCCGGGCTATGGCGCGCTGCGCCGCGCGATTTACAAGCGGCTGCTCAAGCGGGCCGATCTGCTCACCACGCTCGCGAGCGAGAACGCCGCGCTGTGTGGCGAGTACTTCGGGCGCGAGGCGCGACACGTGCTCTATGGGCTGAACACCAACGACTTTCCGCTGCGTGCGCCTTCAGAATGGAAGCCGCATACGCCGGTGCGCGTGGCCGCGATCGGCAACGACCGCGATCGCGACTGGACCACGCTCGTGAGCGCGCTCGGCAACGATACGCGCTACCAGGTGCGTATCGCCACGCGGCGGCGCATGCCGGCATCGGCGCGCGCGGACAACGTCGAAATCGTGCGCGTTTCCGGCATCAAGCAGCAGCATGCACTCTATGACTGGGCGGACATTATCGTCGTGCCGCTGCGTCCCAACACGCACGCTTCGGGCATCACGGTGATGCTCGAAGCCGCGGCGCTCGGCAAGCCGATGATCGCGACGAAGGTCGGCGCGCTCGAAGACTACTTCGACGACAAGGCCGCGTCGTATGTGGAACCGTTCAACGTCCAGCAGTTGCGCGATGCAGCGAACGCGCTCGTGGCCGATCCGGCGCGCGCGCTCGGCCAGGCGCGTGAAGCCAGTGAGCAACTGCGCACGCGCGATCTCACGACGCAGCACTTCGCGAGCCAGCACGCGCAGCTCACGCGCGAGATGCTGCTCGAGCGCGACGCGCTCAATGGCGGATCGATGGCGGGCGAACCCCAAGGCCGGGGCGTCGCTGCGCGCGGGATGTGATCATGGATGTCACGACCGCTATCCCTGCACCGGCGCCGCAGCCTGCGAGCCCGCAACGCGCCCGCCGTGGGGGCCTGCGCAGCCTGATGGGCCGCGATACGCTGCCGCCGCTGGCCCTGTGGGTGCTCACGGCGCTGCTGATCGGCGCGCACCAGGGCACGGTGCTCACGCTCGCGTTCCCCGTGCTTTCGATCGCGGTGGGCTTCTGGCTCTACTTCGTGAACCCGGTGCGCTATATCGGCTTCATGTGGTGGCTGTGGTTCCTGAGCCCGGAAGTGCGGCGTCTGGCCGACTACGGCAAGGGCGGCTTCACGCCCACGAGCCTCATTCAGGTCGCTCCGCTCGCCGTGACGATGATCAGCGGCATTTCGCTGCTGCGCTACTACCCGATTCTCGGGCAGCGGCGCGGCCTGCCGCTCCTGCTCGCGCTGCTCGGCATCGGCTATGGGTTCGCTGTGGGCGTAGTGGGCAGCGGCCCGGCGGCGGCCGTCTATGACCTCGCGAACTGGATCTATCCGTTCCTGATCGGCTTTCACATCATGGTGCTCACGCGCCAGTACCCCGAATGCAGCAAGACCATCATCAACACCTTCATCTACGGCATGCTCGTGATGGGCGCGTATGGTCTCGTGCAGTTCTTCATCATGCCGCCGTGGGACGCCATGTGGATGATCGGCTCGGACATGAACTCGCAGGGCGACCCCGTGCCGCTCGGCGTGCGCGTGTTCAGCACGATGAATTCGTCGGGCCCGTTCGCGTTCGCGATGATGGGCGCGATGGTGTTCGTGATGGCCGCGCAGCATCGCGTGCGCTGGGTCGCGGCTGGGTTCGGCTTCTTCTCGTTCGCGCTCTCGCTCGTGCGCTCCACCTGGGGCGGCTGGGCGATCGCGATGGTCATCCAGCTGATGAAGTCGAGCAACAAGGTGCGCATTCGCATCATCGTGAGCGCGGTCGTGCTGGCGGGCGTATGCGTGCCGCTGCTCACGTTCGGTCCGGTGGCGGACCGCATGCAGCAGCGCCTGAATACGCTCGTGAATCTGAAGGACGACCAGAGCTACGAGGCGCGTAACCAGTTCTATGCCGACTTCGCGAAGAAGGCCTTCACCGACGTGACGGGCGAGGGCCTGGGCGCCACCGGCGCATCGACGAAGCTCTCCAGCAACAACGGCCAGCTTGGGCAGTACGGCAGCTTCGACAGCGGTGTGATGAACATTCCGTTCGTGCTCGGCTGGCCCGGCACGCTGCTTTACATGTCGGGCGTGCTGTGGCTGATCGTGCGCGCGGTGCGCGTGTCGTTTCGCCTGCAGGAGGACCGCTACGTTTGCGCGTGCCTGAGCCTCGCGATCTCGATCTTCGCCATGCTCGTCTTCACCAACTCGCTCGTGGGCACCGGCGGCCTGCTGCTCTTTTCGAGCGTGTTTTCCATTCTCAGCGCGGGACATTGGACGAAGCTGCAACGCCAGGCCAATGTCCGCACCACGGAGGTCTCCGATTGAGAGTCGCAATCGTCACGCATGTCGTGCGCCACAATGACGGCCAGGGCCGCGTCAATCATGAAATCGCGCGCGCCGCGCTCGACGAGGGGTTCGAGGTGACGCTGGTCGCCTCGCACGTCGCGCCCGAACTGCTTGCCCACCCGAAGGTGAAGTGGGTGAACGTGCAACCCTCGCGCGCGTGGCCCACCAACCTGCTGCGCCAGCAGGTGTTCGCGCTGAAGAGCGCACTGTGGCTGCGCCGCAACCGGCGCGCATACGACGTGCTCCATGTGAACGGCTTCATTACCTGGGCGCACGCCGACGTGAACACCGCGCACTTCGTGCACGGCGGCTGGGCGCGCAGCAAGTATTACCCGTTCGGTCTTACGCGCGGCGTGTGGTCCGCTTACCAGTTCGTGTATACGCGCGCCAATGCGGTGCTGGAGCGCTGGGCGTACCGGCGCTCGCGCGTGATCGCCGCAGTCTCGCGCAAGGTCGCGGACGAAATCCGCGCGTCGGGCGGCCACCCCGTGGAGCGGCTCGACGTGATTTACAACGGCGTGGACACGCGCGGCTTTTCGGCCGCGAGCGCCGACCGCGCGAAGTTCTCGCTGCCCGCCGATGCATTCCTGCTGCTTTTCGTGGGCGATCTGCGCACGCCGCGCAAGAACCTCGGCACGGTGCTGCACGCGCTCAAGCATATGCCCGGCAACGTGCATCTGGCCGTGGCCGGCTACCTGCCGGGCAGCCCGTATCCCGATCTCGCGCGCGAGCTTGGCATCGAGTCTCGCGTGCATTTTCTCGGCCTTGTGCGCGAGATGCCCACGCTCATGCGCTCCGTCGATACCTACGTATTTCCTTCGCGATACGAAGCAATGAGCCTGTCGCTGCTCGAAGCGATGGCGGCGGGCTTGCCCGTCGTGACGGCGCGCACGGCGGGCGGCGCGGAAATCATCACGCCGGAGTGCGGCATCGTGCTCGACGACCCCGACGACGTGCCCGCGCTCGCCAATGCCGTGAAAACGCTCGCCACCGACACACCGCGCCGCCTCGCAATGGGCGCGGCCGCGGCGGAACTCGCCACGCAATTCGGCTGGGCGCGTATGGCTGCGCAATACATCTCGCTCTACCGGCAACTGGCCGGCGACGCGAGCGAGGCCGTGCGCCGCGAAGAACCCGAGTTCGCTGCTGCGACGCTGCCGGGCGGTCAACCGCTCCAGCGCGCAGAAACCCCCTGATAACCGCACACGTGCAGAACAAGGACACGCGATGACCACACACTCCATTCAATCGCTGCAAATCGGCATGCACTGGTTTCCCGAGCGCGCAGGCGGGCTCGACCGCATGTACTACTCGCTGGTGGGCGCGCTGCCCGGTGCGGGCGTGCGCGTGCGCGGCGTCGTGGCCGGCTCGCCCAAGGTGGCAGAGGACAGCGGCGGTGCGATCCAGGGCTTCGGCTCCGCTTCGCGCTCGCTGCCGTTTCGCCTGATGGACGCGCGCCGCGCGTTGCGCAGCGAGATTCGCCGCCACCGTCCCGACGTGATTTCCTCGCACTTCGCGCTGTATACCTTCCCCGGACTCGACGTCACGCGCGGCATTCCGCAGGTTTCGCACTTCCAGGGACCGTGGGCCGACGAGAGCTTCGTGGAAGGCGCGGCCACGCTGAGCCAGCGCATCAAGCACTCGCTGGAGCAGTCGGTGTATGAGCGCTCGTCGCGGCTCATCGTGCTTTCGAAGGCGTTTGGCGACATTCTCACGCGCCGCTACGGCATTTCGCCCGAGCGCGTGCGCATCGTGCCGGGCTGCGTGGATACGGCGCATTTCGACCCGGCGTGCTCCTCCGGCGAGGCGCGCCTGAGGCTGCAGCTGCCGCAGGGCCGCCCGATCATCCTGGCCGTGCGCCGCCTCGTGCGCCGCATGGGTCTGGAAGACCTGATCGATGCGATCAAGATGGTGAAGCAGCGTCATCCGGACGTGCTCCTGCTGATCGCAGGGCGCGGCCGTCTGGAGTCCGAACTGCAGCAGCGCATCGATGAAGCGGGTCTGGTCGATAACGTGAAGCTGCTCGGTTTCGTGCCCGACGCGCACCTGCCGTCGCTCTATCGCGCCGCAACGCTGAGCGTGGTGCCGACGGTCGCGCTGGAGGGCTTCGGGCTGATTACGGTGGAATCGCTTTCCGCCGGCACGCCGGTTCTGGTGACGCCAGTGGGCGGCCTGCCGGAAGCGGTGGCAGGGCTGTCACAGGACCTCGTGCTGCCGGCCACGGGCGCGAACGCGATTGCCGATGGCATCGACGGCGCGCTTGCTGGGCGCATCAAGCTGCCGGATGAAGCGGCATGCAAGGCGTATGCGCGCGAGCACTTCGACAACGCCGTGATCGCGAAGCGCGTGGCCGGTGTTTATGCGGAAGCGATTGCTACCCACTGAAGCGGGTCGTTAGACCAAAAGAAAACCGCCGCTCGGGAGAGCGGCGGTTGATGTGTCGACGAGAGAAAGCGCGCAGTGCGCGCTATTGCGTTTCGAGCACGCGTTCGCGGGCTTCTTCGTACATCCAGCGCAGCGTGTCTTCTAGGTGCTTGCGCGAGCTGTCGCCGACGATCGAGCGAAGCTTCGCGTTCGAGCCGATCAACTGGCGCACCTCGTTGGCGCGCACGAAACGTGGATCGACATGCACCTCGATCTCGTAGCCGGCAATGCGCGCAAGCATGCCGAGCAGCGCGCCGAGCGTTTGACCACTGCCCGAGCAGACGTTGACAGTGACGCCGCGCGGCGCGACTTCGACAAGCCGCGCATAGGCGTTCACCACGTCGCGCACATCGGAGAAGTCGCGGGCTACGTGAAGGTTGCCAAGCGAAATCTGCTTTTCGCCGCGCGCATAGTGCTCGACGATCTTCGGGATCAGGAAGTCCGGCGACTGGCCAACGCCTGTGTAGTTGAACGGGCGCGCGATGATGATCGGCAATTGCGCCTGAAAACGCTTCGCGACGTATTCCATCGCGAGCTTGCTGACTGCGTAGTCGTTGGCGGGTTGGGGTTCGACGTGCTCATCGATCACGCCGTTCGTGGCGTTGCCATAGACATTCGCGCTGCTCGCCAGCAGCACGGCGCGCGGCACGTGCTTTTGCTGCGCGAGGGCTTCGAGCAGATTGCGCGTGCCGACCACGTTCACGAGATACGTGCGTGCAACGTCGCTGTCGGCCACGTGGGCCAACGCGGCGAGATGCACGACCACGTCCGGTTGCACGGACTCGAGCGCATGGGCGATGGCGCCGCGCTCGAGCAGGTCGGCTTCGATCGCCGTGGCGCCGAACGGGAAGGCCTCGGCGCTGAGCGATTCTCCGGCCCGGACGGTGCCCCAGACACGGTAGCCGTCCGCCGCGAGGCGGGCGGCCATATAGCGGCCCGTAAAGCCGCCAATGCCCGTGATGAGCGCGCGCGGACGGCTAGCGGAATCAGAATGTGTCATGGCGTTCATTGCGCGCAAGGTCGGCCGTGACCATCATCTGGCAGAGCTGCTCGAGCGAAGTCTGCGGCTGCCAGCCGAGCTTTTGCTGCGCCTTGGTCGGGTCGCCAATGAGCAGATCGACTTCGGCCGGGCGGTAGTAGCGCGGGCTCACACGCACGAGCGTGCGGCCCGTGGCGACGCAAATGCCGGTTTCGCGCTCGCCCTTGCCCGACCATTCGAGCTGGATGCCCGCTGCCGTGAACGCCATCTTCACGAAGTCGCGCACGGTTTCGGTGCGGCCCGTGGCGAGCACGTAGGTGTCGGGTTCATCGGCCTGCAGCATGCGCCACATGCCTTCGACGTATTCGGAGGCGTAGCCCCAGTCGCGCTTGGCGTCGAGATTGCCGAGTTCGAGCATGTTGAGCTTGCCGAGCTTGATCTTGGCAACGCTGTCGGTGATCTTGCGCGTGACGAACTCGCGCCCGCGCAGCGGCGACTCGTGATTGAAGAGAATGCCGCTCGTCGCGAAGATGTCGTAAGACTCGCGATAGTTGACGGTCGACCAGTGCGCGAACAGCTTGGCCACGCCATAGGGGCTGCGCGGATAGAACGGCGTTTCTTCGCATTGCGGGATCGCCTGAACCTTGCCGAACATTTCGGAGGTCGAAGCCTGATAGAAGCGTGCTTTCGGATTCACCACGCGAATCGCTTCGAGCATGTTCAGCACGCCAATGCCGGTGACTTCGGCGGTCGTAGCGGGCTGGTCGAACGACACGCCCACGAAGCTCTGGGCCGCGAGGTTGTAGACCTCCTGCGCTTGTGCGCGCTCGACGAGGCGCAGGGTCGAGCCCGCATCCGTGAGGTCGTGTTCGACGAGTTCGAGCGAAGGATGGTCGAGGATCCCGAGCTCGTTCATGCGCCAGAAGTTCACGGAGCTGGTGCGGCGATACGTGCCGGTGACGTTGTAGCCCTTGTCGAGCAGAAGGCGCGTGAGGTAGGCGCCGTCCTGGCCGGAAACACCGGTGATGATCGCTTTGCGACGTTCGTTCATGTGATGTGTCCTTGAAATAGCGAACGGGATTCAGGAATTACGATTGCGGGCTCGACTGGCGCACGCGCGCGGTGATGTCCACCGGCTTCGCCGCCGAGCGGCGGCGCGGGCCGCGCGTGAGGCGGCGCTCGAAGAGGAACCAGCTCGCACTCGCATAAGCGAGCGTGAGGACGAGCGCAATCGCGGCGCTCTCGATGCGGCCGTAGTGAAGCGGCCACACGGCATAGAGAATCGTGAGGTGAATGAGGTAGATCGTGTAGCTGATCGTGCCGACATACACGAGCACCGGGTTCGACAGCAGGCGCCGTACGATGCCTTTCGACTGCAGCGCGAACACGACGATGGAGGTGCAGAGCACGAGCGAGATGCTATAGAGCGTCGCGTTCGAGAGCGGCGTGTTCATCGCGCGAAAGCGCGGGTAATGCAGGTGCAGCCAGGCCAGCGCGCCGAGCGCGGCAAAGAACAGCACGGCGGCGGGCCATTTGAAAGGCTCGAGCGCGTTGCGGTCGCGGCGCACGAGCACGGCTAGCAGTGCGCCGGCGGCCAGCAGGTCCATGCGGAACGGCGTGAGATAGTAAATCGGCCAGTACGTGTCGAACCACGGCGTCGCGACGGCGCGCAGCACGGGCACGAGCAGGATGAGCGCGGCGGCCACGAGCGCCATGAGGCGCTGCGGCAGGAGCAGCACGACGAAGGGCCACACGATGTAGAACTGCTCTTCTACGGCGAGCGACCAGAGAATGTTGAGGCTGTCGTGTCCGCTCTGGCCGAGCGCGTCGCCGATATTGGTGGCGAAGAACGCATACCACGGCCAGTAGTGCGCCCAGCCGAAGCCGAACAGCAGCGACGACACCACGAGCAGCAGCACGTAAGGCGGCAGAATGCGGCGCAGCCGGCGCGCATAGAAGTAGCTGAAATACGATTGCCCGCGCGCCTTGCGCTCGAGCAGGATGCCGGTGATCAGAAAGCCGCTCAGCACGAAGAACAGGTCGACGCCCATCCACAGCGGCGCGTGCAAGGCGTGCTGCGCGAACACGGCGAGCACGGCGAAAGCACGCAGACCGTCCAGCTGGACGATGCGGTGGGAATGGTCGGCGGGGCCTTGTTGATGGACCAGGCGGCTAACGGTCATCGGTTCTCCGGTGAGTTCATGCATGCACGATTACTGTGCGATTCATTCTAGAAAGAATTAAATCTTCAAAAAGCCGAAATATATTGGCATTGGATTTTTAATTTTAATTGCCGGAGTTTGTCCGATATGAAATACGCATGGCTGTCCGGAAATGAGGCCAGGTCAAGCTGCATAGGCCTTACAGGCTTCACGCCCGGGCTCTGGGATTTATTTCCGGCGCACTCGGAAATGGGTCATAAATACTGAATTTTTTTGAATTATTTTCCCTTTTTTGGAGGCGATTTTTCATACGGTTTGTGCGGCATGATCCAGGCAGATTGCCGTCATCAGACCGGAGGAATTGCCTTGCCGTTATCGAATCCCGATCGCCGTTTGCGCAGGACGTTGGCGCTGGCCGCGACGTGCACGTTTATCTGCACGTCTTCGGTCCAGACCATCGCCGCGCCGCAGCTCAACGTGACGACCTCGTGGATCGGCAACACCTTTGGCAACGGCCAGGGCACGTGGATGCAAATCAACGTCACGGCCATTGCCGTCACACCCGAAGGCAAGGTCTTCACCAACGCCCCGTGGGACGAGAGCGGCGCCGAGATCAGCGCGTACCAGGACGGCAAGCCGCTCGGCTTTGCCGGCGGCACGCATGGGTGGGGCGGCGGCGGCGGCAACGCGGTGGCCGTGAATCATCGCTATCTGTATGCGGCGGTGGGTGTGGGTAACGAGAAGGGCCATCTCGTCGGCAGCGGCATCTGGCCTGCGAAGGGCAGCCAGTGGTACGGCATCACGCGCCGGCCGCTCGACGAGCCCAAACGTGCGGCCGCGTTTCAGGCTTCGCCCGATCCGCTCAATCCGCATGCGCAGCTTTCGGCGTCGTTTCTGAAGATCAACGAAGTCCCTGCGGGCACGCCTGCCGACATTGGCGGCCTCGCCGCTACGGATTCGACGCTCTACGTGAGCAACACGCCGATGAACCGCATCGAGGTGTACGACGCGAACTCGATGCAGCGCAAGACGCAATGGGAAGTTGAGGCGCCGGGACGTATCGCGCTCGCGGCCGACGGGTCGGTGTGGGTGCTCACGGGGAGTGGCGCGGGCAAGGGCGCTGCCCAGCCGCGCGTGGCGCATTACTCGGCAGATGGCAAGCGCCTCGACGACACGCTCGCGCTGCCCGACGATGCGGTGCCCGTGGATCTCGCGTTCGATCCGCAGCAACGCCTGCTGATCGCCGATAACGGGCCGCGCCAGCAGATTCTCATCTTCACGCGCAACGGCAAGACGTGGACGCAGAGCGCCACGCTTGGCGAACGCGGCGGCATCTTCTCGGGTGTCGCGGGCATGCCGGGGCCGGGCCGGTTCAATGGCCTGACGGGCGTCGGCACCGATGCGCGCGGCAACATCTACGTCTCGACCAACGGCGTGGGGCCGCAACACGATGGCAGCATCGGCGCGGGCCTTGGCGCGACGCTGGAAGCGTATACGCCCGCAGGCAAGCGCCTGTGGAACCTGGAAGGCCTGCTCTTCGTAGATGGCGCCTGGGTGGACCCGCAGCGCCCCAACAGCGTTTATACGGGCAACAAGCGCTTCGAACTTGATTTGTCGAAGCCGGCGGGGCAAGACTGGAAATATGTCGGATTCCTGTCTAATCGGTTCCGCTATCCCGACGACCCGGTTTTTCACACCGACCAGTGGCCGGGTCTGCCGACCGCGCGCGTGTTAGACGGGCACACGTTCCTGTTCCTGACCGACATGTATGCGGACCACCTGAAGATCTATCGCTTCGACGCGCAGCGCGACGGCGAGACCGCGATTCCCTCAGGCTTCATCGCGGGGCGCGGCCGCGGGGTGCAAAACGTGCCGAATGCGCCAACGGTACCGTCGGCCGGCGACTGGATCTGGCGCGATACGAACGGCAACGGCGCGTTCGACGCCGACGAATTCACGCGCAATCCGGGCCGCGATCACCTTGCAGGCGGGTGGGGCTGGTGGATCGACACGCGCGGCGACATCTGGCGCGCGCGCGACGACAAGGGCATCTGGCGCTTTCGCTTCGGCGGTCTCGATGCGAAGGGCAACCCGATCTACTCGTACGACAAGCTCGACAAGTACGCGATTCCCGCGCCGTTTGCCGAGGTGCATCGCGCGATCTACGAACCGCAGACCGACACGCTCTATGTGACGGGCTACACCGCCGACGCGCCCCACGATCCCGGCTTCTGGAAGGAAGCGGGGCGCGTGCTGGTGCGCTACGACAAGTGGTCGAGCGGCCACCCCGAGCAGCGCTACATGCTGCGCCTGCCGTGGGACCCGAAGGCGAAGCCGCCTGTCACGCCGGCAGGGCTCACGGTGGAAGGCCAGTACATGTTCGTGGTCGAGCCCGCGGGCAACGTGCACGTGTACGACAAGGACAGCGCGAAGGAGATCGGCACCTTCGGCCCGGGCGCGGAAGTGGGCAATACCTCGGGTTGGGTCGACGTGCCGTTCGGCATCACCGCGCATCGCGAAGCAAACGGCGAATACCTCGTGTTCGTCGAGGAAGACGCGCGCGGCAAGGTCCTCATGTACCGCTGGAAACCGGCCTGACCCTCACGGGCCACGCAACTGGATACCTAATGGATAAAGGAATACTGCGCAACGTCGCAATCAATCTGTTCGGTCTCGTGCTGCCGACCTTCGTGTCGCTCGTCACGGTGCCTTCGTATATTCGCCTGCTCGGCGTGGAGCGCTACGGCGTGATCGCGCTCGTGTGGACCTTGATCGGTTACTTCAGCGTGCTCGATCTCGGCATGAGCATGGCCGCGCAGAACCAGATCTCAAAGGCGTATGCGTCCAAAGATGCCGATGCGTGCGAGCGTGTGTTCTGGAGCGCGTTCTGGCTGAACTTCACGACCGGCGCGATCGGCGGCCTGCTGATCTATTCGGGCGGCGCGCTCTATACCGCGTATTTCACGCACGTCACGCCCGAACTGCGCCACGAGGTCTATCTCGCGCTGCCCTGGCTCGCCGTGGCGATTCCGGTGGCGAACGTGTCGTGGGTGTTCGCTGGCGCGATCAACGGCGCGGAGCGCTTTGGCATCTACAACACGAACCAGACGCTCGGCACGTTCCTGTTCCAGCTGCTGCCGCTCGCCGCCGCCTGGGCGTACGAGCCGAATCTGCAGACCGTGCTGGCCGCCGCCGTGTTCGCGCGTCTCGCGGCCGCCATCCTGCTTGGCCGCTCCGCGCTGCGCGTACTCGGCATTCGCAAGGTGCGCGGGCCGCGCCTCGATACCTCGAAGGCGCTCTTCAATTTCGGCGGCTGGATGCTGGTTGCGAGCGTCACCACGATGGTCGCGGACTCGCTCGACCGCGTGATGCTGGGCGCGGGCCTCGGCGCGCGCTTCGTCACGTATTACACCGTGCCGCAGAACCTCGTCACGCGCCTGAACATGGTGCCCAATGCGCTCGTGCGCACACTGTTCCCGCGCCTCTCGGCACTCGGTCGCGAGCATGCGGATGAAATCGCCGCGCAGTCGCTGCAATTTCTCAATGCCGTGTTCACGCCCATCGCCATCGGCGCGATCGTCGTGCTCGCGCCCTTCCTGCATGCGTGGGTGGGACCGGTGATCGCCGAGCATGGCGCGCCGGTTGGACGCGTGCTGATCATCGCCGTGTGGCTCGTCGGGCAGGCGGGCGTCACGCGCATTCTCATCCAGTCGCAAAACAATCCTGCCGCTGCCGCACGCGTGGGGCTCGTGGAATTGCCACTCTTTGCGGGCCTGCTGTGGCTCGGCATTTCGCGTTTCGGTTTGCCGGGCGCGGCGGCCGCCGTACTGTTTCGCGCACTGTTCGACTACGTCGTGCTGTTGTGGCTGTCGCGCATTCATAGCCGCACGATCATCGTCGATATGTTTGCACACCTGAGTTTTCTTGCCACGGCGCTTGCTCTTGCGTGGTGGCTGCCGGACGCGCTGTACGCCATCGGCGCCGGTGTCGTGCTGGCGCTCGGCAACGTGGTGTGGTCGGTAGCGACCACGCCCATGCTGCGCGGCTACGCCCGTTCCCTTCTCTTTCGACTGAATTCACGGAAAAGCGCATGAGTCACGAACTGATCGACGAAGCGGCGCCGTCCGAAAGCGCCGCCGCGCCCATTCAACGGCGCGACGCCACCGAACCGCGACGCGCCGAAACGGGCGCTGTCATGCCGCTGCGGCCCTTGCGGCCAGCCCTCGCCGCGGGCCGCGCGCCGCGCGTGGCCATCGTGCACGACTGGCTCGTGACCTACGCGGGCGCGGAGCGTGTGCTCGAGCAGATCCTGGCCTGTTTTCCCGACGCGGACCTGTTCTCGGTCGTCGACTTCGTCGATGCGAAGGATCGCACGTTCCTGCGCGGCAAGCGCGCCACGACCTCTTTCATTCAGAAACTGCCCGGCGCGCGCAAGCGCTACCGCGCGTACCTGCCGTTCATGCCGCTCGCCATCGAGCAACTCGACGTGTCGGGCTACGACGTGGTGATTTCGAGTAGCCACGCGGTAGCCAAGGGCGTGCTCACGGGACCGGACCAGTTTCATATCAGCTACGTGCATTCGCCGATCCGCTATGCGTGGGATCTCCAACATCAGTACCTGCAGGAGTCGAGCCTCACGCGCGGCCCGAAGTCGATGCTCGCGCGCCTGATCCTGCACTACATCCGGAACTGGGACGTACGTACGGCGAATTCGGTGGACCAGTTCGTCGCCAACTCGGAGTTCATCGCGCGCCGCATTCAGAAGGTGTATCAGCGCCAGGCCGAGGTGGTGTACCCGCCCGTGGATGTCGACGCGTTCGAGCTGGAAACGCAGAAGGAAGACTTCTATGTGACTGCCTCGCGACTCGTGCCGTACAAGAAGATCGACCTGATTGTCGAGGCGTTCTCGCGCATGCCTGAGCGGCGCCTCGTGGTGATCGGCGACGGTCCCGACATGAACAAGGTGCGCGCGAAGGCTACGCCCAACGTGGAAGTGCTCGGCTATCAGCCGTTCGCGGTGCTGCATGACCGCATGCGGCGCGCCAAAGCCTTTGTGTTCGCGGCGGAAGAAGACTTCGGCATTTCCGTGGTTGAGGCACAGGCTTGCGGCACGCCTGTGATTGCCTTCGGGAAGGGCGGCGCGCTCGAAACGGTGCGCGACACCGGTTCGCGGCCCACGGGCATCTTCTTCGAAGAGCAAAACGCGGACGCGATCATCGCGGCCGTCGACTCATTCGAAAGCGATCCGGGGCGATTCCGCGCCGAGGATTGCCGCGCGAACGCCGAGCGCTTTTCTTCGCGGCATTTCCGCGAGCAGTTTTTCGCGCGCGTGGCGAAGGCGGTGCCGGCGATCTCGCAGGCGGGCTCCGCGCACGGCGCGCCGCCGTTCGAAGTCGACGTGGACGCAACGGAGTCGCCGCGTGTACTCGCGATCGACCAGAGCGGTGTGCTGGGCGGCGCCGAGCTATCGCTGCTCGAAGTGGTGAAGGGCTTGCGCTCGCGTATCGACGTGCTGCTCTTTAACGACGGCCCCTTCAGGGAGGCGCTCGACAAGGCTGGCGCGCGCGTGGAGGTGCTCGATTCGGGCGCATTGAGCAAGGTGCGGCGCGATGGCGGTGCGGCGCCGCGTCTGGGTGTGCTCGCGGGCATTGCCGCGCTCGTGCGCGAGACGCGCCGCCGCGCCCGTGAAGCTGACGTGCTTTACGCCAACACGCAACGCGCCATGGTGATTGGCGTGCTTGCGGGCAAGTTGGCGCGTAAGCCGGTGGTCTGGCATTTGCGCGACATCGTGAGCGACGAGCACTTCGGCCGCGTGCAGCGCGCCGTGATCAAGGGCTGCGCGAAGCTGGGGCTCGCGCATGTGATTGCGAATTCGCATGCTTCGGCGAAGGTGTTTGCGCAACTCACGCGATTCGATGCGAAGCGTATCGATGTTGTGCATAACGGGGTGGATGAATCGCCGTTCCGAGCGCTTGCGCGTGTGCCGCAGGCGCAATTGCGTGCGCAGATCGGGTTGCCCGAGGAAGCGTTCCTCGTTGGCGCGTTTAGCCGGCTTGCGCGCTGGAAAGGGCAGCATGTGCTGCTCGAAGCGTTGCTCAGTGAGCCGCGGGCGCATGCTGTGTTTGTGGGCGCGCCGCTGTTTGGCGAGGACGCCTATGCGGCGGAGTTGCGTGCGTTTGTCGATGCGAATGGGTTGCAGGCGCGTGTGCATTTTCTTGGTTTTCGGCATGATATCGCGGCGTGTATGCGTGCTGTCGATGTGATCGCGCATACGTCTATTACGGCTGAGCCGTTCGGGCGTGTGGTCGTGGAAGGCATGCTGGCGCAGCGGCCGGTTGTGGCTTCGCGTGATGGTGGTGTGACCGAGATTGTCGAGCACGGTAAGAGTGGGTTGCTCTGCACGCCTGGCGATGCGAAGGAACTGGCTGCGACTATCGGCAGGTTGCATGATGATGCGGGTTTGCGTGAAGCGCTTGCCGCGCAAGGGCTCGCTACTGCGCGGGAGCGGTTTGGGAAGCAGCAGTATGTCGAGGCGGTCGAGCGGGTGCTCGATGGGGTTGTTGCGCGGGGGAAGTAAAGGGTTTTTGGCTCCTTGGCGCTTTGGCCTTTCCTTGTTTTCGCGGCGGTATGCAGGCGTTGCCCCTGTGCGGGGCGGCACCTACTTTTCTTTGCAGCGGCAAAGAAAAGTAGGCAAAAGAAAGCCGCTCAAACCGCCAGCGCCAGCCACAGTTCACATCGCGCCACCAAGGGTTAATGGCTCCGGAGCGTCTGTCACCTCGCACCACCGAACTCAGTGACAAGGCGCTCATCCTTCCGGCGGCGCTACGCGCGCCGAAGGGCATAACCTAAAGCCATTGGTGCGCTTGCCTTCCGCCAAGAATGACAACGCCCCCTGGTTTCCCTTGCAGACCCAACCGCTGCGCGCGTAGCGAGCAGCGGGAACGGATGAGCCCCTTGTCACTAACGAAAATGGTGCGAGATGACAGACGCTCCGGAGCCATTCACCTTTCGTGGTGCGATGTGAACTGTGGCAGGCATTAGCGGTTTGAGCGGCTTTCTTTTGCCTACTTTTCTTTGCCGCTGCAAAGAAAAGTAGGTGCCGCCCCGCACAGGGGCAACGCTGGCATACCGCCGCGAAAACAAGAAAAGGCCAAAGCACCAAGGACCCACGATCAAACGGCGACCCGCCTCCTAAGCCGCGCGGCAGCATTCAGCGCAGGCCGCTCGAAGAGCCGATAGAACACCCAGCCAACAGGAATCACGGCGAGGGTAAAACCGAACGACGGCCAGATCGAAGTCTGCAACTCGGAGCGAAACAACAGCGACCCGAGCAGCACGAACAGTGGCAAATGGATGAGATAGAGCGAGTAGCTGAAATCGCCGAGTTTGGAGAACAGCAGGTGGAGCATGCCAGGAGAAGCAGGCTGCGCAAGCGCCTTCACGAGATAGCAGGCAAACGCACACGCCCAGAGCTGGAACGCGCCAAACTGGCCAAAGTGAAACGCCACGCATCCGGCCACGGCGAAAAGCGCCGCAGCGGGATAGGCAAACCGGAACCCGGAAGACCCACGCAAGCGCACTTCGGCGATCCATGCGCCGAGCATCCACGAGAACCAGTACGACGTGAAGACGACGATGTCATGCCGCTCCAGCGTCAACGCAGACACCACGTTGATGAGCGCCACAGCAGCGAGCACGACATTCAGCCCAAACCGCCGGCGCGCAGCAAAAAGCAGCGGATAGAGCAGATAAAACTGCACTTCGAGCGAAAGGGTCCAGAGCGCGCCGTTAGAGCCATACGTCTTACCGGCCACGCCCTGCAGCGAGAACAGATTGACGAAGAAGTCCCGCACCCCGATGCCATTGATCTTGTGGCTCACAGGAAAGAGCGAGAGGCTGACCGAATCCACAGCCAGCGTGAGCAGCAACGCCGCGAGCAGCACCGGATAAATGCGCACGAAACGGCGCAGCCAGAACTGCCGCGCGTCGAGCCGGAAATTGGGGTTTGCATTCAGGCGCGCGGCGCCGCTGCGGTGAATGCAATACCCGCTAATGACGAAGAAAATCGGCACACCCGCCGATCCCCAGGCAATGGGAAACGTAAGCCACGCGGCGATCGTGCCTGGGCTCGCGAGACTCGCGTGCAACTGGTGAAACGCACCCATGCCGATCCAGGTCACCTGGCGGCAATGGAAATAGGCCACCAGCAGGGCCGCAAAACCGCGCAGAGCCTCGATCAGTTGATCGCCTGCAAGCTCGCGCGCCGCGGTCAAGGGCCGCGCCGCAGAGGACACAGCAGCGGCGGGAAGCGCAGACGCAGGCGGCATGGCAGTTTGGAGTACGGGATCGCTCATCGGTGTCAGCCGGTCCTTGGGGAGAGTACCCGGCGATCTTAGGGGCGCGCGCGCGAGTGAAGTAAGCAAAATATTTTCAAAATGTATTCGAGCGGTTAAGAGAAATGGAGAAATAAGTGGATTGAAAATCAAAGCAGTTTATTTGTGGAATTTGAAATGCTAGTTTGTGTGTGATCGACTATGGTCGCTGGAGAATCCGATGAACCTGCACTTGCTGGCCGGCGTGGCCGTGCTGTTGATACTCGTGGGGGTATCCGCATATCGTGAGGCCTTGCGCAATGAGCCCATCCGGCGCGCACGCACGCGTTCCGGCGCCTTGCCGCCCGCCGATGAAGCGGAGTAGACTGCGCCCGAACGAGACGCGTCACCGACACAAGCCGGATCAGGAAATTCATGCCGATTCGCTCTAAATTATTCGGAATGAATGGAAATAATTTCCGGTGTTAAGCTTGAATCTTACAATCTGAATTTATTGGCCTTTTTTATTCTTTAAAAGGCGGTAAACAATCTTGTTCAATACAAGAATCTGCCAGTGCAGAACCTCGGGGAAGTCGGCTTGCCTCGCTGCGAGACCGAGACTCAAACGAACGATCTGGGAATGGACATCATGCTCAAAGTAACCAAAGCGGTATTTCCTGTTGCAGGCCTGGGGACGCGCTTCTTGCCCGCCACCAAGGCGAGCCCCAAGGAAATGCTGCCGGTCGTCGACAAGCCGCTCATTCAGTACGCGGTGGAAGAGGCGATCGCTGCGGGGATTACCGAAATGATCTTCGTGACCGGCCGCAGCAAGCGCGCGATCGAAGACCATTTCGACAAGTCGTACGAGATCGAATGCGAACTCGAAGCCCGCAACAAGCAAAAGCTGCTCGACCTCGTTCGCAGCATCAAGCCCGCCAATGTGGACTGCTTCTACGTGCGCCAGGCCGAGGCGCTCGGTCTGGGCCACGCCGTGCTGTGCGCGGAAAAGCTCGTGGGCGGCTCGCCGTTCGCCGTGATCCTGGCGGACGACCTGCTCTACAGCCCCACGCCCGTCATGAAGCAGCTCGTGAACACGTTCAATCACTATCACAGCTCGGTGATCGGTGTGGAATCGATCGCACGTGAAAACAGCGCGTCGTACGGCATCGTCGATGGCCGCGAGTGGGAAGAGGACGTGTTCAAGCTGTCGGGCATCGTCGAAAAGCCGGCGCCGGAAGCCGCGCCCTCGAATCTCGGCGTGGTGGGCCGCTATGTGCTGATGCCCACGATTTTCGACCATCTGCGCTCGCTGAAGCCGGGTGCGGGCGGCGAGCTGCAGCTTACCGACGCATTGCAGTCGCTGCTCACCGAAGAGCAGGTGCTCGCGTACCGCTATATGGGCACGCGTTTCGACTGCGGCAGCAAGCTCGGCTACCTCAAGGCAACGGTGGAGTTCGCGCTGCGCCATCCGGAGGTGAAGGACGAGTTCGAGGCGTATCTGCAAACGCATCTGCCGGCCGCGCTCGCTGCTGCGGCATAACCACTCCGCAGCGGCGCAACCACGCTACGGGGTCATTCGAAGCGCGCGGGCTCAGTGCCCGCGCGCTTTTTGCACATCTTGTCTTCCTCCCCAACGACCTCCTGGCATGGCCATGCGCTTGCGCCCGGAGAGATTTGCAATCGTCATCGGTGTATAACGATTCTGGCGGGCACGCCGAATGCGCACAACGTTTCGTTTGTGCTCGCGCTGCGCCGTTGGCCGCATCGTGCGGTGGCGATGCTGCATGAATATCCCAACGATTGTCGTATGGCATGCCGGGCTGGTTTGGTGCGCGCAATTGCGGTGATTCAACGCGCGTCCGGGCGCCAGAGTCCAGTCACAGGCACGCGCTTCACGAAGGAGAAACCGGCCATGACCAGGCACCTTCCCGTGGCAGGCAGCGAACATCCCGCGCCCGCTGGCGCGCAGTGCGTCGGCGCGTGCGACCCGGCGGAGCGCTTCAAGATCGTGTTGATCCTGCGGCGTCAGGCGTCGCCTGAATTTCACGAGCTGGTCAACCGGCTCACCGCCAACGACCCCGCCGCCAAGCCGGTTTCCCGCGAAGAGTATGAGCGGCGCTTTGGCGCCAGCACGGCGGATATCGAGCGTGTCGAACAGTTCGCGAAGGCGCACGGCCTCGCCGTGGACCACGCCGACGCCTCGGCGCGCCGGGTCGTGCTCTCGGGCACGGTACAGCAGTACAACGCCGCCTTTGGCATCGATTTGCAGCGTTTCGAACATCAGGTCGGCAAGACCACGCATCATTTTCACCAGCCGAGCGGCCCTCTGCATTTGCCGCAAGACATGCACGAGGTCGTCACCGCCGTCGTGGGGCTCGACAATCGCGCGAAGGCGCAGCCGCACTTTCGCTTCGTGCCGACGAGTCTCGCCAATGCGCCGGCTGCTGGCGCACCCATCCGTCCGCCCATCCGTGCCGCGCGCGCGGTGACCCGGTCGTTCACGCCTTTGCAGCTTGCGGAGCTTTACAGCTTTCCCGCAGGTGACGGCAGCGGCCAGTGCATTGCAATCGTCGAAATGGGCGGCGGATACGACACGGCGGACCTCACCGCGTATTTCAAGGCACTGGGCGTGAGCGCGCCGCGCGTGGAGGATGTGTCGGTCGATCAGGCGACGAATGCGCCGACCGGCGACCCCAACGGGCCCGACGCCGAAGTCACGCTCGACGTGGAGATCGCGGGCGCGCTGGCTCCCGGGGCGCTCATTGCCGTGTATTTCGCGCCGAACAGCGAGGCCGGTTTCGTGGATGCGGTGAGCGCGGCGCTGCACGACAGCCAGCGCAAGCCATCGGTCATCTCGATCAGCTGGGGCGCGCCGGAGTCGGCGTGGTCGCAGCAAACGCTCGGCGCGCTGAACGACGCCATGCAAACGGCCGTCGCGCTCGGCGTGACCGTGTGTGCGGCCTCAGGCGACAGCGGCTCGTCGGATGGCGTGGGCGACGGCGCCGATCATGTCGATTTCCCCGCGTCGAGCCCTTATGCGCTCGGCTGCGGCGGCACGCACATCGCGGCATCGAACGGACGCATCTCGCAAGAGACCGTGTGGAGCGACGGCGAAAACGGCGCGACCGGCGGCGGCGTGAGCGCGACGTTCGCGCTGCCGGACTGGCAAAAGGGTCTGCGCGTCGTGCGCGGCAGCGGCGGGGCCGGTGCGCTGGTGCGTCGCGGCGTGCCCGATGTCTCAGCCGATGCCGACCCAGCCACAGGCTACGAGGTGCGCGTGGCCGGCGCGGATACGGTGGTGGGCGGCACGAGCGCGGTCGCGCCGCTGTGGGCTGCGCTGATCGCGCGTATCAACGCGGCGCGCGGCACGCCCGTGGGCTTCGCGAACGCGAGGCTCTATGCGCAGCCCGGCGCCTTCAACGACGTGACGAGCGGCAGCAATGGCGACTTCTCCGCGGCGCCCGGCTGGGACGCCTGCACGGGCCTCGGCACGCCGGTCGGCAGCAAGGTGGCGGCGGCACTCGGCTCGACGTAGGATGAGCGCGGCGCGCCGCCCCGGCGAGAAGGAAATGGCGAGCGCATGCGAGTTGCATGAAAGGTTGCCATTCGAAGCTGCATTCACGGTCTCAAACGCGAACACTCAGAAAGTGGAGACGACATGAACGACGAAGCGCAGTCCACCAAGGGCAACGGCGGCGCTCAAGGGGCCAGCCCCGCGAGCGGCAACGGCAAGCATCGCTCCCAGGCCGACCAGCCGTGCTTCGATCCCACCGCTTACGGCAACGGTCCCGACGACTTCGTCACCGACGTGACCGAGAATGCCGCAATCACGCACCACGCCATTCAGATCGGCAAGGAAGTCATCGCCTATACGGCTACGGCCGGTCATCTCGTGACGGTCGATCCGAGCAGCTCGCAGCCCAATGCCAAGATGTTCTACGTGGCGTTCACGAAAGACGGCGTGCAGGCGCAGGACCGTCCCGTCACGTTCTTCTACAACGGCGGGCCGGGCTCGTCTTCCGTGTTCGTGCTGCTCGGCTCGTTCGCGCCCAAGCGCATCAAGACCTCGATGCCGGGCTTCACGCCGCCCGCGCCCTATACGCTCGAAGACAATCCGGACAGCCTGCTCGACAAGAGCGACCTCATCTTCATCAATCCCGTGGGCACGGGCTATTCGGCCGCGATCGCGCCGCATCACAATCGCGACTTCTGGGGCGTGGATCAGGACGCGGATTCGCTCAAGCAGTTCATCAAGCGCTACCTCTCGGCGAACGATCGCTGGAATTCGCCGAAGTTTCTTTATGGCGAATCGTATGGCACGGCGCGCAGTTGCGTGCTTGCCTACCGGCTGCACGAGGATGGCGTGGATCTGAACGGCATCACGTTGCAGTCGTCGATACTCGATTACACGCAAAGCGGCAATCCGGTGGGCGCGCTGCCCACGGCGGCCGCCGACGCCTGGTACCACAAGCGCCTTGGCGTGACGCCCGCGCCGAAGGACCTGCAGGCGTTCGCCGCGCAGGTCGCGCAATTCGCGCGCACCGATTATCTGCAGGCGCTGTCGAAGTTTCCCGATCCCAGCGACAAGGGCATTCCGGCCACGCTGAAGACGCTGTCGCAATACACGGGCATCGACACGCAAACGCTGGAGTCGTGGAATCTCGACATCGCCTCGTACGACAGCCGCGGCAATTCGCTATTTCTCACCACGCTCATGAAGGACAAGGGCGTGGCGCTCGGCTCGTACGACGGCCGCGTGACTGCCATCGACACGGGCATTGCCGGCAATATCGACCCCAACTCGGGCGGCAACGATCCCACCATGACGGCGGTGAGCGGCGTGTATACGGCGATGTGGAACAGCTACCTGAACGAGCAGCTGAAGTTCCGCACGAACTCGTCGTTCACGGACCTGAACGATCAGGCATTCAAGAACTGGAACTTCGGCCATATCGATCCGACGGGCGCGCAAAAGGGCGTGGATGCACAGGGCAATATCGTGCTCTACACGGCCGGCGACCTGGCGGCGGTGATGGCGCTGAACCCGGATTTGCGCGTGCTTTCGGCGAACGGCTACTACGACTTCGTCACGCCGTTCTACCAGACCGTGATCGACTTGCAGAAGATGCCGCTCCTCGACCAGAAGGTGCGCGATAACCTGAGCGCACGCTTCTATCCGTCGGGGCACATGGTGTATCTCGACGCCGGCTCACGCACGGCGCTCAAGGCCGATCTCGCGAAGCTCTATCAGGTCGCCGTGACGGACCGCCCCGCGGTGGCGCGCATCCGCGCCCTCCAGCGCATGAGCACGATGAGCACCATGCATCATTGAGGCGGGGGCGTACGCTCTCAACGCGTGCGCCCTTGCGCCATGGCTTCGAGGCACGCGCGCGCGTCGCCCTGCACGAGGCGCGCCGCGCACGCGATCATCAGGTTCTTGGCGAGGCCGAAATCTTCCACCAGATAGCCGCGTTCGCACACGCGCCCCTGCGCGTCGGGCACCGAAGGCACGCGTTCGATGAGCGTGCCCTGGTCGGACGTGTAGGCCCAGACTTCCTTGCCTAGTGCTGTTGCATAGCCGATCTCGAAGGCGGTGCCGGAGTCGGGCTCGCCGGGGCCGCGAAAGTCGTTCACATTTGCCATCACGATATCGGCGGCGCGGATCGCTTCGACGTTCGCGCGATAGATCCACGCGGCGAGGCGCGGGCCGTCGAGGTCCGGCGGCACTTGCGCGTCGAGCGGATAGACGCCCTCGAAGCCATATTCCGCGCACGCAGAGACGAGGCGGGCGCCGTGCTCGAGCGCGTCGCGCCGGAAGACGTCGAAGCCGGCGAGATACACGCGCGGGCGGCGGGGCAGCGGGGTGGAAGTCATGGCGCGCGGTTCTCCATGCAAGCGGTTCGTCGAGAGCGAGTTCGACGATTCTAGCGCCAGGTCCCGGGGCAGCGGCGTTTCGGGCGTATTCCCGTTACTTACAAACAGTTGACAGTAATTGTTGCGTCTCGCTACGATGATGCGCTTTGCATGCTATCGTGCGGCGTTGCGCGCCGCGCAACTGCGCGCATCTTGTTGTGGGCGCAACGTATTGGGGACAAACCTCGGGGTTGAAACCCGGCCAATGCGCCCTCGTTTTCCTTGGCCCTTGCCGTTTGCGGCTTGGGCTTCGCACCATGTCGGAGACCATGAATACGATCGCCGGCGGCCAGTCGAAGGCCGCACTACACAATCTCGAAGCGGGCGCCTATTCCAAGGCGACGCTGCGCCTGTTGCCGTTTCTTTTCCTCTGCTATGTGGCCGCGTATCTCGACCGCGTCAACGTAGGCTTCGCCAAGCTGCAGATGCTGAGCGACCTGCAGTTCAGCGAAACCGTGTACGGTCTCGGCGCGGGCATTTTCTTTATCGGCTACTTCTTCTTCGAAGTCCCAAGCAATATTCTCATGCACCGCGTGGGTGCGCGCGTGTGGATCGCGCGCATCATGATTACGTGGGCCGTGCTTTCGGCGGCCACGCTGCTCGTGAAGACGCCCACGCAGTTCTATTTCGTGCGCTTCCTGCTGGGCGTGGCCGAGGCCGGCTTCTTCCCTGGCATCGTGCTCTATCTCACCTACTGGTTTCCGGCCGCGCGCCGCAGCCGCATGAACGCGCTCTTCATGATCGGCATTCCGATCGCGGGCGTGCTGGGCGGCCCGCTTTCGGGCTGGATTCTCTCGGCGTTCACCGGCACGAACGGCTGGGCGGGCTGGCAGTGGCTCTTCCTGATCGAAGCCGTGCCTTCGCTCGTGCTGGGCGTGATTACGCTCTTCTATCTGCCTAACGGCATTCGCGCGGCGAAGTGGCTCTCGGAAGACGAGAAGGCCGTGCTCGAGCGCAATATCGAGCAGGACCAGGCCGGCAAGGGCCACGCATCGATCGGCTCGGTGTTCGCCAACGGCCGCGTGTGGCTCATGGCCGTGATCTATTTCTGCTGCATGATGGGCCTTTACGGCATCAGCTTCTATCTGCCCACGCTCATCAAGGCGAGCGGCGTGAAGAGCGCGCTCGACGTGGGCCTGCTCACCGCCATTCCGTACGCGTGCGCGGTGTTCAGCATGCTGTTCGTGGCGAAGAGCGCCGACCGCACGGGCGAGCGCCGCTGGCACTTCGCCATCGCTTCGCTGGCTTCGGCACTCGGCCTGTATTTCAGCACTGTGTTCGGCAACAACGTGCCGCTCGCCATGCTCGCGCTCTCGGTGGGCGCGGCTGGCATGCTCGCCACGATGCCCGTGTTCTGGACCTGGCCGAGCGCGATTCTCGCGGGCGGTTCGGCCGCCGCCGCCATCGGCATGATCAACTCGATCGGCAATCTCGCGGGCTTCGTGAGCCCTTCGATCATCGGCTGGATGAAGGACGCGACGCAAAGCACGAATGCGGGCATGTACTGCGTTTCGGCGGCCATGGTGCTGGGCGCGGTGCTGGCGCTGCTGCAGCCGAAGAAGATCGTCAACGGCTGATGGCGTTTGCCCCGAAGATTGCGCAGCATTGAGCTAGAAAAGCAGCGGCAAGGTCCGCTGCTTTTTTTTCGTCGTCGGCTTAACATCTCGGGAAAGCCCTGGTATTTCCCACATGTTGCGCGATGATCGATTCTGACGACATATGTAGGCTTTGAACGCGCAAGACAACGATACGCGAGTAGAGGACCGACTGATGAACGCACTGAAGCTGCTGTCGCTGGCTTGCTGGTCCTTCGCGGCATGCATTGCGCTACTGCAGCCGGCGGCCGCCCAGGTTGCGCAGCCCACGCTCGACAAGATCCGCGCGGCAAACATCATCGCCGTTGGGTATCGCGAGACTTCGGTCCCGTTCTCTTACGTGATTGGCGACAACCAGGTGATCGGCTTTTCGCAGGACATCTGCAACAAGGTGATCGACGCGGTCAAGCTCCGGACGAAACGCCCGAATTTGCAGGTGCATTTCATTCCCGTTACTTCACAAAACCGCATTCCGCTCGTGCAGAACGGCACCGTGGATCTGGAGTGCGGCGTCACGACGAACCTGAAAGCGCGCGAGGCTCAAGTGAGCTTTTCCAATACGTTCTTCATTGCGACCACACGCCTGCTCACGCACAAGAATTCGGGCATTCACGACTTTCCCGATCTCGCGGGCAAGACGGTGCTCACGAACCAGGGCACGACGTCCGAGCGCATCCTGCGGCGCATGAACCTCGACAAGCAGATGAACATGCGCATCATCAGCGCGCGCGACTATGCCGAGGGGCGCGCCACGCTCGAGTCGGGGCGCGTCGTGGCCTACATGATGGACGACGTGCTGCTCGCCGGTACGCGCTCGCTCACGCAGAAGCCGTCCGAATGGGTGATCGTGGGTACGCCGCAATCGTTGGAGGCTTATGCGTTCATGATGCGCAACGGCGACCCCGAATTCCGGCAACTCGTGAACGACACGATGGCGGGGATCATGAAGAGCGGCGAAATCAACGCAATGTACGCGAAGTGGTTCGAGAAGCCGGTGCCGCCCAAAGGCGTGAATTTCGCGTTTCCGATGAGCGGGCAATTGCGTGCGCTCTATGCCGCGCCGAACGATCGCGCCTTCGACTAAGCGCCGCGTGCGTGTGCGAACCATGAGATGATCTCGTTCCTGGCGCGGCGCGCGGCGTGGATTCAAGTGCATGAATGAGTCCTGACCGCCGATGCGCGCGATGAATCGATTAATAGGTAAAGAGCAGGATCAAGCGGGAGCGGACATGCAAGAAAACGGCAGCACAGTGGTGATCGTTGGGGCAGGGCATGCGGGCGGCAACGCCGCGGCGCTGCTGCGGCAATATGGATTCGACGGCCGCGTGGTGCTGGTCGGCGAAGAACCGGTGCCGCCCTATCACCGGCCGCCGCTCAGCAAGGCCTATTTGAAGGGCGAGGCCGACGTCGAGCGCTTGTGGCTCAAGCCGCGTGCGTTCTATGACGAGCAGCGCATCGAGCTGAAGCTCGGCGCAAGCGCGCAGTCGCTCGACCGCGCGAACCGCACGCTCACACTCGCCGACGGCAGCCACGTTCAATACGACAAGCTGATTCTCGCCACCGGCTCGACGCCGCGCGCGTTGACGGTGCCGGGCCACGATCTCGCGGGCGTGATCGCGCTGCGCTCGCTCGCGGACGCAGACGTGCTGCGCGAGCGCGTGAAGCCGGGCGAAAAGCTCGTGGTGATCGGCGCCGGTTATATTGGCCTCGAAGCGGCAGCGGCGGCGCGCCAGCTCGGCCACGAGGTCACCGTGCTCGAAGCGGCGCCGCGCGTGCTGGGCCGCGTGGCGGGCGAGACCGTTTCCGCGTTCTACGCGAACGAGCATCGCGCGCAAGGCGTGGAACTGCGCCTGAACGCGACGATCGAGGCGCTCGTGGGCGAGGGCGGCAAGCTCACCGGCGTGAAGCTGGCCGATGGCGAGATCGTGCCCGCCACGCTTGCGCTGGTCGGCATCGGCATTCTGCCGAACGAGGCGCTCGCGAAAGCGGCGGGCATTGTGTGCGCCAACGGCATCCAGGTGGACGACGACGCGCGCACGAGCGACCCCGACGTGTTCGCCATCGGCGATTGCGCGCACCGGCCGCTTGCGCACTATGGCCGCGCGGGGCGCCTGGAAAGCGTGCACAACGCGGTGGAGCAGGCGAAGCTCGCGGCCGCGGCGATCGTCGGCAAGCCGCGTCCCGCGTGCGACGCGCCATGGTTCTGGTCCGATCAGTACGACCTCAAGCTCCAGACGGTGGGCCTGCTCGAGGGCTATGACGAGGCCATCGTGCGCGGCGACCCCGTAGCGCGCCGCTTCGCGGTGTACTACCTGAAGGACCGCGAACTGCTCGCGGTCGACGCCGTCAATTCGATGCCCGACTTTCTGTGCGGCAAGAAGCTCGTGGGCAAGGGTGTGAAGCTCGACCTCGACGCGCTGCGCGATCCGGCCACGGATATGGGCAAGTTTGCCGCTGCGGCGCTTGCCTGAGCCGCGCGTTCAACGATGAAGTCAGGGGGCGGCGACGTCCCCGTTATTTTCGCGACCGGGATACGCTGCGTCGGTTCAACCGTCCCAGCAGCCCGATCGCCCGATGCATCCCTCCACTCACCCCTCTCCAGGCGCCCAGCGCGGCCTCCAGTCCACCGCTTTCGCGCAGCCCGGCCCCCCCGCGCTGGCGGGCCCGGAAGGCATCCGTTACGACTTCAATTTCGGTTGCCGCGTGCAGGTGCCGAAAGACGGCTGGCGTGTGCGCATGCACGATCTCGACACGGCCAATGTGTTGTTCGACGAGGTGTTGCACGCGGGCGAGATCGCCGCGAGCCGCCGCAAATACTATGTGCGCTTCCTGCTGGAGGTATTCGACGGTCCGCGCTGCGTTTTTTCGCATGCCTTCGATGCGGCAGGGCGCCACGTGCGCGTGGAAGTCGGATCGGGCGCGATTGGCGATGCGATCGCCTGGATGCCGGCATTCGAGGTTTTTCGCGCGCGCCATGGGTGTGCGCTGACCGTGCGGATGGCGGCCCCGCTGCATGCGCTGTTCGAGGCGAGCTATCCCGCCATCGCGTTCACGGCTGCCGCTGCCGCCGAAGTTGAAACCGGCGAGCCCGTCTACGCGACTTACCGCGTCGGCGCGTACCGGCCGCTCTCCGACCGCGATCACCAGCCGACCGACCTGCGCGTAAGCAATTTGCAGGACTTCGCTTCGTACATGCTGGGCGTGCCGGCGCTCGAACGCCGCCCGCGCGTTTCCGTCGCGAGCCCCGAGCGTGTCATTGCCGGGCGCTATGTCTGCATCGCCACGCAAGCCTCTTCGCAGTGCAAATACTGGAACAACCCGCATGGCTGGCCGGCGCTCGTCGCGCACCTGTTGGCGCGCGGCTACCGGGTGCTGTGTATCGACCGCGACCGCGAATATGGCTTGCCCGGTGAACTGAACGTCATGCCCGAAGGCGCCGAGGATTTCACGGGCGCGCGAGCGTTGACGGAGCGCGCGAGCCTGCTCGCCCATGCCGACTTTTTCGTGGGCCTTGGCAGCGGGCTCTCGTGGCTCGCATGGGCCGTGGGCGTGCCGGTCGTGCTGATCAGCGGCTTCTCGCACCCGAAGGCGGAATTCCACACGCCGTGGCGCGTGATCAACTTTCACGCCTGCAATAGCTGCTACAACGACACGCGCTACGAGTCCGACGACACCGACTTCGGCTGGTGCCCGCGCCATGCGGGCGACGCGTTCCGCTACCAGTGCACGAAGGCCATTACGCCGGCGCACGTGATCGGCGTGGTGGACCGGCTCATCACCACGCTTGGTGCAACACACCGAGACGAATAGCGTTTCAAACCGCGCTTTGATCCGCACTGTCATGACTCTCGGCTAGAATGCGAACGCGGCGCCGCCCAGGAGGCGGCTCAATTCGATCAACAAGCCGCGCCAACTGGCGTTCGCGCCCAGCCGAACGCCGCCACTCGAGGAGAGTGACGCAATGGAACAACGCTCCCGCTTTGGGGCGAGCCTGCTGCCGTACCTGCTCGTCGGCCCGCAGCTTGCGGTGACCGTGATCTTTTTCCTGTGGCCGGCCGGGGTGGCGCTGCTGCAGTCCACCCAGGCCCAGGACGCCTTCGGCACGTCGTCGGTGTTCGTCGGCTTCGCCAACTTCACGCGGCTCCTGCACGATCCGCTCTATCTGGCCTCGGTCCAGACCACGCTCGTTTTTACGGCGCTCGTCACGTTCGGGGGCCTCGCCATTTCGCTGCTGCTGGCGGCCATGGCGCACCATGTGACGCGCGGCAAGCGCTTCTATCAAACGTTTCTCATCTGGCCGTATGCGGTCGCGCCTGTCATTGCCGCCGTGCTGTGGGGCTTTCTGTTCAACCCGAGCATCGGCCTCGTGACCTTCGCGCTCGCGCGCTTCGGCGTTACGTGGAATCATGCGCTCAACCCCGGCCAGGCCATGACGCTCGTTGTGATCGCATCGGTCTGGCAGCAGATCAGCTACAACTTTCTGTTCTTCTACGCGGGCCTGCAGTCGATTCCGCAATCGCTCTTCGAGGCGGCCGCCATCGACGGCGCGGGGCCCGTGCGGCGCTTCTTCGGCATTGCGTTTCCGCTGCTTTCGCCCACGAGTTTCTTTTTGCTCGTCGTGAACGTGGTCTATGCGCTCTTCGACACCTTCCCCGTGATCGACGCCGCAACGGGCGGCGGCCCCGGCCAGGCCACGCGCACGCTCGTGTACAAGATCTTCGACGAAGGCTTTCGCGGCCTCGACATCGGCAGTTCGGGCGCGCAGTCGGTCGTGCTGATGCTGATCGTCACGGCGCTCACGATCTTCCAGTTCCGCTTCATCGAACGACGCGTGCAGTACTAAGGGGTATGAGCTGATGGTCGAAAACCGCAAATACTTCAACCTGTTCTGCCACGTCATGCTGCTGCTCGGCGTGGCGGTGGTGGCCTTCCCCGTGTACGTGGCGTTTTGCGCCGCCACGATGAACGAGAAAGAAGTCTTCTCGGTGCCGCTCTCGCTCGTGCCGAGCACACACCTGTTCGCGAACATGGCCACCGTGTGGAACGTGGGCACGGGCAGCGCCGCGAGCCCGTTCGGCGCGATGCTCCTGAACAGCGTCATTACGGCGCTCGTGATTTCAGTAGGCAAGATCGCCATTTCGATCATCTCGGCCTATGCGATCGTGTTCTTTCGCTTTCCGTTCCGGCGTCTCGCGTTCTGGCTGATCTTCGTGACGCTCATGCTGCCCGTGGAAGTGCGCATCTTCCCCACGGTGCAGGTTGCGGCCACGCTGCATCTCACGAACACCTACGCGGGCCTCACGCTGCCGCTCATCGCTTCGGCCACCGCCACGTTCCTGTTCCGCCAGTTCTTCCTCACGCTGCCCAACGAACTGATCGAGGCCGCGCGTATCGACGGCGCGGGTCCGCTGCGTTTCTTTTGGGACGTGGTGTTGCCGCTATCCAAAACGAACATCGCGTCGCTGTTCGTCATTACGTTTATTTTCGGCTGGAACCAGTATCTGTGGCCGATCCTCATGTCGAGCACGGCCTCGATGACGACCGCCGTGGTGGGCATCAAGAGCATGATTTCGAGCGGCGACGCGGCCACGCAATGGCATCTCGTGATGTGCGCGACGATGATCGCCATGCTGCCGCCGCTCGTGGTGGTGCTGGCCATGCAGCGCTGGTTCGTGCGCGGCCTCGTGGATGTGGAGAAATAAGCATGAATGCAATTCGGGAGACGGCATGGCGGCATTGAGCATACGGGGCGTCACGAAGTCATACGACGGCGCGCAACAGGTGTTGCACGGCATCGACGTGCAGGTGGCGGACGGCGAATTCATGGTGCTCGTCGGCCCGTCGGGCTGCGGGAAGTCGACGCTGCTGCGCATGGTGGCGGGCCTGGAGACCATCACGTCGGGCGAGATCGCCATCGGCGAGAAGGTGGTCAATCGCGTGGAGCCCAAGGATCGCGACATTGCGATGGTGTTCCAGAACTACGCGCTTTATCCGCACATGACGGTTGCGCGCAACATGGGCTACAGCCTCAAGTTGCAGGGGCTCGACCGCGCAGCGATTGATGCGCGCGTGGCGGCGGCCGCTGAAATCCTGGAACTGGGCAAGCTGCTGGAGCGCAAGCCGCGCGAGCTTTCGGGCGGGCAGCGCCAGCGCGTGGCGATGGGCCGCGCGATCGTGCGCGAGCCTTCGGTGTTTCTGTTCGACGAGCCGCTCTCGAACCTCGACGCGAAGCTGCGCGTGCAGATGCGCCTTGAAATCCAGCGTCTGCATGCGCGTCTACGCACGACGAGCCTTTATGTCACGCACGACCAGATCGAGGCGATGACGCTCGCGCAGCGCGTGATGGTGCTCAACGGCGGGCGCGCGGAGCAGATCGGCACGCCCAGCGAAGTGTACGACCGGCCCGCTTCGATGTTCGTGGCGAGCTTCATCGGCTCGCCGGCCATGAACCTGCTGCGCGGGCGCGTGAGCGACGACGGCCAGCGCTTCGAAATCGAGGGCAACGGGCCGCATCTGCCGCTTGGCGATGCGCCGGCCTGGCTGCCGAAGGGTGCGCCATGCGTGCTGGGCGTGCGGCCCGAGCATATGCACGCGCGCGGCGCCAACGAGCCGGTCACGCTCGAAGTCGAGACCTGCGAATTGCTCGGCGCGGACAACCTCGCGCACGGCCGCTGGGGCAGCGCCGATGTGGTGGTGCGCCTGCCGCACGAAACGCGGCCCACGCCCGGCGAGCGGCTGGCGGTGCACTTGCCGCCGGCGCGCCTGCATTTCTTCGATCCGGCTACCGGTAAGCGCCTGGGCCCGGCCGCGACGGCCTGACGAGGCTGGCACCCAAACCGCGGCCTGCGCGCGAATGCGCCGCTCGCCGCGGTCCCGATTGTCGTAAACTGTCGCATCACGCGGGCGCAATGCCGCCTGCGCAATTCGTATCGGTAAGTACCGGCACCCAACACGAACTGGCGACATGGCCGCAATCCCTTTTCTTCGCTTTCTCGCCCAGCCTGCCCAACGCGTGCCCAATGTGCGCCACGCGCGCCGGAGCCTCGCTTGAGCGCGCGCGAACTGCCCACGGGGCTGATGCTCGTTCATGGCAATCAGCCCGAGCGCATGCGCGACCTGATCGTGCACTGGATCGGCCAGAACCCGGTCGCGCCGCTCGAAAAAGAAATGTTCCTCGTGCAGAGCAACGGCATCGCGCAGTGGCTCAAGCTCGCGTTCGCCGCCGACCCTGAGGAGGGCGGTTGCGGTATCGCGGCGGCGTTCGAAATGTCGCTGCCGTCGCGCTTCCTGTGGCAGGTGTATCGCGCGGTGCTCGGCAACGACGCGGTGCCCGCGGTCTCGCCGTTCGACAAGTCGCGCCTCGTCTGGCGTCTCATGCGCATGCTGCCGGCGCTGCTCGACGAGCCTGGTTATGAGCCGCTCAAACGCTTCATGGCCAACGACGAGGACCAGCGCAAGTGCTTCCAGCTCGCGCAGCGCGTGGCGGATTTGCTCGACCAGTACCAGGTCTATCGCGCGGACTGGCTCGCCGCGTGGGCCGCGAATGAGGACGTGCTGATCGATGCGCGCAACGTGCGTACGCCGCTGCCCGAGGAGGCGCGCTGGCAGGCCGCGCTTTGGCGCGCGCTGCTCGCGGACGTGAGCGCGCAGGCACCGGACGGCATCGGCCTGCGCGACACGGGCCGTGCCGCCGTGCACGAGGCATTCATGGCGCGCGCGCAGTCGTGGCAGGAGGGCGACGCGCGGCCGAAGGGGCTGCCGCGCCGCCTCGTCGTATTCGGCATTTCGAGCCTCGCGCGCCAGTCGGTCGAAGTGCTCGCGGCGCTCGCGCGCTGGAGCCAGGTGCTGATGTGCGTGCACAACCCCTGCATGCACTACTGGGCCGACATCGTCGCCGACCAGGACCTGCTGCGCGCGCGCCACGCACGCCAGCGCCGCCGCGCGGGCGCGCCGGACCAGCTCGACGAGGCGCAGCTGCATCTGCATTCGCAGCCGCTGCTCGCGGCGTGGGGCAAACAGGGGCGCGATTTCATCGGCCTGCTCGACGAATACGATAGCGACGAAGCGCGCGAGACCTACACGCCGCATTTCACGCGCATTGGCCAGCGTATCGATCTGTTCGACGGCGAAGACGCGCTCACGTTGCTCTCGCAGTTGCAGGACGACATTCGCGATCTGCGTCCGCTTGGCGAGACGCGCGAGCACTGGGAGCCTGTCGACGTACAGGAGGACGAATCAATTCGCTTTCACGTTGCGCATAGCGCGCAACGCGAAGTGGAGATTCTGCACGATCGCCTGCTAGCCGCGTTTGCGGCGGACCCGACGCTGCGGCCGCGCGACGTGATCGTGATGGTGCCCGACATCGAGGTCTACGCGCCGCATATTCAGGCCGTGTTCGGCCTGCTCGACGGCAACGACCCGCGCAGTATCCCGTTCAGCGTGGCCGACCGCGCGCAGCGCGCGTTCGACCCGCTCATCGGCGCGCTGGAAATGCTGCTGTCGCTGCCGTACTCGCGCGTGACGGTGAGCGACGTGCTCGACCTGCTCGAAGTGCCGGCCGTACGCGCACGCTTTGGCATCGATGTCGAAGACGTGCCGACGTTGCGCAACTGGATCGACGGCGCAAATATCCGCTGGGGACTGCACGCGGGCCAGCGCGCGAGCCTCGGGCTGCCCCAGGCCGACGAACTGAACGCGCCCAATAGCTGGGCGTTCGGCTTGCGGCGCATGCTGCTGGGCTACGCCGCGGGCGAGCGCGCGGGAGCATGGCGCGACATCGAGCCGTATAGCGAAATCGGCGGCCTGGACGCCGCGTTGCTGGGCCCGCTCACGCGCCTCGTGGATGCGCTCGATCACGCATGGCGCACGCTGCGCGAGCCGGCCACGGTGGACGCGTGGTGCGAACGTCTGCGCGACTTGAAGGCGGCCTTTTTCGCGGCCCAGGACGAAGACGCCTACACACTCGACCGCCTCGACGGCGCGCTCGAAACGTGGCGCGAAGCCTGCGACGAAGCCGCGCTCACGCAGGCGTTGCCGCTTGCCATCGTCGCGGAGAACTGGCTCGCGGCGCTCGAAGGCGGCGGCCTCTCGCAGCGCTTCTTCGCGGGCGCGGTGACGTTCGCCACGCTCATGCCGATGCGGGCCATTCCGTTCCGGCGCGTGTGCCTGCTCGGCATGAACGACGGCGATTATCCGCGCAGCCGCACGCCGCTCGACTTCGACCTCATGCGCCGCGACTACCGCCCGGGCGACCGCTCGCGCCGCGAAGACGACCGCTATCTGTTCCTCGAGGCGCTGCTCTCGGCGCGCGACCATCTGCACGTTTCGTGGATCGGCCGCAGCGTGACCGACAACACGCCGCGCCCGCCTTCGGTGCTGGTGGGGCAGTTGCGCGATCATCTGAAGGCCGGCTGGCGGCTCGAAGGCGAGGAAGATGCCGATGGGGACGCGCTGCTCGAAGCGTTGACCATTGAGCATCGCTTGCAGCCATTCAGCCCCGACTATTTTCCGCCGCGTCCGGAAGAGGCCACGCTCTACACCTATGCGCACGAGTGGGCCAAGCCCGCTGACGCGCGGCCCGCAGCCGAAGCCAACGCTCAAGTGCTCGCGCCCGCCGAACGCGACGAGCCGCTTTCGATTCGCGAGCTTGGCGAATTTCTGCGCGAGCCGGTGCGCAGCTTCTTCCGGCAGCGTCTGCGCGTGGCCTTCGAAAGCGAAGACGCCGCGAGCGAGAATCACGAGCCCTTCGAGGTGGATGCGTTGCAGGCGTGGCAGTTGCAAAACGAGCTGATCCGCGCGCAGGTCAAGGCGATGGAGCGCGGCGAAGACGATCTCGAACCGGCCGCGCTTGCGCGCCTCGAGCGCATGCACCGCAGTGGCGATCTTGCGACGGGCGGCTTTGGCGAAGTGATCGGCGAAGAACTGCTTGCGCCCATGCCCGAGCTGTTCGCCGAATATCGCAAGGCGCTCGCGCGCTGGCCCGAGCCGCTCGAGCATCAATACGAAATTCGTCTCGATGCGATGCTGGAAGGCCGCACCGTTTCGCTAGACGACTGGCTCGGCGATTTGCGCGCGGGTCCGGAAGGCGCGCTTGGCCGCGTGATTCTGGAGCCGGGCACGGTCGTGAAGGACGGCCGTTATCGAAGCGATCGTCTCGTGCCGTATTGGGTCGCGCACGTTGCCGCACAGATCGCGGCCGGGCCGGTGACCACGGTAATCGTGAGCAAGGTTGGCGTGGCAGAGTTTGCGCCGCTCGATGCGCAGGTTGCGCGCGACTATCTGCTCGCGTTGCTTGCCGCGTGGGACGATGGCGCGCGCCGGCCCCTGCCGCTGGCGGTGAAGACGGCGTTTGCGTGGCTGCGCAAGTTGCCGGACAGCTTCGACGGCGCGCGCGCCACGGTGCCGGCCGAAGCGTGGGAAGCCGCGTGCGCGGCATATGAAGGCAATGGACGCACGCCCGGCGAGCGCGAGACGAATCCGTATCTGCGCCGCGCCTTCCCCGATTTCGAGGCGCTTGCCGCCCACGACGATTTCATCACGCTCGCCACGACGCTGTTGCTGCCGGCGAGCCGCGCGCCGCTCAAGTCGTCGCGTGCGAAGCGGGCCTCGAGCGAGGCAGGAGAAACGGCATGAATCCGCTCGGGACCATGGATGCACACGCGCTGGAGCCGCTGCGCTTCCCGCTTTACGGCAGCCGCCTGATCGAAGCCAGTGCGGGCACCGGCAAGACCTTCACGATCGCCATGTTGTACGTGCGCCTCGTGCTGGGTCACGGCGCGCTCAACGCGGCAAGTGGCGAGACGGATGCCGATGACGAGACGCGCACGGCAGGCCGCGCGCTCACGCCGCCAGAGATTCTCGTGGTGACGTTTACCGACGCGGCGACGAAGGAGCTGCGCGAGCGCATTCGCGCGCGCCTCATCGAAGCGGCCGAGTGCTTTCGCGTGGAGCCGGAAGACGTGCCAGAGCGGGAGCCCGGCGTCGACCTGTTGCACGATCTGCGTGAAGAATACTCGCCGGATCAGTGGCCGGCCTGCGCGCGGCGCCTGCAACTCGCGGCCGAATGGATGGACGAGGCTGCCGTCTCGACGATCCACGGCTGGTGCAACCGCATGCTGAGCGAGCACGCGTTCGACAGCGACAGCCTCTTTTCGCAGACGCTCGAAACCGACCAGACGGAATTGCGCGCCGAAGTCGTGCGCGACTACTGGCGCACCTTCATGGCGCCGCTCGACGCGGCGAGCGCCGCCGAAGTGAGAGCATGGTTCGCGAGTCCGGACGAATTGCACAACGCAATACGCGGGCTGCTTCCCCACGCTGATCTTTTGCCGGAGGCAAGCGACCCTGGCGCTGCGCTCGCAGACGCCCGCAGACGCGCGCGCGACGAACTCGAAACGCTGAAGGCGCCGTGGCCCGTCTGGATCGACGAGGTCGAGGCGCTGCTGAACGCGGCGCGTGCGGCCAAACAGTTCGACGCCAGAAAGCTGAATTCGAAGCACAGCGAAACGTGGATCGGCAAGCTGCGCGACTGGGCCAACGATCCCGAATCCGCGCACCCGGGCTTCGACGACAAGGCGGCCGTGTGGACGCGCCTCACGCCCGACGGCCTCGCCGAAATCTGGGTGAAGGGGGAACCGCCGGACCATGCGGCCTTCGTGGCGATGCAAACGTTGCGCGAGTCGCTGGCCGCGCCGCCCGAGGCGAAGCAGGACCTGCTGTGCCACGCCGCGCGCTGGGTGGCGCGCCGCTTCGAGGAGGAAGAAGCGCGCCGCTCGCAAATGGGCTTCGACGATCTGCTCACCCGGCTGCGCGCGGCCCTGCAGCGCGAGAACGGTGCGCGTCTGGCGGAAATCATCCGCAAGCAGTACCCGGTCGCGCTCATCGACGAGTTTCAGGACACGGACCCGGTCCAGTACCAGATCTTCGATGCGGTCTACCGCATTGCCGAGAACGACACTGAAACGGCAATCGTCCTGATCGGCGACCCGAAGCAGGCGATCTATGCGTTTCGCGGCGCGGATATCTACACCTACCTGCGCGCGCGCCGTGCCTGCGAAGGGCGGCTCTATACGCTCAAGAAGAATTTCCGCTCCACGCGCGCGATGGTCGAGGCGGTGAACCGCTGTTTCGAGGCGGCGGAATCGCGGCCCGAGGGCAGCGGTGCGTTTTTGTTTCGCAGCCCTGATGGACGCGAGAACGCGTTGCCGTTCGTTGCCGCCGATGCACATGGACGTGCCGAGAAGCTGGTCGCTGCCGGCGCGGCGCTGCCCGCGCTCAACGTTTTCTGGATGCCGCCTGCCGCGGAGGGCAAGCCGCTCAGCAAGGGCGCGTATCTCGCGGGCATGGCGGGGAGCTGTGCGACCGAGATGGTGCGCCTGCTCAACCTCGGTCAGGAACATGCAGCGGGTTTCTCGGGCGAACACGGCATGCGGCCGTTGCAGCCGGCCGACATGGCCGTGCTCGTCAACAACCGCAGCGAAGCGCAGGCGATACGCGAAGCACTGGCCGCGCGCGGCGTGCGCAGCGTCTATCTCTCGGATCGCGATTCGGTCTACCAGACGCCGCAGGCGGAAGAGCTGCGCTACTGGCTGGCGGCCTGCGCCGAGCCCGACGACGGCCGCCTCGTGCGCACGGCGCTCGCTACGCCCACGCTGGGGCTCGAATGGGCCGAACTCGACCGGCTCGGGCACGACGAGATCGCGTGGGAGTCGCGCGTGCTGCAGTTCCGCGAGTACCGCGAATGCTGGCGCAGGAAGGGCGTGCTGCCGATGTTGCGCCGCCTCTTCAACGATTTCCATGTGCCGCAGCGCTTGCTTGGCGACGCGGCTGGCGCAGGACTCAACGGCGAGCGCGCGCTCACGAACCTGCTGCATCTCGCCGAACTGCTGCAACAGGCGAGCACGCAGCTCGATGGCGAACACGCGTTGATCCGCTATCTCGACGAGCAGCGCGAAGACGAAAGCGCAGGCGGCGGGGGCGACGCACGCCAGTTGCGTCTGGAGAGCGACGCGGGGCTCGTGCAGGTGGTCACGATTCACAAGTCGAAGGGTCTCGAATACCCACTCGTGTTTTTGCCGTTCGCGTGCGCGCACCGCGCCGTCAAGCCCGACGACGTGCCGTTCAAGTGGCACGACGACGCAGGCGAATTGCGCGTGACGCTCGAGGCGGACCCGCGCGTGCTGAGTCAGGCCGATCGCGAACGCCTCGGCGAAGATCTGCGCAAACTCTACGTTGCGCTGACGCGCGCGCGTTACGCGACGTGGGTCGGCTACGGACCGGTGCAGGGCGTCGAGGCGAGTGCATTCGGTTATCTCATGGGGGGCGGCGCGGCGATTCCTGCTGAGGAAACCGAAGCATTGCTCGACGCGTTGCGCGGACCGTGCGCGGATATCGCAGTGGCGAGCGCTCCCGAAGCGCGTCGCGACGTGCTCGCGCTGCGCGACACCGGCGCCGTGCGCGGCGAGGCGCGCACGCTTGGCTCACGCGAGCGCGAACGCTGGTGGATCGCGAGCTATTCGAGCCTGAAGACGGTCGAAACGTCGATCGGGTCGGGCGTTCCCGTCGAAGCGGACGACTCGCGCGGCGCGCCCGACACGCGCAGCGAGGACGTGTTCCTCGAACTGCTCGATGCGAGCGTGCCACCCGAGGACGACGAAGCGCTCGCGAGCGCGGGGCAAACGCTCGTCGCCCCCGCGCTCGCGCCGATGCACGGCTTCGAGCGCGGCGCGGACGCAGGCACCTTCCTGCACGAACTGATGGAGTGGGCGGCCAACGAAGGCTTCGCCGAAATCGCGCAAGACGAAGCGCGCGTGCGCGACATGGTGGCGCGCCGTTGCAGCGTGCGCGGCTGGTCGCACTGGATCGAAACGCTTACGGCGTGGATGCTGGAACTCGTGCGCACGCCGCTGCGCCTGCCCGATATCAAAGGCGAGCGCGTGTCGAGCGTGGCGTTCGCGCAGTTCGCGCCCGGTGCGTACATGGCCGAACTGGAGTTCTGGGTCACGGCCCATGCCGTGGATACGCTGGCAATCGATGCGCTCGTCACTGAATTCACACTGGATGGCGAGGCGCGCCCCGCGCTCGACGCTGCCACGCTCAACGGCATGCTCAAGGGCTTCATGGATCTCGTGTTCGAACACGAAGGCCGCTACTACGTGGCCGACTACAAGTCGAACTGGCTCGGTCCCGACGACGCTTCGTACACGAGCGCGAAAATGCGCGCGCAGATTCTCCACTCGCGTTACGAGCTGCAATACGTGCTCTATTTGTTCGCGCTGCACCGGCTGCTCAAGGCGCGCTTGCCCGATTACGACTACGACCGCCACGTGGGCGGGGCCGTGTATCTGTTCCTGCGTGGCGGCCGCGCGCCGGGGCAGGGGCTGCATTGCGAGCGGCCGCCGCGTGAGTTGATCGAACGACTCGACGCGCTCTTCGCGCGTCGCAACGCGCTGGAGGACGTGGCATGACGAGGCGCCGCACCAAAGGGCAGGACGGCCTCACCGGCGATCTGTTCGAGAATCTGGACATGCCGGAGATCGAGCCGCAACCGGGGCGGGGCGCCGCGCGCGAAACGGCCGTGCACATGCTCGGTGTGCTCGACAACTGGGTGGAGCGCGGATGGCTGCGTACGCTCGATGCCGCATTCGCGCGCTTTCTGTGGACCGAAGCGCCGCACAGCGAGCCGTTGTTGCTGCTCGCGGCCGCGCTGGCGAGCCATCAGCTCGGGCGCGGTCATGTGTGTCTCGACCTGAAGGCCACACTGGAAGATCCCGCGTTCGCGCTTTCCCTGCCGCCCGATGGACCGCAGGTGCTGGCCGCGGTGCCGGCGCAGCCGCCTGCCGAAGTGCTGGCGGGCGTCACGCTCGCGCAATGGCGCGCGGCGCTCGCCGCGCCCGATCTGGCCAGCGAAGAGACCGCGGCTACCGACATTGCGCAAGGCAACGCGCCGCTCGTGCTCGTGGGCACGCGGCTTTATTTGCGGCGCTACTGGCAATACGAGCAGGACGTGCGCGAGGGGATCGAGCGCCGGCTTGGCCGCGCCGCACGGCTCGAAGCCGCGCTGCCGCTCGACGTCGCGCGCGCGGCGCTCGACGCGCTGTTCGCGCCGCGCAGCGGCGAGACACGCGCCGCCGACTGGCAAAAGCTCGCCTGCGCGCTCGCCGCGCGCAGCGCGTTCAGTATCGTCACAGGCGGCCCGGGCACAGGCAAAACGACCACGGTCGTGAGATTGTTGGCACTCCTGCAAACACTCGCGCTGGGCCGTGCGGCGCAGGGAACGCCTGCCACGCGGCCTTTGCGCATTCGGCTCGCCGCGCCCACCGGCAAGGCCGCGGCACGTTTGAACGAATCGATTGCGGGCGCGGTCGAGCGGCTGCCGTTCGACGCGCTGCAGGCGCATGTCGATGCTGAGGCGCTGCGCAAAGCGATTCCGACCGTCGTGACCACGCTGCATCGCGTGCTCGGCACGCGGCCCGGCAGCCGGCGCTTCCGCCACGACGCTGCGAACCCGCTGCCTGTCGATGTACTCGTGATCGACGAGGCCTCGATGGTGGACCTCGAAATGATGGCCGCCGTGCTCGACGCGCTGCCGCCCACCGCGCGGCTCATCCTGCTTGGCGACAAGGATCAGCTCGCGTCGGTCGAAGCGGGCGCGGTGCTCGGCGAACTGTGCGATCGGGCGCGCGAAGGCCATTACACGCAAGCGTCGCGCGCGTGGCTCGAAGCGGCCACCGGCGAGCGTATCGAAGCCGCCATGCTCGACGCGCACGGCCTGCCGCTCGACCAGGCCATTGCGATGCTGCGCGAGAGCCATCGTTTTGCATCGGAAAGCGGTATCGGCGCGCTGGCCGAACTCGTCAACACCGGCGACGCCGTGGGTGTCGCGAAGATCTGGTCACGCGGCTACGAGGATCTCGCGCGGCTCGTGTGTCCCGCCGACGATGACGGCCCGTTGCGCGCGCTGATCGTCGATGGCCGCGTGGGCGAGCAAAGCGCCGCCCAGCGCCAGGGCTACCGGCACTACCTGGAAACGATGCGAACGACCCGGCCCGAACCCGGCGCCACGACCGATGCGCTGTCCACCTGGGCCGCGGGCGTGCTCAAGGCGCACGGCGCGTTCCAACTTCTGTGCGCGCTGCGGCGCGGTCCGTGGGGCGTCGAAGGCCTGAACCGGCGCGTCGCGCGCCTGCTGCAGGAAGAAGGACTCATCGAACCGCACGGCGACTGGTATGCGGGCCGGCCCGTGCTCGTCATGCACAACGACTACGAGCTTGGGCTCATGAACGGCGATATCGGCATCGCGCTGGCGTTGCCCGTTGCGGCAGGCGAGCCGCCCGTGTTGCGCGTGGCGTTCCCGGCGGGCGACGGTTCGGGCGGCGTGAAGTGGGTGTCGCCGAGCCGCCTGCAAGGCGTGGAAACCGTGTTCGCGCTCACCGTCCACAAATCGCAGGGCTCGGAGTTCACGCACGCCGCGCTCGTGCTGCCCGATACGTACAGCCCCATTCTCACGCGCGAACTCGTCTACACCGGCATCACGCGTGCGCGGTCGTTTCTTACGCTGGCTGTGCCCGAGGGCCGTTCCGTGCTCGATCGCGCGGTGCTCGCCAAGGTGCAGCGCGCAAGCGGCCTCATGGCAGGGCTCGCGCGCGACGCGCAGGCCGCGTGAGCGGTAAGCAAAACAGTCGAGGGCCGCTTATGGCGACCCTCGACTTGTGCTGCATCTCGCTCGCGTGGAGCGTGACGCTTAAACGATCGTGAGCGTCACGTCGATGTTGCCGCGCGTGGCGTTCGAGTACGGGCACACGATATGGGCCTTGTCGACAAGCGCCTGGGCGGCCGCGCGGTCCATGCCGGGCAGCGAAATCTTCAGTTCGACTTCAATGCCGAAGCCATTCGGAATCTGGCCGATGCCCACGTTGCCGGTGATCGAAAGATCGGCGGGCAGGGCGATCTTGTCGCGTGCCGAGACGAACTTCATCGCACCGATGAAGCACGCGCTATAGCCCGCGGCGAAGAGCTGCTCGGGGTTCGTGCCGTCGCCGCCCGCGCCGCCGAGTTCGCGCGGCGTGGTGAGCTTGAGGTCCAGATGGCTGGCGGGGATGACGGCGCGGCCATCGCGGCCGCCGGTGACGTTGGCTTCGGCGCGGTAGAGGACTTTTTCGATCGACATGACAGGCTCCTTTGAGCAAAGACGGCTCGGTAAAGGTAAATAAGGGTACGGCGGAGTACAGCGTCCAATTTACTGGTGGAAGGCGACAGCCATGTGCACCAGGGTCCAGCAGAAGAGCAGCGCTTGCGAATTTCCGGTCGTCAGCTTTTGCATTCTATCTATTGCCAGATAGATTTCCGGCCGTCGAAACACACTCATGATGCTCCTCCTTTTAGCTATCTATCAGAAGATAGAATAAAGGGGCTAATAAAAGAGGCGGCTAGCCGCCCCGCATTACGGGCAAAAAATCCTTCACTGCGCCACGCGCCACATGGCTTCGACATCTTCGAGGCGCGACTTCGTATGAAACAAGCGGCTTGCCAGCACGCTGCCCTGCAAGGCCGCGAACAACGTGCGGGCCGCGCTTTCGGGCTTGCCCTTCACGACCAGCGTGCCTTCTTTCGCGCCCTGGGCCAGCACCTCGGCCAGCCAGTTTTCGTTGGCGCGGAAGAATGCCTGCACAGCCTGACGCACTGTTTCCGGCAGCGACTCGATGTCGGCGGCCAGCATGCCGCACAGGCAGATCTGGTGGCCGTCGCCGAGCGTCTTGCCGAAGAGCCGCGTGTACGTAGCGAGCTTTTCGCGCGCCGGGAGCGCTGCGTCGATCGACTGCAATCCCGCCATGACTTCGCCGCTGTACTGACTCACCGCCTCCAGCACCAGGTCGTCTTTCGACGGGAAGTAATAGTGGATGCTCGACGTTTTCACGCCCACCAGCTCAGACAGGTCGCGGTAGCTGAACCCGTTGTACCCCCGCAGCATCATGAGCGTGATGGCGTGGTCCAGAACCTGCTCCCGCACTGTCAACTTCGTATCCATGGACTCTAATTTATCTACTGGAAGATAGATTGTCAAGCGCCTCATGCAAAAAAATTTCGGGGCGCCGGGCGCGACCGCTGGGCCGCGTCCGGCAGGGCAGTGTCAGATACCGCGATGTCCAGCGCTGAAAACAAGGCGCAGGCCCAGCGCCGCAATGGCGCCAGCGGCAATGCGGTCGATCCAGCCTTTGGCGCGCAGGTAGAGATCGCGCGGACGCTGGCTCGAAAAGCACAGCGCGACGACCGTATACCAGCCGGTTTCGATCGCGAACACGAGCGGCGGCAACGCGAAGTAGCACCACAGCGGCGGGTTATGCGGCAGGAGCGCTACGAAGATGCCGCCATAGGCAATGGCCGTTTTCGGGTTGCTCAACTGGGTGGTCAGGCCGCTCCAGTACGACTTGCCGGGGCGCTCGTCCGCTGCGGCCGTCTTGCTTACCGTGACCGGCGTGCCGGCGCCGCGCCAGATGCGCGAAGCGATATAGAGCAGATAGGCGCCGCCCGCAATCTTGAGCGCAGCGTACAGCCAGGCCACGGTGGCGAGCAGGGTGTAGAGCCCGGCGAGCGCGATGCCCGCGAAGCAGATCGCACCCGTGCCCATGCCGAGCGCAGTGGCGACGCCGTCACGGCGCGATAAACCGATCGAGTTGCGCGCGACGAGTACGAAGCTCGGGCCAGGGCTCATGGCCCCGAGTAGAACGGCGAGGAGAATGCTGGCAACGGCGGCGAGAGGAGACATGCTGGCGGCTCCATGCGAGAGGGAATCCCGAACACTAACATGCGCAGCAACGCGCCGCGAGGGCTCCCCGCTGGCGCCGCAGGCGTGTGCCGGCCGCCTGAATAATGCTTAGTTATTCTGAGCGATTGTGCTTGTCGCGCTCGCGATTCCAGTGGTGCAGCAGCACACGCGTTTGTTCCGCGATGCTCGCCTTCAGGAAGTCGGCCTTCGCGCGGTCGATGTCGTCCCAGCCTAGCATCGTGAGCGTGGAGCGGCGCGCGATGAAGAACAGCAGAAACTGCCCGTACAAACTGAACATGCGCACCACGGTGAGCGGATCGTCGGCCGGCATGCCGGTAATGCGCTCGAGCAGTTGCACGTTGATGGTGTTCAGCGGCGTGCGCACGCGCTCACGCAGGATTTCCGAGCCGATCTCCGGCTCGCCGCCGCCCTGTTCGCGCGCGAAGAAGAGGCGCTGGTCCGGCCCGTGCTGCTTGACGAAGGAACGGTCGGCCACGGCCGACTGGATGTCGATGAACGCGTCGATCAGCGCTTCGATGTCCGCGTTGCGTTCGAGCGCAACGCGTGCGCGCTGCACGGCCGGCGCAAACGACTGCCACGACTCGTCGGCGATCCACTCCGCGCAGGCGCGGTAGAGGCCTTCCTTGTTCTCGAAGTAATACTGCAGCGCCGGCGCGTTCACCCCCGCGCGCGCGGCGATATCGCGCGTGGAGGCGCCGTCGAAGCCGTGCTGCCCGAACAGGCTGATCGCCGCCTCGATGATCTTGCGGCGTGTCTCGTCGCCACGCGCATAGCCTCCTTCGGGCGAACGTCGCAGTTTCTTACCTTCGCTCATGCATTTCCTTTCGTATCCCTGCGAAATATAACACTTGACACAGTTTTTCCAAGTGGAATAATTTTGCCGACTGGAATAAATTGAGAAACAACAATATGTCTACGACTGCAGGCGCGCCCGGACGCGATGTGCCGGACGCCGCCACCGCGCCCGCGCGAAGCGGCGCGAAACGAACGATTCTGATCCTGCTGGGACTCGCGGCGCTCGTCGCCGCGGCGGTGTGGCTTGGCCACTGGTGGGTTGTCGGGCGCTTCATCGAATCCACCGACGACGCCTATCTGCAGGCCGACAGCGTGACGATCGCGCCGAAGGTGAGCGGCTACGTCACCGATGTCTACGTGGCCGACAACCAGGCCGTGAAGGTGGGTGATCCGCTCGTGAAGCTCGACGCGCGCCAGTATCAGGTCGCGCTCGACCAGGCGCAGGCCACTGTCGACGCGCGCACGGCTGACATCGAGCATGCGCAAGCGCAGATTGAGCAGCAGCGGGCGAACGTCGTTCAGGCACAGGCGCAGCAGGAAGTCGCCCAGGTGAGCCTGCGCCACGCGAACGACGAAGTGGCGCGCTACGCACCGCTCGCGGCCACCGGTGCGGAAACGACCGAGCGGCTGGCCGAACTCAAGAGCGAACGCGACAAGGCGCAGGCCACGCTCGCCGCCGACGCTGCCGCCGTCACGTCCGCCCGCTCGCAGATCTCGGCGGTGAACGCCCAACTTTCGCAGGCGCGCGCGCAGCTCGAAGCGGCGCGTGCGAGTGCCGCGCAGTCGCAACTCGACCTCGACAACACGGTGGTGAAGAGCGCGCTTGCGGGCCGCGTGGGCGACCGCAGCGTGCGCGTGGGCCAGTACGTGCAGCCGGGCACGCGCATGCTGACCGTCGTGCCGGTGCAAAGCACTTACCTCACAGCGAACTTCAAGGAAACGCAGATTGGCCGCATGCGCGCGGGCCAGCCCGTGGAACTGCATGTCGACGCGCTGCCTGGCCACACGCTGCACGGCGTGGTGGACAGCTTCTCGCCGGGCACGGGTGCGCAGTTCGCGCTCTTGCCGCCGGAGAACGCCACCGGCAACTTCACGAAAATCGTGCAGCGCGTGCCGGTGCGCATCCGCCTCGAAACCGGGCCGGAAACGCGCAGCGTATTGCTGCCGGGCATGTCGGTGACGGTCGATGTCGACACGCGCTCCGCGCGCGAGGACGACCGCCGTATCGATCAAGAGAACCACCGTGGCGAATAAGGCTACGGCAGCAGTGCCGCATCCGCATGGCGAGCGCGCGAGTGTAGCCGACTGGATCGCCGTGGCGGCGGGCGCGCTCGGCGCGTTGATGGCGACGCTCGACATCTCGATCACGAACTCGGCGCTGCCGCAGATCCAGGGGCAAATTGGCGCGACGGGCACCGAAGGCACGTGGATCTCCACGGGCTATCTGATGTCCGAGATCGTGATGATTCCGCTCGCCGCGTGGCTCACGCGTGTATTCGGACTGCGTAATTTCCTGCTGGCGAACTCGGCGCTCTTCATCGCTTTTTCGATGATGTGCGGCTGGTCGAACACGCTTGGCATGATGATCGCAGGGCGCATTGGCCAGGGCTTCACTGGGGGCGCGATGATCCCGACCGGCCAGACCATCATCCGCACGCGCCTGCCGCTTTCGCAGCTGCCCGTGGGCATGACGGTGTTCGGCCTGATCGTGTTGCTCGGCCCGCTGCTCGGGCCAGTCGTGGGCGGCTGGCTCGCGGAGAACATCAGCTGGAGCTGGTGCTTCTTCATCAACCTGCCGGTGTGTCTCGCGCTCATCACGCTGCTGATCGTCGGGCTCGAACCCGACCGGCCGCACTGGGAATCCTTTCTCAAGGCGGACTGGCTCGGCATTATCGGCTTGGCGGTGGGGCTTAGCTCGCTGACCGTCGTGCTCGAAGAGGGGCAGCGCGAACGCTGGTTCGAGTCGCACTTCATCGTCACGCTCACGTGGGTCACGCTCGCGGGCATGGCGCTCATCGCGCTTTCACAGTTCACCGCGAAAAGGCCCATTCTGCGCCTCTCGCTCATGCGCAATCCGCGTTATGCGAGCGTGATCATCATCGTGTTCGCGGTGGGGGCCGGGCTTTACGGCATTTCGTACCTGCTGCCGCAGTTTTTGAGCCTCGTGGCCGGCTACAACGCCCAGCAGTCAGGCGCGATCATGCTGCTTTCGGGGCTGCCCGCGTTCCTCGTCATGCCGATCTTGCCGCGCTTGCTGGGCAAGGTGGATTTCCGCATCCTGGTCGTGTCCGGTCTGTTGCTCTTCACGCTGAGCTGCATGCTCGACATTTCGCTCACGGCGCAGAGTGTGGGCCACGATTTCGTGTGGTCGCAGCTCGTGCGCGGCGTGGCGCAGATGCTCGCGATGATGCCGCTCAACCAGGCTTCGATGGCGGCGGTGTCGCGCGAAGATTCCGGCGACGCGGCCGGGCTCTACAACATGGCGCGCAACCTGGGCGGCTCGGTCGGCCTTGCGATCATCGGCACGCTCATCGACCGGCGCGAGGCTTTTCATAGCGCCGTGCTGCGCGAATCGCTGAGTGCCAATTCGATCATCGGCCAGGAGCGTGTGGCTTCGAGCGCGGCCAGCTGGTTCACGCAGACAGGCGACATGGCGCACTCGCAAATGCAGGCGCTCGGCCAGATTGCGGCGCAGATCTCGCAGCAATCGATGGTCATCACGTACTCCGAAACATTCTGGGTGCTCGGCATCGCACTGGCGGCATGCGTGCCGCTCGCGCTCCTGCTCAAGAAGCCGCAGCCCGGCGCGCAAGCGCCGTCCGGCGGCCACTGAAGATTATCTCTGACTCATGACGGCAACCCGTTACTCCCGTTTTCCCTATACCGCGTTGAGCGTGCTCGCTGCCGCCTGCGCGCTGGCCGCTTGCACCGTGGGCCCCGACTATCGCGGCGCACCGGCCGTAGCGCCCGAAGCGGCGAATTCCGCGTCGTTCATGCGCACACCGGCGCAAGGCGTGACACCCGCGCGTGCGCCGAGCCAATGGTGGCTCGCACTGAACGACCCGCAACTGAATACGCTGATCGAAGCAGCGCTCGTCCACAATCCCGATGTGCGCGCGGCGCAGGCGCGTTTGCGCGCCTCACGCGCGCAACTGCAGCAGCAACGCGCCGCCGAACTGCCGAAGGTCGGCGCAAGCGCGGCGGCGATCCGCATGCGCGAGCCGAACCTGAGCGCATTGACGTCGGGCAGCAGCTCGGGGCAGAGCGGTTCTTCGGGCGGCGGCCCGATCACGTTCTACACGGCAGGCTTCGACGCGTCTTGGGAAATCGACCTGTTCGGCGGCACGCGCCGCGCCGTGGAAGCGGCGAGCGACGAGGCCGATGCCGTGAACGCCGATCTTGCGGACACCCAGGTATCGCTGGCCGCCGAAGTCGCACAGGCCTACATCGACCTGCGCGACGAGCAGCAGCGCCTCGCCATCGCGCAGCACACGGCGCAACTGCAGCAGGAGATGCTCACGCTCACCGAGCAGCGCCGCGCAGGCGGCACCGCCGCCGAAGTCGACGTGGAGCGGCTCACCACGCAGGTGGAAAACACGCGCTCCACCCTTACGCCGCTCGCGGCGCAAGTGGAAATATCGCTGGATCAGCTGGCGGTGCTCACGGGCAAGGCGCCTGGCGCGCTGGACGCGGAGCTTGCCACGGCGCAGCCGCTGCCCACGCTGCCCGCAAGCGTGCCGGTGAGCGATCCCACCACGATGCTCGCGCAGCGCCCCGACATTCGCGCGGCGGAGCGGCGTCTCGCCTCGAGCAACGCGCAGATCGGCGAGCACGTAGCGGACTTCCTGCCCAAGCTCACGCTGTTCGGCGACCTCGGCTTTTCGGCGGCGGAGCCGGGCCACCTGTTCCGCAAGAACAATTTCAGCTGGGTAGGGGCGCCGTATCTGCAGTGGAACCTGTTCGACTTCGGGCGCACGTTGGGCGCGGTGCGGGGCGCAGAAGCGTCGCGCGACGAAGCCGAAGCGCGCTACGAAAAGGCCGTGCTCGCGGCGCTGCAGGATGCAAACGCTTCGCTCTCGCGCTATGGCTATCAGCGCGAGCATCTCGTGACCTTGCAGAAAGTGCAGGTTTCCGCCGAGCGTTCCGCGACGCTCATGCGCCAGCGTTATCGCGCCGGGGCGTCGAGCCTCGTCGATCTGCTCGACACGCAGCGCACGGAATTCACCGCGCAGCAGAACGTGGTGTCGGGCCAGGCCGATCTGCTCAAGGACTTCGTATCGCTGCAGAAGAGCCTGGGTCTCGGCTGGCAGACCACGACGACGGCCACGGCCGCTGCAGGGGCAACGCCGGGCTAACCGGGTTCGGCGCTCGCATGCTCGTGCGCGGCCGGCTCGCAATAGCCGAGCCGCGCCGAGATCGCCGCGCCCGCGCGCTTGAGCAGGGCGACATAGTGCGCTTTCGTGTCCGCGCCGCAGCGCATGGTCGGAAACGAGATCGAGAGGCCGGCGATCACATGCCCGAAGCGGTCGAACACCGGCACGGCCAGGCACTGCAAACCCTCTTCCTGTTCCTCGTTGTCTTCGCCATAGCCTTGTTCGCGCACGTGCGGGAGTATGTTCAGCACCGCGTCGGCGGAAGTCAGCGTTTTTTGCGTCGACTTTCTGAATTCCAGATGCGAGAGCGTTTTCTGCGCGTTGGCGGGCGGCATGAACGCGAGCAGCACCTTGCCGATGGCCGTGCTATGCAGCGGATTGCGCCTGCCGATGCGCGACTGCATGCGCAGGCCGTAATCGCAGTCGATCTTGTGGATGTAGATGATTGCGTCTTCGTCGAATGCGCCGAGGTGCACCGCTTCGCGCGTGGCCTGCGCGATACGCCGCATTTCGATGTCGGCCTCGCGCACGAGGTCCACGCTTTCGAGCGCCTTCGCGCCCAGTTCGAACAGCCGGATCGTCAGACGATAGCGGTCGGTTTCGACTTCCTGCGCGACATAGCCTAGCGCCTTCAGCGTTTGCAGTACGCGGTGCACGGTGGTTTTGGAAAGCGCGAGGCGCTGCGAAAGCTCGCTGATGCCGATCGGCCCCTTCTCGCCGAGCGCGCCGAGGATCGCGAACACGCGGCCGATCGACGAGACCGATTCGCCTTTTTCCGTGCTGCTGTCCGTTTCGTTCATTGCGTGCTCCTGTGCGCCGCGCTGCCCCATACCCGAATTTGCTGCTTTTTCTACGCTTGCCGCCATTGTTGCTGGTCCCTGTGACTCTCTGATGGGAGCATACCGCGTCCCACGCGCGCCGCGCGGACTAGCGCGCAAGCCAGCCGCCGTCCACGGCGAGCGTGTGGCCGTGCACGTAATCCGACGCCGCCGAGGCGAGAAACACCACGGGCCCCGCGAGATCGTCCGGTGCGCCCCAGCGGGCGGCGGGAATGCGGTTGAGGATCTCGCCGTTGCGTTGGGCGTCGTCGCGCAACGCGGCGGTGTTCGCGGTCGCCATATAACCGGGCGCGATCGCGTTCACGTTGATGCCGTGCGCGGCCCATTCGTTCGCGAGCAGGCGCGTGAGGCCCAGCACGCCGCTTTTCGAGGCCGTATAGGAAGCGACGCGAATGCCGCCCTGAAACGACAGCATCGACGCGATATTGATGATCTTGCCGCCGCTGCCCTGCGCGACGAACTGGCGCGCCGCCGCCTGGGCGAGAAAGAACACGCTCTTGAGATTGACGTCCATGACGGCGTCCCAGTCGTCCTCGCCGAAGGTGAGGGCGTCATCCCGGCGAATCACGCCGGCATTGTTCACGAGGATGTCGACCCGTCCACAGGCTTCGACCGCTGCGTGCACGATGTCCTCCACCGGCGCGATCGAACCGAGGTCGGCACGCACGTCGACGAAGCGGCGTCCCAGGGCCTCGACGCGTGCAGGCGTGTCGCCGGGCCCGGCGCGGCAAACGCCGACGACGTCGCAACCGGCCTGTGCGAGTGCGAGCGCCATGCCGGCGCCGAGCCCCGTGTTGCTGCCGGTGACGATGGCGATCTTGCCGCTGAGATCGAATGGATTGAACGTGCTGGATGCCATGAGTGCGCGGGCCTCGTATCGTGGATCTATGCCAGAGCGTGGTTCAGCGCAGGTCGCGTTCCGCAAGATGGTCCATGTCGCCGAACACCTGGTTCTCGCCGACCATGCCCCAGATGAACGTATAGGCGCGCGTGCCGACACCCGAGTGAATCGACCAGCTCGGCGAGATCACCGCCTGCTCGTTGTGCACGAGGATGTGCCGCGTTTCATGCGGCTCGCCCATCATGTGGAAGACCGCGGCGTCGTCGGCCACGTTGAAATAGAAGTACACCTCCATGCGCCGCTCGTGCGTGTGGCACGGCATGGTGTTCCAGAGGCTTCCGGGTTCGAGTTGGGTCATGCCCATCGAGAGCTGGCAGGTAGGCAGCACCTCGGGCACGATGAACTTGTAGATCGTGCGGCGGTTGCTCGTGGCGGCTTCGCCGAGTGTTTGCGGAGACGCTTCGGATAACGAAATGGTACGTGTGGGGTATGCGGTATGCGCGGGTGCGCAATTGAGGTAGAACTTCGCGGGCCGCGCCGGATCGTCGCTGCCGAATGCGACCGCCTGTGCGCCCTTGCCGATATAGATCGCCTCCTCGTTGCGCACCGTGTGGCGCACGCCATCCACGTCGACCCAGCCGTCGCCGCCAATATTGATCGCGCCCAGTTCGCGCCGCTCCAGCAGATAGCTCACGCCGATCGACTTGCCGAGCGCGGCGCTCACCTCGACCGCGCGCGTGGCCGGAAAAGCGCCGCCCACAATGATGCGGTCCACGTGGCTGTAGGTGAGTTTCAGCGCATCGGGTTCGAATACCTGTTCGATCAGGAACTCGCGACGCAATCCCGCCGTGTCGAGCGTCTTCGCGTAGTCGCTGTTGAGGCTTTGTCTGACTTCCATGCCATGTCTCCGTTGGATGGGCGGCGCGCCGTCTCTCGTGGACTATAGTGCAGATTCACATTTTCGGAACGTCGGTCCGGAAATGTTGCGACGCCGTAGCACGCTTGGCAAGCGGTCTGCCCAGATAGTGAATCATTCGCGGGTAAACGTTGATGATTTTCGGCTCAAAAATCGGAACAGCGTTCCTTTCGCGCTGCTATCCTGTTTCCGGAAAGGGAGCACCGCGAGAAAAAGCCGGGCGCACCAACGTGCCGATCCGGCAACCGGATGCAAGGTCCACGGAGGAGACATGAAGCTGAAGAAGGCGATAGACCGCATACCCGGCGGCCTGATGCTGGTGCCGCTGCTGCTCGGCGCCTGTGTTCACACGTTCGCGCCAGGCGCTGGCAAGTACTTTGGTTCGTTCACCAATGGATTGATCACCGGCACCGTGCCGATTCTCGCGGTGTGGTTCTTCTGCATGGGCGCGACCATCGACCTGCGCGCCACCGGCACCGTGCTGCGCAAGTCCGGCACGCTGCTCGTCACGAAGATGATCGTGGCCTGGATCGCCACGCTGGTCGCCGCGCGTTTCATCCCGATTGACGGCGTGAAGACCGGGCTCTTCGCCGGGCTCTCGGTGCTCGCCATCACGACGTCGATGGACATGACCAACGGCGGTCTCTATGCGGCCGTGATGCAGCAATACGGCACGAAAGAAGAGGCGGGTGCGTTCGTGCTGATGTCCGTCGAGTCGGGGCCGCTCGTGAGCATGCTCATTCTCGGCGCGACCGGTGTGGCCTTTTTCGAGCCGCGGCTTTTCGTGGGCGCCGTGCTGCCGTTTCTGGTCGGGTTTGCGTTAGGCAATCTCGACAGCGATCTGCGCGAACTGTTCGGCCGCTGCGTGCATCCGCTCATTCCGTTCTTCGGCTTTGCGCTTGGCAACGGCATCGATCTGAACGTGATCGTCACGAGCGGAATTCCGGGCGTGGTGCTCGGGCTTGGCGTGATCGTCGTGACCGGTATTCCGCTGATTCTCGCCGACCGGCTGATTGCGGGCGGCAACGGCGCGGCGGGCCTCGCGGCTTCGTCCACGGCGGGCGCGGCGGTCGCGAATCCGGCCATCATCGGAGAGATGATTCCGAGTTTCAAGCCGCTCGTGCCGGCGGCAACCGCCATGGTCGCCACCGCCTGTCTTGTGACGGCGATCCTCGTGCCGATGCTCACGGCACTGTGGGTGCGTCGCCGAAGCGCGCGCGATGCGCTGCTTCAGGAACTCATGGAACCGCCCGTGCCGCCAGTGGCCGGACGCGACGCTCACATTTGATGTAAAGGCGAGGTTCCCGCGCGCGGGAACCTCGCTTCGTCCACGTAGCGCTCAGCGCACTTCGCCACGCGCCATGCTGGCGAGCACGCCGTCGCGGCGAATGAGCGCGTGAAAGAGCGCAGCCCCCAGATGTAGCAAAACGGTCGCGTAGAGCGCCATGGCAAGCCATGTATGCGCGGCGCGCAGCCAGGCGTAGAGCGTCACGTCGTGCGGTACGATGGGCGGCAGGTGCACGCCGCCGAACATCACGATGGGATAGCCGCCTGCGGACAGCATCGACCAGCCGATCAGCGGCATCGCGATCATCAACGCATAGAGCGCGAGATGCGAAGCGTGCGCGCCAAGGCGCTGCCAGATCGGCAGATCGGCGGGCAACGCCGGCGCACCGCGCGTGAGCCGGACGTAGAGGCGCAGCAGCACGAGCGCAAGCAGTGCGATGCCTAGCGGCCGGTGGAGCGCGAGCAGGGTGTCATGCAGCCGCGAGACCGTCGCGACCATCCCCACGCCCACGAACAGCATCGTGACGATCAGGACTGCCATCGACCAATGCAGAAGGCGCTGGAGTGCGCTGAAGTGTTGGCCCGGTTGTTTCATGGCTGCGCGCCTCCATGCGATTGCGCGAGGTTGGCTTCCTCATGCGTGCGTCGATTGAACGAAACGGAATACGCTGCCGAGCGGGCGGCGAGCAAGGGATCGTCGGAAGGCTTCAGGCCGTTGGGCAGGATGGTCGGATCGTAGTTCACGTCGCGGCACATACCATTCGCCTGCGGTTCGGCGCTCTGCAATACCAGTGTGCCGGCGTCGATTTGCTGGCGGTCTGCGGGCCATCCCTGCGTGGCGTCGTTCGTGGGGTCGCCGGGTGCGGCGACCGTGAGCACCAGATGCCAGCGTAGCGGGCCCGCTGCGAAACGCGTGAAAAAGTCGTCGGCGAGGAAGTTCGGATCGGCTTTTTCTGCGGGTGTTTGCGGTGCATAGGCCACTTCGGGCACGGTCTGCCAGCGCACGGCGCGCTGGTTGCCTGCGGCATCGGTTGCAATGAATGCGTTGACGCTATAGAACGCTGTGTTCGCGAAACTGGAGGAGGGCGGGTTCGCCTTCAGCCAGTTGCGGAACGGCAGCGTTTCCGGGTTCGCCTGGAAGAAGGCGTCGAGTTTCGCGGGGTCGGGCTTGCCCGTTGCCGGGTCGGGTTTCGAGGCGACCAGCTGGCTATAGAACTGCTGCGGAGTGCGAACGATAAAGATGGGTACGGAATTCATGCCGGTGCGCCACTGCTCGCCATCCTGCTGTTGGAAGAGCAGCGCCATGCTGCGCACGGGCGTGCTCGCGTCGGGCGCGGCGGGGTTGCTGCCGGGAATGGCGAAGCGTCCGATCACGGGCGTGCGTCCGGGCGCGAACACGGCCGCTCGCGAGACTTGTGCGCCGTTGCCGTTGCTCTCGAACCAGCCTTCCACACAGAGCCCCTTGGCGTGATTGCGCCGATAGCCCGCATGGATGCCGTAGTTCGACTCGAAGGTATTGATGATATGCGGCGCGGTGAGGCGTTCCGGCGTGAGCCAGCCGGCCGTCCATGCAAATGCCGCGCCAGCGCAACCCACCACAGCCGCAATGGCCGCGAGCCGGCATGGCACGCAGATCGGGGCGCGGTTCACGGGCGTGCTCCCGTGCGCGCGTGCCGCAACGCGATCGAAAGCGAAAAGTGTGCGAGTGTGTGCATGATGGATCCAGTCGAGGGCGTGAAGGCCGTTACTGGCGTCAACAATACGTCATTGCGATTTATTCCGTGTGCGAAGTGAAATCGTGCAACGATGCTCGGGCGCGCTGTGATTACAGCGCTGAAAGCGGTGGTCACAATCGATGTGCAAAGGAGAGAGCGATGCTGACTGGCGGCTGTTTATGCGGCAAGGTCCGCTACCAGATCTCAGCTGCGCCGATTGGCAGCACGGTGTGCCATTGCGTGGATTGCCGGCGCGCCTCGGGTGCGCCGTTCGTCGGCTGGGTCAGCGTGCCGTGGAGTGCGTTCCGTCTAGTTGCGGGCGCAACGAAAACGCATGTATCCAGTCCGGGTGTGGAGCGCGCGTTCTGTGCGGACTGCGGCACGCCGCTCACCTACCGCCATGCGGCGTTCGCGGGCGAGATCGACGTGGCGACGGGCACGCTCGATCGTCCCGATGACGCGCCGCCCGAGCATCACACCTGGACCTCGCAAAAGCTGGCGTGGGTGCAACTCGCGGACGGCTTGCCACAATTTCCGCGTGCGCTTCCCGAGCCGTAAGCGGCCGGGAAGCGCGCTTCAACGAGAAGCGATCAACGATGTTCGGTAACGAACTTCGTGACGAGGTAGGCTTCCATCGCTTCGCTGCCGCCTTCCGAGCCGTAACCGGAATCCTTCACGCCGCCAAACGGCGTTTCCGGCAGGGCGAGGCCGTGGTGGTTGATCGACAGCATGCCGGTTTCCACGTCGTCGGAGAGTGCGGCCGAAGTCGCGCTCGAACGCGTGTAGGCATACGCGGCGAGACCGTACGGCAGACGGTTCGCTTCGGCGATCGCGTCCTTGTAGCTCGAGAAACGCGAGATCGGCGCGATCGGGCCGAACGGCTCTTCGTTCATGATGCGCGCCGAAAGCGGCACGTCGGTGAGCACGGTCGGGGCGAAGAAGTAGCCTTCGCGGCCCACGCGTTCGCCGCCCGTCAGCACCTTTGCGCCCTGTTCGCGCGCGTCGGCCACGAGGCGTTCCATTGCCGCGAGGCGGCGGTCGTTCGCGAGCGGGCCCATCTGCACGCCGTCTTCGAGACCGTTGCCGACCTTGATCGCGCGCGTGGTCGCAACGAAGTGCTCGACGAACTCGTCATACGCGGCGTCTTCCACCATGAAGCGCGTGGGCGAGATGCAGACCTGTCCCGCGTTGCGGAACTTCGCGCTCGCGAGCAGCTTGGCGGCGCGTGGAACGTCGGCGTCGGCGAACACGATGGCCGGGGCGTGGCCGCCCAGCTCCATCGTGGCGCGCTTCATGTGCTCGCCGGCCTTCGAGGCGAGCAGCTTGCCCACCGGCGTCGAGCCCGTGAACGAGATTTTGCGGATGGCCGGATGCGCGATCAGGTACGACGACACTTCCGCAGGCACGCCGAACACGAGGTTCAGCACGCCTGCGGGCAGGCCCGCGTCGGCGAACACCTTCACGAGTTCGGCGCAGCTGGCCGGCGTTTCTTCCGGTCCCTTGAGCACGACGGTACAGCCCGAGGCGAGCGCGGCCGACACCTTGCGCACGGCCTGGTTGAGCGGGAAGTTCCACGGCGTGAACGCGGCGACCGGGCCCACCGGCTCGCGCGTGACGATCTGGCGAACGGCGTCCGAGCGCGACGGGATCACGCGGCCATAGGTGCGGCGGCCTTCTTCGGCGAACCAGTCGATCGTGTCGCCGCCCGCGAGCGTTTCGAGCTTCGCTTCGCCAAACGGCTTGCCCTGTTCGCGCGTCATGATCGCGGCGATGTCGTCGGCGCGGTCGCGCAGCAGTTGCGCGGCGCGGCGCATGAGCTTGCTGCGCTCGAGCGGCGAAACCTTGCGCCATTCGCGGAACGCGCGCTCGGCCGCGGTGGCCGCATCGGACAGGTCCTGCTCGCTCGCGAGGCTCAGGCGGCCGATTTCCGCTTCGGTCGCGGGGTCGATCACAGCAATCGTCTTCGCGCCGGCGCGCCATGCGCCGTCGATGTAGATCTGGGTGTTGGGATAGGGCTTCACGCTGGAACTCATGATGGGACGATCCTTTTCAACGGTTCAACGACAGGCTCCCGCCGCGCGCACGGCAATGCGCGCAGGCGGGAGCCGGAAAATGCGGAGCGCCCATTGTGCCACTGGATCGCCGATGCTGCAGGGCGTGCAAAAGGAAAGGGCCCATGTCCGGAGACATTGGCCCTTTTTAACCCACACTATGAGAAAAGCGCGTCAGCCCGTCAAAATTCGAGCGTTGCGTTGGCAACGAAGGTGCGCGTGGCCGACGGCATCACGTAATAACCCCACGCCGCGGTCCAGTAGCGGCGGTTGAACAGGTTGTTCACGCCAGCGCGCAGCGTGACGTCCTTGCCGGCCACCTGGGTTTCGTATTTCGCGCTCAGGTCCCACGTCGTATAGGCGGAGACGAACTGCGTGTTCGCGGCATCGACGGCCATATTGCCGACATATTTGCCGCCGAACGCGACCGTGAGCGCGCGCAGGTACGACGGGTTGTACTCCACGCGGCCCGTGAGCGTGAAGCGCGGCGTGGCGTACACGCGCTTGCCTTCCACGCTCGGGTCGTCCACGTCCACGGCCTTTGCGTCGAGCCACATCACGCCGCCCAGCACGCGCCAGTCGTTGGCGACCTGCAGCCAGCCGCTCGCGTCCACGCCGTCGTAGCGCTTCGTGCCGCTCTGCACGAAGACGTTCGCCGTATTGGTGTACTCGTAGCCCTGATCGACGCGGAACAGCGCGAGGTTGGCGCCCCAGTCGCGATGGTCGGCCTTGAAGCCCACTTCGTACTGCTTGCTCTTGAGCGGGCCATAGGTCTGCGGATAGTTGGCATTCGTGTTGCTCGCCGCGCCGCCTTGCTGCAGGCCTTCGACATAGCTCGCGTAGAGCGTCGAATTCGGGTCGAGCTTGAACATGAGCGCGGCCGTTGGCGTAACCGGATTTGCGCTGTAGCTCGACGCCTGCGACTGATCGGGGTTGTAGGTGGTGTCGCGGAACTGCGTATAGCGCAGACCCAGCAGCGCGGAGAGGCGCGAAGTGAGTTGCACGGTGTCGCTCGCGTAGAGCGCGGTTTGCGTGGTGATCTCGTGGCGGTACAGGTTCTCGCCGATATGCACCGCGTCGTTCGTGAGCAGCGTGCTGCCGTAGATATTGCCGACGCCGAGGAAATAGCCGTCGTTCCAGCCTTCGCTGTTGTCGTATTCGTTTTGCTGCGACTGGTAGCTCGCGCCCACCACCACGTCATGCTTGAACGGGCCGGTGTTGAATGTGCCCTGCACGTTGGCATCGACGTTCTGATAGAAGTAGCGCGTCAACGCGGCATACAGCGTGTTGTAGTAGTCGCCTTGCGTGTTGAAGACGGAGAGCAGGCTGTCCGAGTTGTAGCGGTTTTCCTTGGCGAAGCGGTACTTGATGTTCGCGTGCCAGTTCTCGGAGAAGCGATAGTCGAGCCCCGTGCCGAACGAGGCGATCTCCGTTTCGTACCAGTTTTGCGGCTGCGTGAGCTGGCGCGTGACCTTGCTCGCGTCGGGAATGCCCAGCGGATTGCCGTTCTCGTCGGAGCCGAAGTAGATGCCGAACAGCGTGCCGGTGGTCTTGCGCTTCTGGTAGAACGCGTCGACCGTCCACGTGAGATCCGGCGTGATGCGGTAGTCGAGCGCAAGCGAGGCCACCTGGCGGCGCACGTGACCGTTCGCTTCGGCGGTGTTGCCGTCTTCGTTCACGAGATTGAGGCGATAGCCGAACTGCTTGTCCGGGCCGAAGCGGCCGCCCAGGTCGATCTTCTGGCTGAGCACGCCCGCCGACTGGTAGCCGATCGAAAAGCTGCGGTACGGGTCGTCGGTCGGTCGCTTGAGCACGTAGTTGACGATGCCGCCCGGGTTGGCGAAACCGTACATGAAGCCCGAAAGCCCCTTGAGCATCTCGACTTGCTCGAACTGTTCGAGCGAAAGCTCGGTGTCCCACGAGGGGAAGTTCTGCCCGTCCACCTTCACGCCGTTGAGCATGTCGACCGGCAAGCCGCGAATGCTGAACGCCGAGTTTTCGCCGGTCATGTTGTTGCCGACATCGGTCACGGCCGGGTCGTACTTGAAGAGGTCGTTGGCCGTGGAGGCGAGGCGATCCTTGCCTTCCTCCGTTGTCACCACGTTGGTCGAGAACGGCGTGTCCACCTGCCTGCGATTGCCGAGCGCGCCCGCGCTCACGCGATCGGGCGAGGCCGCCTGGCTGTCGCGCGCGGCGCTGACCTTGACGGTGGGCAGGGCCTGGGTGCTGCCGGTTTGCGTGCTGTCTTGCGTTTCGGCCTGGGCATTTTCCTGCGCCCAGCCAGGCGTGGAAAGCGTGATGAGCGTAACGCCGGCGCTGACCAGCAGCGCGGCGCTGAGTTGGGCACGGCGGGCGCGCGGAGCGCATGAACGGAAGCGAACGGTGTCGAGGCGGGAGCAGCGTGCGGCGGCAGGATTATGCATATTGTTCTGATGAATTGATCGCGACAGATGCGGCGGAAAGGTGGTCTTGATGCGTAACCGCCTTGAAAGCGTCCGGAATATTAATGCAAATGATTCGCATCTACAATAAAAAGCATAAAGCAACCCGTAAGGTTGCAAAATCGCCGCATCTTGAAGCGCCATTCCTTGCGCTTGCCGCACTTTTATGCGTTTCGGGCGGGGCAGCCCTACCGCAACGCCTTGGGCAGACAGGTAAAAAAAACGGCGCCCGAAGGCGCCGCAACAAGGGAAACAGAAAAGAAAACAGCTTGCGCTGGGCTTAGCTCAGCTTGGTGACCGGCGTGACGGCCGCGGGGTCGCTGATGCTCGGCCGGCCGTTCTCGACGTGTCCGGCGAAGCGCCAGGCGAACGTCGCATCGTCGCGGCTCGTGACCGTGAGGTCGTACCAGTGATGGCTCGAAGCGAGGATCCACGGCTCCTCGATGAAGCCGCCCGCCGGCACGACCACGTTGCGCTCGTGTGCGCCGTAGGCGTTGTCGGTCACGTTGAGGTGCGCGACGCTGGTCCCGGCGTTCGTGAACTTGAGGAAGAGGTTGCCGTTGGCCACGTCGTAGTGCGCCGTTACGGCAGGCGCCGGTGCGCGGCCGGACTTGCCCGGGCCCGATTGCGCGGCCGTGCCCGCGAAGCGGCGCACGAAGCCGTTCGGACCATGCACCTCGAACGCGTAGACGCCGTTCGTCGCGCTCAAGTCCCACGTTTCGTCGAGCGCCTTGCCGGCTTCGACCGTATAGCGCCACGGGCCGTCGCTGCGGTTCGTGCCGTACACGTAGAAGTGCGCGCCCTGGCGGCCCGTGTTCGCGAACGTGATCGAAAGCGTGTTGTTCTGCGCGTTGGCCTTCGCGTTCACATGCAGCTCGTAGGGCAGTGCGCGCGCGTAACGCACGCCGGGCTCCTGCGCGTCGATCGGCAGCGGCGTGGCCGGCACCGTGGGCGCCGAGTTGGCCGAGCACTGGTTGTCGGCGAGCGTCATGTAGTTGCTCGTGTCGGGCAGCGTGGGCATCGTGGCGTCGGGCGTGCGGAAGTCGAAGCACGTGGTGAGGTCGCCGCACACCGCGCGGCGCCATGCCGTGATGTTGGGCTCCTGCACGCCGAATCGCGCTTCGATGAAGCGGATCACCGAAGTATGGTCGAACACCTGCGAGCACACGAAGCCGCCCTTGGTCCACGGCGAGACGACCGTCATCGGCACGCGCGGCCCGAGGCCGTAGGGCAGGCCGTCGGCGGTGTACTTGCCGCCGCGCAGCGGGTTGACCACGTTGTGGATCTCGCCTTCCACGCTCACCGTCGACTTGCCCTGCGTGGACGTCGTGGGCGGTTGCGGCGGCACGATATGGTCGAAGAAGCCGTCGTTCTCGTCATACATGATGAAGAGCACGGTCTTGCTCCACACATCGGGGTTCGACGTGAGCGCTTCGATGATCTGCGAGGTGTATTCCGCGCCATAGGCCGGCGTGTACTTCGGGTGCTCCGAGAACGCCGCGGGCGGCAGCAGCCACGAGACCTGCGGCAAATTATTCTGGAGTACGTCGTTTTTCAGATCGGCGATCGTGCGCACCGTTTGCGCGCGCTGGTAGAGCGCGGAGCCCGGCTGCGCGTTGATGAAGTTCGCGAAGTTCTGCAGGATGTTCGTGCCGTAGTTGCCGTTCAGCGGGTCGCTGCCGTTCGTGCCCTGCTGATAGATCTGCCAGGAGATGCCGGCCGCCTGCAGGCGCTCGGGGTAGGTCGTCCACGAAAGCAGCTGGTAGGTGGGCGGCACGTCGCCGTCCACGTAGTCGTTGTTGTCGAGCAGCGGGCCGCCCATCGTGCCGGTCGGATCGACCATGCCGGTCATCAGATACGAGCGGTTCGGGTGCGTCGGGCCAGGCAGCGAGCAGAAGTAGTTGTCGCACACCGTGAACGCATCGGCCAGCGCGTAGTGGAACGGAATGTCCGCGCGCAGGTAATAGCCCATCGTCATGTCGGTCTTGTACTGCGGCCACTGGTTGTACAGGCCGTTGTTGATCGCGTACTGCGTGGGGTACCACGAGTGGTCGAGGTCGCCCACGCATTGCGCGCTCGTCTTGAACGTGTCGAGGTGGAACGGCAGCACGGGCTTCGTGGCATCTTCCTTCGAAGGCTGATACCACACCGGCAGGCCGCCCGGCAGCGGAATCGGCAGGCGGTCGTTATAGCCGCGCACGCCGCGCATATGGCCGAAGTAATGGTCGAACGAACGGTTCTCCTGCATGAACACGACGATGTGCTCGACATCGCGGATCGTGCCCGTGCGCGAATTGGCCGGAATGGCCAGCGCATTGCGGATCGATTCGGGAAGAACGGTCATCGCTGCGGCTGCGGCGCCCGACTGCGCGACGGTCTGCAGGAAACGGCGACGGCTGGTTGACGTCATTGTTGTTCACCTTTCTGCTTGAGGTTGGAGTGTCGTGCCCGACGGTGTACTGGCACAGGTGCACACAGGGTGCAGTGCTTCAATGGCTGGACGTTGCTGAACTGCTGGAGTCGCTGCCGTTGCTGGCCTGGGTCTGCGCGCTGTCTCCAGGCGCATAGCTCATGACCGGCGTGACCTGGTCGCTGTCGGCGGCGAGGCTGGCCCGCGCGCCTTGCGCGGGGTCGCTCGCGGTGTTCGCGGCGGGTGCCGCATTCGCGCCGTATGCGGGGATGGCGCTCGGGTTAGCCGAAGCGTTCGTCGATGCATTCGCCGACGTGTTCGCCGACGTGTTCGCCGACGTGTTCGCGTCGGGCGTCGGCAACGGCGTGATTCGCGCGCTATTGGCCAATGGCGATGGCGAAGGCGATGCCGTAGCGGCGCTCTGGCTTTCCGATGCATCCGGCGTCGATGAAGCTGCGGACGAGCCATAGCCCGGGCCGCATGCATCGAGCATGATGGTTGCGAGTACAACGATCGCCACGGTCGACAGGGTCGTCGACACGCGGTTGGGACGGCGTATTCTCATGTGCGCATCCGTTCTGTGGGGATGGGTCGCGCACAGTTTCGCTGTCGATGAAGAAAGAATTGTGAAACACGCGAAAACGTTTGCGAGCGATGAATTTGCTTTGCAAACGTGGCGCGCGAAAATCATTCGCCGCCGATTGGCGGCTAACGAAATGCTTTCACTTTGCGGGGCTGTTTTCGTGAGCGGGACGCAGCACGTCGGTCGCGCGATGCGGCATCTCGACCTGATCGATCAGGAACACTTCGCCGTGCGAGTGTTCCGCGCGCAGCGGCAGGATCGCCTGATAGGCGCTGGAGCGATACCACGCGCGCGCGATTTCGCGGCTCGCGAACTCGATCATGATGAGATCGCCGGAAAACTTGCCCTCGAGCCGCTCCACGCGCCCGCCGTGAATGATGAAGCGGCCGCCGAAAGGGGCAAGCGTGGCGTCGATCTTCTCCAGGTATTCGACAATCTCGGGGCAAGGTTCGACGTCGCGCAGATGGGCAATGGCGTAGGCGGTCATGGCAGGTCTCGTGAGCGTGAAAGGGTGGGCCAACGCTTGCGAGAATAGGGCGCGCAGGGCGGGGAATCGATTACCTGGGAGGTAATGCGGCCGCTGCGGCGGGGTAAAATACATGACCATCCACAGCCCGGATCGAGACGTTTTCGCTTTTCGTCACCGCCGCCATGAACCCGTCACCCGAGAATAAACCCGCGCGCAAGCCGCCGCCCAAGTGGCTGCTGAACACCCTCACGGCGCTCGTGGGCGTGCTCACGCTCGCGCTGGGTATTGGCTGGCTCATCTACAAGTGGGTGGTCGACCTGGAGGTACCGTACTTCGCCATTCCGCTCGTGATGTGCGTGCCGGTGATCGTCGCCGTGGCGTTCCGCAACATCTGGGATTGAGGCGCGCGAGCGCCTTGCTCGTCCCCCGAATCTCCGAGCCGCGTTTCAAACACGGTTCAAACACGGTTCAAACGCCAAAGCGCTCCGCACACGCCGCGCGCACGCGCTCCACAACGGCGCTCCATGCTTCGTTCATGCGCTGGCGGAACAGGCGCATCGTGCCTGGGTACCACGGCGAATCTTCGCGCTCGTGCATCCAGCGCCAGTCCAGATCGTATTGCGGCAGCAGCACCCAGCACGGCTTGCCGAGCGACGCCGCCAGATGCGCGGTAGACGTATCCACGCAAATCACGAGATCGAGCTGCGCGATGATCGCCGCCGTATCGACGAAATCGCGCACGTCGCTGCCGAGGTGCAGCAGCGGCAGGCTCGCAGGCGGATTCTGCGCTTCGTCTTCGCCCTGGCCTTTTTGCAGGCTCACGAACTGCGCCCCCGGGAGGTTCCACAGCGGAGCGAGCGCGGCAAGCGATGGCAGCGAGCGATGGGCGTCGTTGAAATGCTTCGGGTTGCCCTTCCAGACAATGCCGATGCGCGGGCCCGGCGCGAGCGTGGCGAGGCGCGCGCCCCAGTGTTCGACGAGCGCGGGCTCGGGCGTACAGGCGAGCGGCGCGGGGATCGTCTGAAGCGTCGTGCCCAGAAGGTGGGGCACGCTGATCGGGCTCACCCAGCAGTCGAACTGGCCGGCCGCTGCCGCACCGGCTTCATGGTCGAGCACGGCGTCGATGCCTTCCACGCCGCGAAAGAGCCGGTGCAGCGGCGGCTGGCAGGCGAATGCGACGTGCGCCGCGCCCTGCGCCTTGAGCACGCGCGCATAGCGCCCGAACTGCAGCATGTCGCCGAGGCCGTCTTCCTGCCACAGCAGCAGCGACTTGCCAGCGAGCGGTTCGCCCTGCCAGGCCGGGCACCGCAGCAGGCGTTGCGTTGCGTAATGCACGAAACCGGGCATCGTATAGCGGCATTCGTAGCGCGCGAAGCCTTCCTCGAAGCGCCCCATGCTGATGAGCAGCGTGGCGAGGCGGAATTTCGCGTCGCCGTATTCGGGGTTCGCATCGAGCGCGCGGCGGTAGCCGGCCTCCGCTTCGTCGAGCCGGCCGAATTCCTTGTGCAGGCTCGCGATATTGAAGTGCGCCTCGGCGAAATCGGGCCGCACGGCCACCGCCTCGTTGAGCACTTCGAGTGCTTCGCCGCGCCGCCCGAGCGCCATCAGCACGCAGGCGAGATTGTTATAGGCCTCCACGCGGCCCGGCAGGCGGCGCACCGTCTCGCGATACGCCGCTTCGGCCTCGGGCAGCCGCTCGAGCGTATGCAGCGCGACGCCGAGGTTGTAGTGCGCCTCGGCGTGGTTCGGCGCGAGTGCGAGCGCCTGGCGAAAGGCGGCTTCCGCTTCGGGCACGCGCTTGAGGTCGGTGAGCACGCAACCGAGGTTGTTGAGCGCATCGACGAAACCGGGGCGAATCTGCAATGCAAGGCGCGCCGCGAGTTCGGCTTCCGCGAGTTTGCCGGACGCCTTCAGCAGCATCGCGAGATTATTGAGCGCTTCCGGATACTGCGGCTGGATCAGCAGGGCCTGGCGAAAGGCGTCGGCGGCTTCGTCGCCGCGCGCCGCGTCACGCAGTAGTGCGCCCAGCGCGTTGTACGCCTTTGCATGGCGCCCATTCGCGGCGATGGCGGCGCGCAACGCGCTTTCGGCTTCTGTGTGGCGGTCTTGTCCTTGCAGCAGCAGGCCGAGGTTGTAGTGGGCGTCGGCGTGAGCTGGGCGGTGCGCGAGCACGGCGCGAAAGGCGGCTTCCGCTTCGGCGTGGCGGGCCTGGCGCTGCAGCACGACGCCGAGGTTGCTGCGTGCGTCGGCGTCGGCGGGCGTAAGCATCAGCAGCCGTTCATAGAGGGCCTCGGCTTGATCGAGTACGCCAAGCGCCGCAAAGAGCGCGGCGAGACCGCTATATGCCTGCGCGAAGTCTGGCTTTGCTGCGAGGCAGCGCTGCCACAGCGCCTCTGCGCGAGCCGCGTCGCCCATGCCCATTGCGCTCAAGGCCGCGAGATTGAGCGCCGGCGCGAGCGCCGCGTCGTCGGGCGGCGGGCCGATGTGCGGGTCGAGCAAGGCGAGGGCATCGGCAAAGCGGTGCGTTTCGCACAGCGCATTGGCTTCGCGCAGGAGGTCGTCGAGGGCGGGCGCGAGGGGCGTCGTCATGGTCACAGTGGAAATCGTCGGGGCCGGTGCGCGACGCCTGGGCGGCACGAACAATGGGGCAGTGTCGAGCTTACGACAGCTCGGGCTCAGGCAACGGCGCGAACTGAGCGCTTACGTTGCCGTTATTCAGCCGATCAAGCGTGCCGGGCGCGCAAGGCTTGCAGAGCGCTTGCAGGCGGGCGCGGGCGTGGGTGCATCGTAAGGCGCGCCGTTTTGCGCGCGCAGGCATATCGATGTGGCGATTTCTTCGTGGCGACAGGCCGCCGCGCGCAAGAGAATGAGCCGGGTCCTATTTCTCGCGCGCAACGCCTGTCATCATGAGCCAATCTGCTGGAACACGGCGCGGTCATCTGCGTCTCGGCGCTTTTCTCTATCCCACTGGCCACCATATCGCGGCATGGCGGCATCCGCATGCGAATGCCAACGCGGGCAGCGATTTTCGCCATTACGTCGACCTGGCGCGCATAGCCGAAGCCGCGAAATTCGATCTGGTCTTTCTCGCGGACGGCTCGGGCACACGCGGCGACAACACCGACTTCCTGAGCCGCACCGCGCACAGCTATGTCGCGCAATTCGAGCCGATCACGCTGCTTTCGGCGCTCGCGGCGGTCACGGAGCGCATCGGCCTCGTCGGCACGGCATCCACAACATTCAACGAGCCGTATCACATCGCGCGCAAGTTCGCTTCGCTCGATCACATCAGCGGCGGGCGCGCAGGGTGGAATCTCGTCACGTCGTCGAGCGAGCACGAGGCGCGCAACTTCGGCTTCGACGAGCATCTCGCGCATGCCACGCGCTACGAGCGCGCCGCCGAATTCGCGCACATCGTGGAAGGGCTGTGGGACAGCTGGGACGATGACGCTTTCCTGCACGACAAGGCCGCCGGCCGCTTCTTCGATCCCGCGAAGCGCCATGTGCTCGCGCATCGCGGCGAATTCTTCAAGGTGCGCGGGCCGCTGAACGTGGCGCGCGCGCCGCAGGGGCGGCCCGTGGTCGTGCAGGCGGGTTCTTCCGAGGCAGGCAAGGCGCTCGCCGCGCGTACGGCTGAAGTAATTTTCACCGCGCAGCAGAGGCTGGAAGACGCCGTGGCGTTCTACGCCGACGTAAAGGGCCGCATGGCGCAATACGGACGCGACCCGGGCGATCTGAAGATCATGCCGGGCGTGATGCCGATTGTCGGGCGCACCGAGGCTGAGGCGCGCGAGAAGTTCGAGGCACTGCAGGCGTTGATCGACCCGGCGGTGGGGCTCGCCATGGTGTCCACGTTGACGGGCGGCTTCGATCTATCGGGCTACCCGCTCGACGGCCCGATTCCCGAACTGCCGGAAACCAATGCGAGCAAGAGCCGCCAGGCGCTCACGCTGACGCTTGCGCGCCGCGAAAACCTGACGCTGCGCCAGTTGTACCTGCGTGTTGCAGGCGCGCGCGGGCATTGGCAACTGGTTGGGACACCAGAACAAATTGCCGATGCGCTCGAAGAGCGCTTCGTGAACTACGGCGCGGACGGCTACAACGTCATGCCCGCGCTGCTGCCCGACTCGCTCACCGATTTCGTCGAGCTCGTGTTGCCCGAACTGCGGCGGCGCGGTCTCTTTCGCAGCGAGTACGAGGGGCGCACGCTGCGCGAGCATCTCGGCTTGAAGCGGCCCGGCTCGCGACATGTGCGTGAAGAGGCGCTCGAGCCGGGCGTTTGATGCCGTTCGCGACAGTTTGATCGCGCTCATTCAAGGTGGAGTCAATCCGCAGCGCGTGTCGCGGCCAAGGCCGAAATGACCTGTGACCGGCGAGTCGCAACGCGTTGGCAGGCAAGCGCCCGCCGTTCACGGCGGCGCGCTTGCGCGCCATCATCAGGGCACCAGCACCTGGCGCCCGACCACCTTGCCCTGCACGAGCGCTTCGAACGCCTCGTTGATTTCCGTGAGCGGCCGCGTGGTGACCGGCGAGGGCTGCATCTTGCCTTCGCGCATCAACGTGACGAGTTCGCGCAACTCGGGCAGCGTGCCCACGTAGCTGCCTTCGATCTTTAGCGGCCGCATCGGGATGATGGGCAGCGAAAGCGTGAGGTCGCCGCCCATCAGGCCGACGATCACCACGTGGCCGCCGCGAGCGCACGAGTCGAGCGCGAGCTTGACGGTGGGCGTTGCGCCCACGAGGTCGAGCACCGCGCGTGCGCCGCCGCCCGTTGCCGCGACGACCTGCTGCACGGCGTCGTCCGCGCGCGCGTCGATGGCGGCGAGCGCGCCGGCCGCAAGCGCGGCTTCGCGCTTGGCGGGGTCCACGTCCACGACGATCGCGCCTTGCGCGCCCGTCGCCTTGAGCACTTCGAGGGCCATCATGCCAAGGCCGCCCGCGCCGATCACGACCACGGGGCCTTCGTGGATACGCGCGCCGAACTTCTTCACCGCCGAATACGTCGTCACGCCCGCGCACGCGAGCGGCGCGGCCTTCGCGGGATCGAGGCCGGCGAGGTCCACGAGATAGCGCGGGTGCGGCACGATCACGTAGTCGGCAAAGCCGCCGTCGCGCAGCACGCCGAGCGACTGCGGCTTCGCACAGATGTTCTCCTCGCCGCGCTTGCAGGCCGCACATTCGCCGCAGCCGATCCACGGATGCACGACGGCCGACGTGCCTGCTGCGAGCGCTTCTACTGCACCTTGCGCATCGGGGCCGAGCGCCACGACTTCGCCGGAGATTTCATGGCTCGGCGTGAGCGGCAGCTTGATGCCGCGGTCGGCGAGCGAGAGCTTCTTGCCGCCGCCCAGGTCGTAATAGCCTTCCCAGATGTGCAGATCGGAGTGGCACAGGCCCGCGGCCTTCACGCGCAACAAGACTTCGGTGCCCTTGGGTTCGGGCACGTCGCGCTCGACCAGTTCGAGCGGCTTGCCGTGATGGACAACGCAGTAACAGCGCATTTGCATCGATGTCTCCGTGAGTGTTGTGTACGACGGTCAGGCACAGCCAGGCGATTGCGATCCCTTCGCATCATAGCGGATGCGTTAGATATTCGTCCGACCGTTCTATTTCCCTTTGATTGAGCGGAGACCTGTCATGCGCAATATGCGTGGATCGTTGCATAGCTAACTATATTGAGTTATCCTCTGCGCATGTTCGATCATTGCCTTTACTTCAACACCACGGCGCTCGCGCGGCGCCTCGAGCGCGAATGGGCGGAAGCCTTCGAACGCTTCGAACTTACGCCGCCGCAGGGTTTCATGCTGCGCGCCGTGCTGGAGCGTCCCGGTTCGCTGCAGCGCGAACTGGCCGATCTGCTTTCCATCGCGCGGCCCACGGCCACGCGCGTGCTCGACGGCCTCGAGGCGCGCGGCTATGTGGAGCGCCACCGCACGGAAGGCGACGGCCGCGAAGTGGCGATCGTGCCCACGGCGCAGGCCATGGCGATTCGCGAGGCGCTCAACGCGGCGAGCGCGGCGGTCGCGAGCCGCCTGAAGCGCACGCTCGGCGGCGAGGCATTCGTGGATACGGTGTCGCGCCTGCGCACCGCGCGCGCGACGTTGGGCTGAAAGCACTGGGGCGCGCGTGATGCGCAGCCTTGAAGCAAGGAATTAAAGAGTAGGGAGTGGCATCATGCGGCGCATCGGCGCTTTCTGTATTTCAACCTGGCTTGCGGCCGCGGTTCTTTTTCTCGGGCGCCATTCGGTGCCGATGATCGCGCTGAGCGGCGTGATCGTGTTCGCCGGCTTCGATCTTTTTCGTCCCGATTCGGGGGACCAGTAACACAGTGCTGCGAGCGCCGCGCGTTGCGCGCGGCGCTCGCGTCCTTCACATCACATCTCTTCGGCCCACGACAGGTTTTCGCGCGCGAGCAGCGCCGACGACGCCGCCGGCCCGAACGTGCCCGCCGTGTAGGTGCGCGGGCGATCGTTCAGTTCCTTCCAGCCGTTGAGAATCGGCTCGACCCACGTCCATGCGGCTTCCAGTTCGTCGCGGCGCATGAAGTGCGTGAGACGGCCGCGGATCACGTCGATCAGCAAACGCTCGTACGCTTCTGCGCGGCGCTCGGGAATAGCCTGCTGCAGGTCGAGATTCAGGCTCACCGGCAGCATGTTCATGCCGCTGCCCGGTTCCTTCGCGAGCATCTGCAACTGGATCGACTCTTCCGGCTGAAGCTGGATCACGAGACGGTTGCCATAGTTGCGCGGGCCGCTCGGGAAGATCGAGAACGGCAGGTCCGCGAATTCGATCACGATTTCCGACTGGCGCTTCTGCAAGCGCTTGCCCGTGCGCAGGAAGAACGGCACGTTGGCCCAGCGCCAGTTGTTGATGTGCGCGCGCAGCGCGACGAACGTTTCCGCCTTGCTGTCGGCCGGCACGTTGTCTTCTTCCAGATAGCCCTTCACCGGCTGGCCGTCCACGGCGCCCGCCGCGTACTGGCCGCGCACGGTGTCGCGCGCGATGTCGGCAAGCGACATGGGGCGCAGCGAGCGCAGCACCTTGAGCTTTTCGTCGCGCACGGCGTCCGGGTCGAGCGAGACGGGCGGCTCCATCGCCACGATGCACAGCAGCTGCAGCAAGTGGTTCTGCACCATGTCGCGCAGCGCGCCCGTGTGATCGTAGAAGCCCGCGCGGCTGCCCACGCCCACGGTTTCCGCCACGGTGATCTGCACGCTGCGGATGTACGGCGCCTGCCACAGCGGCCCGAAGATCGGATTGCCAAAGCGCAGCACCATCAGGTTCTGCACCGTTTCCTTGCCCAGATAGTGGTCGATCCGGTAGATCTGCGACTCGGCGAAGTGCCGGCCCACCGACTCGTTGATCTCCTGCGCCGAGGCGAGATCGTGGCCGAGCGGCTTTTCGAGCACCACGCGCGAACTGCCGTCGATCAGACCGGCCGCCGTGAGGTTGTCGCAAATCGTCGTGAACAGTTCGGGCGACGTGGAGAGATAGAACACGCGCAGCGCATGCTCGCGCGACGCCGCCTTCAGGTTCCCGTAAGAGGCGGCATCGTTCACGTCGATGATCACGTACTGGAACAGGTTCAGATAGCGGTCCCACGCTTGCGCGTCGAATGCTTTCGCGTCGATGAACGGACGCGACTGCTCTTCCATGAACTTGCGATAGTCGTCGATCGTCCAGTTCTTGCGGCCCACGGCGATGATGCGCGTTTCCGGCGGCAGGTTGCCGTGCAGGTGCGCCATGTAGAGCGCGGGCAGCAGTTTGCGCGCGGCCAGGTCGCCTCCGCCGCCGAAAATAATCATGTCGACGGGCTGTTCGGGCAAGGCTTGGGCAGGCTGATTCGTCATGGCAGGTCGGAGGTGACGCGCGCTCGGGTAACGATGTCGGGCACGACCGTTAGACGGCTAGCGCGCGGTTGCAGAACCCGCACCCGTCGCAAGAGCGGGCGCGGCGAAAACGCTAATGGTGCATGGTTTCGCGCGAGTTTGCACGCGTGGCGCGAGCGCGGTGTTGCGCGACACCGCTTCGGTAATAAACCGACCGGCCGTTCATGCATGCATCGCGCGGCATTCAGCTGATCATTAGCCGAGCCCCGGCACCGCCACGCCGAAGGTCGCGAGCACCAACGCCACATTGAGCGCGAGCACCGTGAGCGCGCCCGCCACGGCTGCCACGGCCGTGAGCGCGCGATTACGATGGGGTCCCATCACGTCGCGCCGGCACGTGAGCCACACGAGCGCGGCCATCGGGAACGGCAGCGCGAGGCTCAGCACGACCTGGCTCATGACGAGCGCCTCCGTGGCGTTCACGCCGAGCGCCACCACGACGAAGCTCGGCACCATCGTCACCGCGCGGCGCAGCCAGAGCGGGATGCGGAAATTCACGAAGCCTTGCATGATCATCTGTCCCGCGAGCGTACCGACCACGGAACTCGAAATGCCCGAGGCGATCAGCGAGACGAGGAAGATGCTGGCGGCCGCCGCGCCCAGCAGCGGGGCGAGCGTGCGGTAGGCGGTCTCGATTTCGGCGACATCGGCATAGCCCTGGTGGAACGCGCCGGAGGCCATCACCACCATCGCCATGTTGATGAGCCCGGCCACCGAAAGCGCGGCCACGACCTCGACGTTGGAAAACTTTACGAGCCGCTTGCGCTCGGCGTCGTTGCGCGCGAGCACGCGCGCCTGGGTGAGCCCCGAGTGCAGAAAGAGCGCATGCGGCATGACCGTTGCGCCGATGATGCCGACCGCGATCGTCACGGCTTGCGCGTCGGGCAGGCTTGGCGTGGCGAGGTGACGCAAGAGGCTCGGCCACTCGACCGGCGCGATGAATAGCTCCAGAACATAACAAATGCCGATCACGCCCACGAGCGCGCCGATCAGGAGTTCGAGGGGCCGGAATCCCGCGCGCTGCAGGAACAGGAGCGCATAGGTGACGACGGCCGTCACTGCCATGCCCGCGAGCAGCGGCAGATGAAACAGCAGTGCAAGGCCGATCGCGCCGCCGAGGAACTCGGCGAGATCGGTGGCCATGGCGGCGATCTCGCTCACGATCCACATGAACCACACGAGCGGCGCGGGCAAGTTGTCGCGGCACAGTTCGGCGAGATTGCGCCCCGTGGCGATGCCAAGTTTCGCGGAAAGCCCCTGAAACAGCATGGCGATCACGTTGGCGAGCAGCACGACCCACAGCAGCGCGTAGCCGTAGCGCGCACCGGCCTGGATATTGGTCGCGATATTGCCGGGATCGATATAGGCGACGGAGATGACCACGGCCGGACCCGCGAGCGGCAGCAGAAGGGCGACGCCGCGGCGGCGTCCTTCGAGCGCTTCGCGCACCGCGGCGGCCGTGCTGCGGGACAGGCCGTCGGGCGCGCGCAAGCCGGTGTCCGCGTTATTCGCGCGGTCGTCGCGGGCGCGATGATCCATGCAACTTCTCGCACGAGAAAGAGTCTGTTAGCGCATCCCAATGCCATGACCCTTGCACGGAGCAGACGCGAATGCGCCCGCAAATGCGGCAAATGTGTTGCAAAGGCGTCATCGGAATCGGGCCCTCATGCGTTAAGCAGGCAATCCGCGCGCCTGCCTTGGCACTATCTCAGCACAAACCGGCGCAGCGCGCCTTCGCTGCTCTCTTTCCCTTACGAAATGCCTGAATTCCCGATCTTTTCGAATGCACCGGCTCACATGAAAAAAACGCTCGCTTCCGCGCTGCTGATGAGCGGCCTCGCATGGGGCGCGCTCGCCCACGCCGACGACAAGGTCATCGTGCTCGACTCGGGCGAGGCGAAGCTTTCGCTCATCGACGAGGCGAGCCGCACCGTGGTCGGCACCGAACCCACGGGCAAGGAACCGCATCACCTGATGATCACGCCCGATGGCAAGTCGCTCATCGTCGCCGATTCGGTGTCCAACGACCTGCTGTTTCTCGACCCGCATACGGGGCAGGTACAGCGCCGCCTGGAAGGCATTGAAGATCCGTATCAGCTCGGCTTCTCGCCCGACCGCAAATGGTTCGTGACCGCGGGCCTGCGGCTCGACCGCGTGGACGTCTATCACTACGACGGCCAGAACCTCACGATCGCCAAGCGCATTCCGCTCGCGAAAACGCCGAGCCACATCACGTTCGCCTCCGACAACAAAACGGCGTTCGTCACGCTGCAGGACACGGGCGAAGTGGCCGCGATCGATCTGCCGACGCAAACGGTGCTCTGGAAGCTGCACGTGGGCAACACGCCCGCGGGCCTGTGGATGACGCCCGGCGACAAGTATCTGCTCGTCGGCATGACGGGCGAGGACAACGTGGCCGTGGTGGACTGGCACAACCGCACGGTCGTGAAAAAGATCCAGACCGGCCGCGGCGCGCATAACTTCCGCAATCTGGACGATGGCAAACATATCGCCGTGTCGAATCGCGTAGAGAGCACGATCAGCATTCTCGACTACACGACGCTCACCAAAGTGGCCGACATCACGGGCCTGCGCCCCGGTCCCGACGACATGGAGCTTTCGGCGGACAAGCGTTACCTTTGGGTGACGTTCCGCTTCGCGAAGCACGTAGGCGTGATCGACCTGACCACGCGCAAGCTGATCGACACGATCGCGGTGGGCCGCTCGCCGCACGGCATCTACTTCGCGAACAGCGCGCCGTTCTACGCGCCGAACCCGGACTGATTGGGGAGTCTCGATGCTCGACACGCTGCTTTCGCAGGCCGACAACCTCGTTTCGTGGCTGCAGACGCTTGTCTACGTGGACGTGGTGCAGCCGATCTTCTACAAGATCGGCCTGATGGGCTATGACGAGGACACCTACGACGCGCTCTACTGGGTGATCGTGGGCGTGCTGCAGATCTGTGCCTCGTATGTGCTGCTGCGCCCGCTCGAAGCGCTGCGTCCCGCGGAAAACTGGGGCGATCGCAAGGCGTTGCGCGCCGACGTCTGGTACACGTGGATCGCGAAGCTCGGCATTCTGAACATCGCCTTCTTCTTCTTGCTCACGCCCGTGTTCAATCACTGGCAGAGCCTGATGGCGATCCACAACGTGCCGAACATCGAAGTGGACAGTCTCTGGCCCGGCGTGACCGACAAGCCGCTCGTGTCGTTCCTGATTTATCTCGTCGTGCTCGACTTCGCGGGCTACTGGTATCACCGCTGGCAGCATCGCTTCGGCGTGTGGTGGGAACTGCATGCCGTGCATCACAGCCAGCAGCAGATGTCGCTGTGGTGCGACGATCGCAATCATTTCCTCGACGACATCGTGCAGGCCGCGTTCTTCGCGGGCATCTCGCTCTTTATCGGCGTGCCGCCCGCGCAGTTCGTCGTGCTCGTGGCCGTGAGCAACTTCATGCAGAGCGTGCAGCACGTGAATGCGCGGCTCGACCTTGGCTGGCTGCTCGAGCGCATCGTGGTGAGCCCGGCGTTTCATCGGCGTCATCACGCGATCGGCTACGGCCACGAAGGCACGCGCTACGGCTGCAACTTCGGCGTGCTGTTTCCGTGGTGGGACATGCTGTTCCGCACGGCGTCGTGGAACAAGCAGCACGAGCCCACCGGCATTCGCGACCAGTTGCCCGTGCCGCAGGGCCGGGGCGCGAACTATGGCGAAGGGCTGCTCGCGCAGCAGTGGTTTGCGCTCGTGCGCATCGCGCGGCGCCTTGCGGGCAAGGGCTATCCGATGGGAGACGCGGCGCGCTGACGGGAAGCGCGCAGTGTCATGGCCCTCATGCGAGGCGGTCTTCGGGCCGCCTCGTTTCGTTTCAGGATGACGTTTCGGGATGCCGCTGGCGCGCCGGATGCGATAATCGCGCATTCATCCCCCACACATGCATGATGCGCGCGTCAAAGGCGCAGTTGGAGAACATCTTGAGCCGTATCGACAATCCGCAGCACGACCAGGAAGTCGGCGTGGCCGACGCCACCCAGGACACGACCCGCATCGACGACACGCGCATCGGCGCCGTGCGTCCGCTCATTTCGCCCGCGCTGCTGCTCGACGAGCTGCCGGTGCCGCAGGACACGCAAAACCTCGTCGAAACGAGCCGCGGCGAGATCGCCGAGGTGCTCGCGCAGCGTGACGACCGGCTCGTGGTGGTGGTGGGCCCCTGCTCGATTCACGACCACGACCAGGCCATCGAATACGCGAAGCTCCTGAAGGCGAAGGCCGACACGCTCAAGGACGAACTGCTGATCGTCATGCGCGTGTACTTCGAGAAGCCGCGTACCACGGTGGGCTGGAAGGGCTATATCAACGACCCTCGTCTCGATGGCAGCTTCCGCATCAACGAGGGCTTGCGCGCGGCGCGCCAGCTGCTGCTCGACATCAACGCGCTCGGCCTGCCCACGGCCACGGAATTCCTCGATCTGCTGAGCCCGCAATTCATCGCCGACCTCGTGGCGTGGGGCGCGATCGGCGCGCGTACGACCGAAAGCCAGAGCCACCGGCAGCTGGCTTCGGGCCTCTCATGCCCGATCGGCTTCAAGAACGGCACCGACGGCGGCGTGCAGGTGGCGAGCGACGCCATCGTCGCGGCGCGCGCGAGCCACGCGTTCATGGGCATGACGAAGATGGGCATGGCCGCGATTTTCGAAACGCGCGGCAACGACGACTGCCATGTGATCCTGCGCGGCGGCAAGAGCGGGCCGAACTACGACGCGGCTTCCGTGGCGGCGTGCTGCGCATCGCTTGCGAAGGCGGGGCTGCGCGAGCAGGTCATGATCGACTGCTCGCACGCGAATTCGAACAAGGCGCATCAGCGTCAGATCGACGTGGCGCGCGATATCGGCGAGCAACTGGCGGGTGGCGACAAGCGCATTATCGGCGTGATGATCGAGAGCCATCTCGAAGAGGGCCGCCAGGACCAGAAGCCGGGCGTGCCGCTCAAGCGCGGCGTGTCGATTACCGACGCGTGCATCAGCTGGGCGCAAACGGCGCCGGTGCTCGATGGGCTGGCGCAGGCGGTGCGGGAGCGGCGCAAGGCGGGGTGAGGGCGCTAACGCCCCTAGCGCCCCTTGCGCGCCCCTTTCTTCGCCGCCGTCGCCCGCGGCGCCTCCTTCACCGGCGCCGCAACGCCCACACTCGCATTCAACTGCTCGAGCCACGAAAGCGCATCGGCATAGGCGAGAAACTGCTGCAGATACCCCGGCGACACCTCGCGCATGAGCGAGAGCGCGCGATGCACGAGGCTGCTCGAATTGAGCGGCCCGGCGTTTCTGGGCACCTGGTCCAGCGACTGCCGCAACTGCTTTTCGGAGCGCACGCGCGACCATGTTTGCCGGAAGTATTCGACCAGCTCCGGGTCCGGCTCGTGCCGCACCCGCGTTGCCGGTTGTGCGGGCTCCGCACGCGCGAGCGAATCGACGAGGCGGCCCAGTTCGCTCCTCGCCCTCTCGTCGCGGAGCGTGTGCGTGATTTTCGAGTCCTCGCGCGCGAGGTCGTCGGCAAAGGCGCCCAGCAGTTGCGCGAGCCGCGCGTCGATGAGCCGCCGCGCGTCGCCCGCATGCGCGGCGGCGCGCCGCTCCAGCGCCTCGATCAAATGAAAGCGCACCGGGTCGAGCTGGTCCGCGCCGCGGGCGCGCCAGGCGTCGAGCAGGGCGCGTGCGTCAGGGGCCGACTGCGGGCCCATGTCATTGACCATGCTTGCTCTCGCCGACGGTCGGCCGCGGCACCGGCGCAATCTCCACGCGGCGGTTCTTTGCGCGGCCGGTCTCGTCGGTGTTGGCGCTCACCGGCTGCTCGGAGCCGAACGCGGCCGCGAACACCGACGACGCGGGAACCCCTTCGTCGATGAACGCGCGCGTGACCGTCAGCGCGCGTTCGGCCGAAAGCTCCCAGTTATCCGCGAAGCGGCGGTTGCCGGCGTGCACTTGCTGGTCGTCGGCGAAACCGCTCACCATCAGGATTTCATCGCGAGTCTTCAAGTACGCCGCGAGCGGACCGGCAAGGCTCTTGAGCAGATCGCGGCCCTGCGGCGTCAACTGGTCCGAGTTCAGCGCGAACAGCACGCTGCCGCTAATGCCGATGCGGCCGTTCACGAGCGTCACGCGCCCCGCCGCGAGCGGGCCCGCGAGCGCTTCTTCGAGCGTCTTGCGGCGCTCGGTTTCGGCCTTGCGTTGTTTCACCTCGTTCGCGAGCCGGCTCGACAGTTCGAGCTGCATGCCGACCACGCCGACGAGGATCAGCAGGAACGCGCCCAGCAGCACCGACATCAGGTCGGCGAACGCGGGCCAGACCGGCGCGGCAGGGGCTGCGCCGCCGTCGATTTCGTCGTTCATGCCGCATCCGCTCCGGCGGTCGCGCGCTGGCTGGCGAGCTGCTGCAGGTTCTCGACGATCTGCTTCTGCGACAGCATGCTCAGGTCGATGACTTCACGCGCCTGCGCCACGTAGTAGGCGAGCTGGTCGTCGCTGCGCGCGAGCGACTTGTCGAGCGCGGCCTCGATGCGCTCCAGATGCGCCACGAGCTTGTCGTTCGATTCGCCGAACACGCTCACGGCCGCGCCGAACGCGTCGCCGAGGCTCGCCACTTCGACGGCGCTGCCGCTCACCTGCGCGGCAATCGCGCCCAGCTTGCCGCTTTCGGCTTCGACGTTCGCGCTGAACTGGGCGCCCACGCGTTCGAGCAGATCCGACGACGTGGAGACGAGCGCGTCGATTGCCGAGCGCTGCTCGGTGGAGGCGCGGTTCACGGCGTCGAGCAGCGTTTCGAGCGTGGCGAGCAGGCGATTGCGCTCGTCGAGCATCGCGGTGTCGCGAACCATGCTGTCTGAGAGCTTCTGGCGCAGCTCGGCGATGACTTCAGCCGCTGCTTGCGGGGCGGCCGACGCGGCCTGCACGAGGCTGCCGATTTCGGCGATCGTGCTGGCGTTATGGGCCTGCGACTGCGTGGTGATGTCGCTGGCGGTCCGGGCGAGCGCCTCGCAGATTTCCTGCTGGCGCTGCGCAGTGGCCGCGCTCGTGGTTTCCCATTGCTCGCGCAATGCGGCGGACATCGTGGCTAGCGTGGCAGTCCATGCGGCGAGACGTTGCTCGTCGCGCGAGGAGATCTCCGTGTGCAGGTTCGCGGCGGCCTGCGGTGCTTCAGCCGCGGCTTGTACCAGGCGATCGATCTCGGCGATCGTATTCGTTGCGTGGCGTTGCGACTGCGCGGCGATCTCGTTCGCGTGTTGCGCGAGCGTCGCGCAGACTTCCTGCTGGCGTTGCGCAGTGGTTGCGCTCGTTGCTTCCCACTCCTGGCGCAATCCGGCCGCCATCGTCGCGAGCGACGCCGTCCATGCTTCGACGCGTTGCTCGTCGCGCGCCGAAATTTCCGCATGCAGGTTCGCGGCAGCCTTCGGTGCTTCCGAAGCGGCATCGACGAGACGATCGATCTCGGCAATCGTCTTGCTCGCGTGCTGCTGCGATTGCGCGGCGATCTCGTTCGCGGTTTGCGCGAGCGCCGCGCAGATTTCCTGCTGACGCTGCGCCGAAAGCGCGCTAGCCGCTTCCCACTCCGCGCGCAGCCCGGCGGCCATCGTCGCGAGCGACGCCGTCCACGTTTCGATGCGTTGCTCGTCGCGCGCCGAAATTTCCGCATGCAGGTTCGCGGCAGCCTTCGGCGCCTCCGAAGCGGCATCGACGAGACGGTCGATTTCGGCAATCGTCTTGCTCGCATGCTGCTGCGACTGTGCGGCGATATCGTTCGCGGTTTGTGCGAGCGTCGCGCAGATTTCCTGCTGACGTTGCGCCGAAACCGCGCTCGTTGCCTCCCACTGCGTACGCAGTTCGGCACCCACGGTCGCGAGCGCTTTGGCCCAGCTTGCGAGCCGCGCTTCGTCGCGCGCGCCGAGCTTCGTTTGCAAGTCCGCATGAGATGCGTCGAGCGTGCGCAGCAGCGACGCCGAATGCTGTTCGAACGTGGCCGCCGCCGTGGCGAGCGCCTGCTGGTTGCCCGTGGCGAGTTTTTCGCCGGTGCGCTCCTGCTGCTCGAGCGCCGCCTGCCAGGCCTGTGACATCGTTCCCGAAGCGCTTTCGAAGCGCGTCGAGACGCCGTCGAGCAGCCCGGCGGCACGTTGCTCGAAGCTTGCGTTGAAGCGCTCCAGCGCGCCGCCCAGGTCGGCGGCCAGCGCCTCGTTGGTCTGGCGGTGTTGCGCGAGCGCGCGGTTCCAGATCTCGGCGACGTTTGCCGTCGACGCCTCGAAGCCGCTTGCGAGCCCTTCGAGCTGCTGCTGCACCGCCTGCGTGAGCGCACCCTGCATCGACGCCGATTCGCGCGCGAGGCCCGCCATGGTCGCTTCCACCACCGGCTGCAGCGCCGCGCCCGCGGCACGCGCGCTTTCGGCGGCGCTCGACTTGAGCGACTGGCCCACGGAAGCCGCGAGGCGGCTCCAGGCGGCTTCGGCGTTCGCGGCGAAGGCCTGTTGGGTGGCGATCTGCTGTTCGTGCTGCGCGGCGCCCTGGCGCTCGATCAGCGTCATCAGCGCGCCGAGCTTGTCGACCAGCGCGGGCATGGCGTCGGCCTGGCGCTGCAGCAGCTTGAACGAGGCTTCGCGCTGATGGGCCGGCGAGAAGGCGCGCAGCGTCGTCGCGATCTTCGCGTCGAGCTGCTGCGCGGCCGCGATGCGCTCGCGGCGGCACAGCGCGGAGAGCAGGCCGAGCATGGCGGAAGTGGCCACACCCGCGATGGAGGTGCCGAACGCGAAGCCGAGGCCGTTCACCGGCGCGGCGAGCGAGGCGCGGATCGCATCGAGGTCGGTGGCGCTTTCCAGCGCCGCGCCCGTGCCCTTGAGCGTCACGACCATGCCGAGCAGCGTGCCGAGCATGCCGAGCAGCACCAGCAGGCCCGTGAGGTACGGCGCGAGCGCCGGGCCCGGCAGGGCCGCGCGCTCGCCTTCGACACGCGCGCGCACCGCGTTGCGCAGGCCCGGATGCACCGTGTCGAGCCAGCCGGCCAGGCGCGCGGGCGGCGCGTTCAACTGCGCGAGCGCCTGGACGAGCGTGGTCGTGGCCTGCTGAAAGCGATAAAGCTCCCAGGCGCCCGCGACATAGCACGCGCCGATCAGCAGCGTGACGGCGCTCGCAAGCGGGTTGGTGAGCGCGTAGCCGGCGCCGATCCAGCACACGGCGGCGAGACCCACGACGAAGACAACAGGTTCAATGCGAATTCGGGACATAGCGCGGGACATAGCGTTTGGGTTAGCTGGTGCGAAGGGCGGCAAGCAGCCCTTCCACCGGTTGAAACCGAATCTCAAGTTCGGCGAGCAACACGCTCTGCATATCTTTGCGAAAGCCGGCGAGCCACGCGTGCGGCGCAGCGCTTTCCGCGTCGGTTTGCGCAGCGGCGGCCGCCGCGCGCTGCCGCTCGAAATGCGCGCCGAGCAGCGCGGGCACGCCGGCGAGCAGGCTGCGCTCGCGCGCGCCGAGCGCCTGTTCCATGACGGCATCGACGGTCGCAAGGCGCGCGAGCGCAGGCGCGCGGGCGGCCAGCGCGGCGCGCAAACGGGCGCGCAGCGTGGCGATGTCATTCTCCATCGCCTGCTGCAGGGCCAGGTAGCGCTGGCGGAAATCCGCGAAATTGGGTTCCACATCGGCTGGCGGGCTGGCGGCCTGCGTGCGGCGACCATCGCGCCGCGCGGGCGCGCCTTCGCCAGCAATGGCCTTTCTCAGCGCCGCGCGCACGCGCTCGCTCTGGCTTTGTTCGGCACTGGCGCCGACGCGCGTTGCTGGCGCACCGCCCGGCGTTTGAACGTTCAGCGCCGTCGAAAGCGCGATAGCGTCCGTCCAGCCGAGCCACTGGCTCAGCTGGTCCGAGATCGATTGCCGGGATTCGGGCACCTCGGCTTCGCCGAAGCGCGCAAGTAAGCGAACGAGCGTCGGGCCGCTCAACGCGAGGCGTTGCGGGGCTAGCACTTTTCCACCTGGGCAAAAAACCCGCTAGTTTACACGCCCGCGAGCGGGCGGCCGGCATCGGCGGTTTGCCGGGCGCCTGAACGGCGCCGCCGCGAGCGGTGAAAGCGCGGCTCTCGCGGGCGCGAGGCCACGCCGCGCGGGGGCTTCAGGCCTTGGCGCTCTCGTCCAGAATTTGCTGGATGGCTTGCTCGAAGGTTTCGACGGGCTGGCCGCCGCTGATCAAATACTGCTGGTTGAAGATGATCCCCGGCACCGACTGGATGCCCGCCGCCTGGTATTCGTGCTCTTCGGCGCGCACCTCGTCGGCGTACTGGCCGCTTTCCAGGACTTCGCGCGCGCGAGCCGCGTCGAGCCCCACGGACTGCGCCGCCGCGACGAGCACCGCGTGGTCGCTCGTGTCCTTGCCCTCGCCGTGATACGCACGCAGCAGCGCGAGCTTGAGCGGCAGCTGCTTGCCTTCGATGCCGGCCCAGTGCAGCAGGCGATGTGCGTCGAACGTGTTGTAGATGCGCTCGCGCGGCCCGAACGAGAAGCCGACGCTCGCGCCGCGCTCACGGATCATGGCCTGCGTCTCGGCGATCTGTTCGGGCGTGCGGCCGTACTTCTTGCCGAGATACTCGACCACGGATTCGCCGCCCGGGCCCATCTGCGGATTCAGTTCGAACGGATGCACGACGATCTGCGCATCGACCGTGTCGCGCAGACGCTCGAGCGCGAGATTCAGCGACGAGAGGCCGATCGCGCACCACGGGCACGCGATGTCGGAGACGAAATCGATTTTGAGCGTTTGTTTCATGGCTTTCCTGATCCGGTTGAGCGCGGAGTCACTGGGGCGCAGTGCATGGCGGGTGCGCAAACGGCGTGCGCACCCGGCGCGGATGATTCGTCAGCGTGTACGGGGGCTTATTCGTCCATCATGCGGGCTTTGACCTTCTTGCCCTTGACCTTGCCCGCGTTGAGCTTGCGCAGCGCGTCGCGCGCGATGCTGCGCTCCACGGCCACGTAGGTCGAAAAATCGGTCACGTTGATCTTGCCGATCTGCGCGCCGCTGAAGCCCGCTTCGCCGGTGAGCGCGCCCAGCACGTCGCCGGGACGGATCTTTTCCTTGCGCCCGCCGAGGATCTGCAGCGTTTCCATCGGCGGCAACAGCGGCTCGTTGCTGGCGGGCTTCAGCTCCGCGAGAGGGCTCCACTCGACTTCACGCTTGAGCGCCTGCTCGATGCCGCCCACGCGGCCCATTTCGTCCATGCTCGCGAGGCTGAGCGCCCAGCCGTCCTGGTCGGCGCGGCCCGTGCGGCCGATGCGGTGCACGTACACCTCGGGGTCGGGCGTCACGTCCACGTTGATCACGGCTTCGAGCTGCGCGATGTCGAGGCCGCGCGCGGCCACGTCGGTGGCCACGAGCACCGAGCAGCTGCGGTTGGCGAACTGGATCAGCACCTGGTCGCGCTCGCGCTGGTCGAGCTCGCCGTGCAGCGCGAGCGCGTGAAAGCCCTGCGCGCGCAGCACGTCGAGCAGGTCGCGGCATTGCTGCTTCGTGTTGCAGAACGCGAGCGTGCTAACCGGCCGGTAGTGATTGAGCAGCATGCCCACGGCGTGCAGGCGCTCGTCTTCCGTGACTTCGTAAAAGCGCTGGCGGATCTTGCTGTCGTCGTGATGTTCTTCGAGCTTGACTTCCTTCGGATTACGAAGGAACTGCTGGCTCAGCTTCGTAATGCCTTCCGGGTAGGTCGCCGAAAAGAGCAGCGTTTGACGCTCCTTCGGGCATTGGCGCGCCACGGTGGCGATGTCGTCGAAGAAGCCCATGTCGAGCATGCGGTCGGCTTCGTCGAGCACGAGCGTATTGAGCGCGCCGAGCGCGAGGTTGCCGCGCTCCAGATGGTCCATGATGCGGCCAGGCGTGCCCACGACGATGTGCGCGCCATGTTCGAGGCTCGCCGCCTGCGGACGCATGGGCGTGCCGCCGCACAGCGTGAGCACCTTGATGTTTTCTTCGGCGCGCGCGAGGCGGCGGATCTCCTGCGTGACCTGGTCGGCCAGCTCGCGCGTGGGGCAGAGGATCATGGCCTGCACGTCCTGGCGGCGCGCGTCGAGACGCGAGAGCAGCGCGAGCGAGAAGGCGGCCGTCTTGCCGCTGCCGGTCTTGGCCTGGGCGATCAGGTCGTGGCCCGCGAAAGCGATGGGCAGGCTCGCGGCCTGGATCGGCGTCATGTCGACGTAGCCGAGGCGCGTGAGGTTGGCGAGCGTGGCGGGCGCGAGCGGCAGCTCGCTAAAGGGCGTTGCAGTGGCTTTGTTTGTCATGACGGGGTCTCGCGCCGGACGGGTGAGGGCGACGCGGCCGTTCGGTAGAAGTGGCGTCGATGCGGGTGGTGCGCGCGCAATGCGCGCGAGCGTTCCGGGATTTTAACGGATGCGCGCGCTCGCGCCCGCGCGCGTGCCGCGCGAGGGGAATGACGGGCGCCATAGAGGAGGCCGAAAACGTCTCGTTTGATAATCGCGATTTCACGCAATAATAATCGCCGCATATGGAAATAATGCACGCGCGCGATATGACTGGTATTGTCGTGATAAAGTTCAACTCATCAAGGAAATTTTAATTTCCCGAAATACCCGGCAATTAAGCCGATTTCCACAATAATCGAATTCCAGTGCCGATCCGGGCGTCGCGTGATTGCCACACGGCCTATTCAGGCTGATCGGTGCATTACTCCGTATTTCCCATTTACAACAGGCACTTACGGAATTTTCGTTCGATATTTCCAGATTTAGCAAATATCTGTTACAGCGTTTGCCAAGGCGATTTAAAGCCTTTGACACGTAGACTTCGCCCGGGATTGCCGGTGTGGCTCCAATACCCGGAGCCGCTTCAGCGCGGTCTGAATGTCATAAGGAAAGTCATGAAGAATACTTTGATTATCGCGGGCGTCCTCGGCGCTTTCGCAGCCTCCGCTCACGCACAAAGCAGCGTTACTCTCTACGGCGCACTGGATGCGGGTATCGTCTATGCGAACAATGCAGGCGGCCACGCCGCATGGAACCAGGGTAGCGGCACCGTTGGCGACACGTACTTCGGCCTGAAGGGCAGCGAAGACCTGGGCGGCGGTCTGCACGCGATCTTCACGTTGGAAAACGGCTTCAACCTGAACAACGGCAAGGACACCGAGAGCGGCACGATGTTCAACCGTCAGGCGTTCGTCGGTCTGCAGAGCGACCGCTTCGGTACGCTGACGCTCGGCCGCCAGTACGACTCGATGGTCGACTACCTCGCTCCGCTGTCGGAAACCGGCTCGGGCTACGGCAACAACCTCGCCGCTCACCCGTTCGACAACGACAACCTCGACCACTCGTTCTCGATCAAGAACGCGGTCAAGTATCAGAGCGTCAACTACCAGGGCTTCAAGTTCGGCGGCATGTACGGCTTCAGCAATGACGCCGGCCAGTTCGCGAACAACCGCGCATGGAGCGCGGGCGCATCGTACGGCAACGGCCCGCTGAACTTCGCGGCTGCCTACCTGCAGATGAACAACTCGCCGACGAACACGAACGCCAACGGCGCGAATTCGGCTTCGAACGGCAACAACTTCAATCTGTCGGCACAAACGCAACGCACGTTCGGCGCAGGCGTGAACTACAACTACGGCCCGGCAACGGTCGGCTTCGTGTGGACGCACACGCAGTACGAAAACCTGATCGCTGGCGGCCAGGGCGGCAACACGTTCTCGATCCCGTCGGGCACGAACCTGCACATGGACAACTTCGAGCTGAACGGCGCCTACGCGCTCACGCCGGCTCTCGCCCTGAACGCGTCGTACACGTTCACGGACGGCAAGGTCACGGGTTCGAACGGTTCGGGCGATCCGAAGTGGCACACGGTTTCGCTGACGGCTGACTACTCGCTCTCGAAGCGCACCGACGTGTACGCTGGCGCCGTGTACCAGCACGCTTCGGGCAGCCTCGGCGACGCCGGCGCGAACGTGGCGATGATCAACACGCTGTCGCCGTCGACCTCGCAGAACCAGGTCGCCGCAACGGTGGGTCTGCGTCACCGCTTCTAAGCATCACTGGCTCGCTCCCTCGTGGAGCGACGAAGCGCGAGCACCCGATCGGCCGGTCGGGGCCCGCGCTTCACGCGGGCCATACCCTTGGCCCGCTGCTTCATCCGCTTTCTACCTGAAGCACGACCGGTTCACGGTGCGTGGCGCGCTCATAAGGCGCGCCACGGCTGTGAACCGGTTTTCTTTTGTGGCTCAGGATTTCACAGCCGCTGGTGCGACGCTTGCCGCAGGCGCGGCTACGTCATTCGGCACGTCTTCCGTCGCTCCCCGCACCCGCGAAACCCATAGCACCGCCACGCATGTGAGCGCCGCCGCGATCCAGCCGTTCTGCCCAAAGCCGATGATCGCGCCGTGCGCGCCATTCGTGAGCCACTGGCCGCCCAGCCACGCGCCGATGCCCGTGCCGAGCGCCTGCACCGCGCTGTTGGCGCTCAGGAACGCGCCGCGCCGCGCGGGCTCGGGAATGGTGGTGAGCAGCGCCTGCATCGGCACCATGCGGCCCGACATCGAGATCATGAAGAGCGCGAAGAACGCCACGAGCGCGAAGAAGGGCAACGCGGGCAGATGCGTGACGAACAGCACCGGCGCGAGCGAGACGAGCGCCATCACGCGAAACACGCGGCGCTTGCCGTAGCGGTCCGCGAGACGGCCCACCGCGCGCGAGGTCATGAACGTCGCGGCGCCGCCCGCCATGTAGAGCCACGAGAGCTGCTGCGGCGCGACGCCATGATTGCCGACGAGCATCGGCGCGATGAACGGGATCACGAGCATATGCCCGGCCATCATCGTGAAGGTGAGCGCAAAGGCCTTCAGGTGGCGCGGCAACGTGAGCAGCTGCCAGAGATTCGGCAGCACTTGCGCGAGCGGCGTGCGCTGGCCGAGATGCTCGGTGAGCGAGGGCACGACGCGCGAGCCCGCGAGCCAGATCGCCACGGAGAGCGCGACGAGCAGCAGGAACGGCGCGCTCCAGCCGTAATGCGCGCCGAGCAGCACGCCGGCCGGCACGCCCGCAATGGCCGCAATGGAGAACGCCGTCATGATGATGCCCGTGGCCGCGCCGCGCCGCGCGGCGGGAATCACGTCGCTCACGATCGCCATCACGATCGAGCCGAGTATGCCGCCGGTGAGGCCCGCGAACGCGCGCGCTGCGAGCAGCAGATGAAAGTTCGTGGCGAGCGCACAGGCGAGATTGGAGAGCGCGAAGAGGGCATAGGCCACTTGCAGCAGACGGCGGCGATCGAAACGGTCGATATAGGTCGCCGCAAGGAGTCCTGATAGACCCGAGCAGAGCGAATACGCGGAAACGGCCGTTGCGAACGCCGCCGGCGTGATCGCGAACGCATGCATGATCTGCGGGCCGAGCGGCATCATCACCATGAAATCCATGATGACCGTGAACTGCGTGAGCGCCAGCAGCCAGAGCAGCGTGCGTTCGCGTAGCGGTGTGAGAGTAGTGGTCATGTATTGGCTTGGAGCCTGAAAGTAAAAAGGCGCGGCAGGGTTGCCGCGCCAGCAGGATCGATCAGTCGTCGATCGTTTCGTGGGCCGCCTGCGCGCCGCGCCGCCAGTAGGCGGAGGCGCGGATGCGCTTCTTGTCGACGCCACGCTCGTTGCACAGATGCGCGCGCACCGCACGGATTTCCGAGGCTTCGCCAGCGGCCCAGACGTAACCCTCGCCGGGCGGCAGCCACACTTCGGCTACGCCGTCCAGGAGCGGATGCTCCGACTCGCTTTCGTCGCGATAGCACCAGATGGCGTACAGGTCGGCTTCGGTGGGCAGCTCGATGCGGGCTGCGCGGTTCGCCACTTCGACGACTACGGCCACACGCGCGCCGGGCGGCAGTTCGGTGAGGCGCCGCTGGATCGCGGGCAGCGCCGTTTCGTCGCCGATCAGCAAATGCCAGTCGAAGCCCGTGGGAATCACCATGGAGCCGCGCGGGCCGCCCACGCCGAGATACTGGCCGGGCTGCGCCTGTGCCGCCCATGCGGTGGCCGGGCCGGCTTCGTGCAGTGCGAATTCCAGATCGAGCTCGTTACTTTGCGCATCGAAGCGGCGCGGCGTGTAGTCGCGCATGGCGGGACGCTCGACGCCATCGGGGTAGGCGACGCCGTCAGGACCCAAAGTTGGCACTACTGGCTTTTCTTCGCCAGCGGCGGGGAAGAACACCTTGACGTGATCGTCGAACGACGCCGAGACGAAGTCGCTCAGGTCGCCCGTGAGTGTCACGCGCACGAGCGCGGGCGAGAGCGCGGTGACGCGCGCCACGCGCAACAGTCGGAACTTCAGCGGGTGACGTACACGGACGACTTCGAGTTGGGACGGGTTCTGCATGTATGGCTCCGATGTTGGGGTGGTGCGGCGTGGCCGCCGCGTGGCGCGTGACGAATCGATGTGGCGTGTCAAACGCCTTCGCCCTCGCTGCCGTTTTCAATTTCCTGGGTGGCGCGCGCAAGAATCGCGGCGATGCGGCGCTGCTCTTCCGGCGCGACGTCGGTGCGGCGCAGCAGTGCGTGCTTGAGCGCGCGGCGTGCTTCGATCAGTTCGCGCACCCAGCCGCTGCCTTCGGCGGGATCTTCGCCGGCCATCGCGCGGCGCATGACTTCCATCTTGCGGCCGAAGTGCGTGAGCTTCGCGAGGATCAGGTCTGCGCGTTCGCGGTTGGTTTCGAGGTACGTGCGGCCTTCGGGCGAAAGCTCGTAGCGCTTGCGGTTGCCCTCCAGCGTCACGCTCACGTAGCCCAGTTCTTCCAGATACGTGAGGGCCGGATAGACCATGCCGGGGCTCGGGCTGTAGAAGCCGTTCGAACGCGCGTCGAGCGCCTTGATGAGCTCGTAGCCGTGGCTCGGGCGCTCGGCGAGCAGCACGAGCAGCATGAGCTGCAGGTCTTCGGAGCTGAACTTGCGGCCACGGCCGAAACCGTCGCCGTCGCCGAAACCGCCGAAACCGCGGCCGAAACCTTCGCCGAAGCGGTCGCCAAAGTCGCCGGGACCTTCGCCGCCGCGATGGCGGCCCATGGCGTGACGCAGCGCGTGAAGCGCCTGCATGGCCGGGTGACGGCCGCCGAAGAAAGCGCGCGGATCGCGCGCGGCGTGGCCGTGCCGGCCGGTATGACCAAACTGCAGATGGTGGCGCATAGGGCCTCCTTATCGCTAGGGTGTCTTAAAACATGTCTTAAGATATATATCTTAAGAGTGTTTGTCAAAGAGAATATTTGGGGGGCGGAGCGTGCGACGCAGTCTGCGGCGACCCCGCGGATGCAGGTCAGAAGAGCATGGGGCCAGATTACCGGAGGCGCGGTCCACGGGTAGCGAATCCCAGGTACCTTGATTCGGCCGCCCGCTCAACGTCTTCGCCGAGCGTACTTGCCAGTGGCGTGGATGGCGCAAACGGGTCCGAGTGACGGGCGTTGGGGGCGGTAGCGTGAGACGGAACGCCAGCGCCGTTCGGAGCACGCGTGCCAGGCGTTCGGGGCGGCGATAAGGCCGGTTAGCGCAATGGCGTATCTGCTCATCGTGCGCGCGCTTCCTGTGTCAGCCGGATCCAGTTGGCGCGAAAACCAGAAAGGGCGACGCGGTGTTGCGCGCCGGGCAAAGCGCGCAAAGGACGGTTTTGGGGAAATGTGTGTGTGATGGTTTCCTGCGACGCGGAGGGCGCTTGTCGACCCTTTCCCGTCATTCGTTCCCGTACGCTCTCGATGGCAGCTATCGGGTGCCCTGCAGACATCCGTGCGGGCATGCCAGCCGACGCGTGCGTGACCATCCCGATTGCATCGGTCCAGTGCGGGAACCGAATCGAGCTGTAGCATTAATG